>JBFWQT010000097.1:0-16611 GCA_050249295.1 Planctomycetota bacterium
AAGCCTGCACCACAGCCGGATGCAGGCTGGAAGCCTGCACCACACGTCGAACCACTCGCTCGTTTCACGTCACGCCGGCATCGGCGGAATGAGCAATCCACCCGGCGCCACGAGGCAATCCTCACGACGCACGCCGGGCATGTCGAGCACCATGCGGTTGAATGGGTTCGTTTCGTCAACCTCCTCCTCGGGCTTCGGATCGGCCACCGGGGCCGGTTTGGCGGCGGCGGGTACGGGGGCGGGATGCGCGGGTTGCGGGCCCTGGGCGTCGCGGTCCTTCTTGAGGCGGTCGCGGCGCACCTTGGCGAACAGCATCATCATGAAGGCCACCGACTGCTTCAGCGAGAACGGCGTGGACTCCTTGCCCTCCGACCACTCCACCATCTTCCCCTCGCTCTCGATGCGATTGGCACGATCACGGTTCTTCTGCATCCGGTCCAGGTCGGCCACACTCGCGTGGTACTCGCGATCGATCGTGCGCCGGTAGCGGAGCAGGTTGTCGAACTCGCGCTGGTTGAACTCGTCGCCGTTGAACACGCGCTGCTCCCAGGCTTCGAGGCGGCGGCGCTTCCAGCCGGTGACGACGATGCGCTCGACGAGATCCTCCTCCATCGAGTTGGCCGGCTGGAGCGAGAGGCGCATGTCCAGGCGGTAGTGGTCGAACGCGGCGGCGTCCTCGCCAGGCGCCACAACATTGGTGGCGGTCAGTCCGTGGCGCCAGCCGTTGCGGCTGGAGCGTTCCTTGCCGGCGGCCGTGCGAGGACCGGTGGAGCGTTGCGCGTTGCGGCGGTTGGCTTCGATTCGCGCATTCGAGGTGGGCTTGGGCTTGGCGTTGTTGGGGTCGGTGGTGGTCATTGTTGTGCGTTTCTGTGCGTTTTTGAACGTGAGTGAAGCTGAGAGAAGGCTCGTATGGGCGCCTTCAAGCTCGAAACCGGGTGGTCATGAAGTGTGGTGCGACGTCGAAGTCCATCCATCCATGTCCTGGTGTCCATCGCGAGGGACGCATTCGGAGTCCTCGAGGGAAAATCACCCTCCGGGCGCGACGCGACACGAGACGGACCGTCAGCGGTCCCGGCTTCCGGGTTGGAGTTGCAATCTCTCCGCAGCAGCGGCGGCTTGCGCGTGCGTGGTGCAAGGAATCACGGCCGCGAGAGTCGTGAAAAGAACCTCGCGACGGCGATCATGGGCGCTCAACAGGCGCGGCACCCGGCACGCAATCCGCATCAGCATCGGCATGGTGGCCCGAACCAGCTCCGATACGGCCGGTCGGCAGATCACCACCAAGAATTGTACCACTTGAAATCAACTTGTCAAACAGAAAAATATGCCCGGTGGTATGAACCGTGGTCCGCGTCGCAAGGTGTGTCGCAGGATCGGGGGTCGGTTGTCGATCGCGGTTACCCACGGGCAGCAGCCCGTGGGCTTCAAGCTGCAGGGGAGCAGACGCCGCTCGCGACGGCGCGCTCGACGTTTCGAAACCCGTCACCCCGTCACCGCGCGCGGTGCTCAGTAGTCTTCTTCACCGCCGTTGTCGGTGCTCGCGTCCGGCGAACCGCCATTCTCGGCGTTGCGCCACGAGACAATGCCGCGCTTGCTCTCACGGCAGAAGTTGAGCAACTCGACCACCTCGTTGATCTTGCCGTACTCGCCGGCCGCCACCTTGTTGATCGCCTCGACCAGCGCATCACCGCTGCGGAACAACAGACGGAACACCGTGCGCAACGCCTCGCGCGACTTGTCCGAAATGCCGGCACGACGCAGGCCGACCACGTTGATACCGCGCAGCTGGTTGTGGTTGTCGGCAATGCAGAACGGCGGAATGTCCATGCTCACGCCACTCACGCCGCGCAGCATGCCGAGCCGGCCGACACGGCAGAACTGGTGCACGGCCGTGTTGCCCGAGATGTAGGCGCGGTCGCCGACGTTGACGTAGCCGGCGAGCAACGCGCTGGCGCCGAGAATGATCTCGCTGCCGAAGCGCGTGTCGTGCCCGACGTGGCTGTGGTTCATGAAGAAGTTGCGGTCGCCGATGATCGTCGCGCCGCCTTCCTTGGCGCTGCGATGGATCACGCAGTACTCGCGGAAGACGTTGCCGTTGCCGGCCTTCAGGTAGGTGATGGCCTTGGCGTCGTAGCTGAGATCCTGCGGCACGTGGCCGACCACGGCGCCGATGTGCAGCTTGTTGTCGTCGCCGAGGCGCGAGTAGCGGCCGATGAACGCGTGCGGGCCGATGATGCAGCGTTTGCCGACGACCACGTCCGCTTCGATCACGGCGCCGGGGCCGACTTCGCAATCCTCTCCCAGTTCTGCCTTGGGATCAACAACGGCCGTGGGGTGGATGCGCATGTTGCGGTGCTGGTGCCCGGGGACGGTGACGCTGCGGCGGGGCGAGCGCGGAGGCGGGTGTGTAGCATGGTCGGACGCCATGCGGAAGGCACACCCGCAGCGTGGTTCGTTCAGCATTCCTGCCGGCTGCGGGATCACTTTTTTTCTGGCGGACGGTCGTGCTGCCTGCCGCCGTCGATCATCGGATGATCACGGCATGACGCTCGTCGGCAGCCAGGTGCGGCACCGTCACCGGCACGATCCGGATTGCCTCGCGCCGGCCTTCCGGCAGCGCCGCGAGTTCCTCGTCGATGCGCGCGCGCCGGCCCTTCCAGGCGACGGCCATGCCGCCCGGCGCGAGCAGCCGATCCGACAGGCGCACGATGGTGGCGAGCGGTCCGAACGCGCGGAACACCAGCCGGTCGTACTGGTACGGCGTGGTCATGGCGTCTTCGCGCCGGACCTCGATGCGCCGGGGCGCGATCGAGGGTTGCATCGCGGCCGCGGCCGCGCGCAGGAACACGCACTTCTTCTCCTTCGATTCGATCAGCGCGACCTCGACCACCGACGGCGGCAGCACCACGGCCAACGGCAGCCCAGGCAGCCCGCCGCCCGCGCCGACCTCGGCCAGCGTCAGCCCGCCCCGCTGATCGCGCGGGGCCTCGGCCGGCAGGTCCAGCAGCGACAGTGGCGCCAGCGAGTCCAGCAGGTTGGCCACCACCGACTCGCGCTCGTCACGGATGCCGGTGAGGTTCAGCCCGTCGGCGCAGGTCTGCAGCAGCAGGTCGTGATAGGCGACCAGCGCCGCAAGCCGGCGCTCGTCCAGGCGCAGGCCGAGTCGGCCGAGGCCGTCCACCAGCAGGTCGCGATTGTCGGATTGCATGGGATCGGCCGGCCACCGGATGCCGAGCGGCTTCGCACGCCGGGCGGCGGATGGCAAGCATGAAGATGTGTAACTGATTGCTCCAGCGATGCTTGAACAACACTTGACCGGACCGGCTGGATCGGACATCGTTTGAAGTCCCAACATCTCTCCTGTGCCTGACTGTCCCACCCAGCGAGGCCGCCATGTCCGTTGCGTCGAATTTTTCCCGATCGTTCGCGGCACGTACTGTCACGGCGCTCGCGCTTGCCCTGTTGCTGGTCGGCTGCAAGGTCACGATCAACTTCCCGCAGCTGGGCATCACCTCGCCGGCCGCCGGCACGCTCACTGACGGCTATCAGACGATCGCCTACAACCGCGCGTTCACGGGCTCCGGCGGCACCCTGCCCTACAACTGGACGGTTACGGTCGGCACGCTCCCGACTGGTCTGACGCTCGACCCCAACACCGGCGCGCTGACCGGTACGCCGACCGCCAACGGCAACTTCTCGTTCACCGTGCAGTTGATGGACGCCGACGCGGCGACCGACACGCGCGCGTACACGATCAATACGTTCACGCTGCCGACCATCACTGCGCCCGCCGCCGGTGCGCTGCCCAACGCGGTGCAGAACTCGGCCTACGGCCCGGTCAACTTCACCTTCGCCAACGGCAAGGCCCCGCTGACCTGGTCGGTGCTCAACGGCACGCTGCCCACCGGCCTGTCGCTGAACACCAGCAGCGGTGTGCTCAACGGCACGCCGACCGTGCTCGGCAACAGCAGCTTCGATGTGCGCATCACCGACGCCAACGGCCGCACCGACACGCGCAGCTACACCCTGGCCGTGGTTGACCTGCCGGTCATCACCGGCCCGGCCGCGGGCGCGCTGACCGAAGGCTACAACACCGTCAACTATGCCGGCGTGACCTTCACGGCCGCGGGCGGCCAGACGCCGTACACCTTCTCGGTGTCGGCCGGCGCGATTCCGACCGGACTGAACCTGGTGGGTGCGACCGGCGTGCTCAGCGGCACGCCGACGGCCGCCGGCAACTTCTCGTTCACGATCATGGTGACCGACAACAACCTGGACACCGACACGCGCAACTACACGATTGACATCTTCAACCTGCCGACGATCACGGCGCCGGGCGCGGGTGCGCTGTCGGATGCGCCGCTCAACGCCGCGTACGGCCCGGTCAACTTCACGGCCAGTGGTGGCAAGGCGCCGCTCACGTGGTCGGTGTCGGCCGGCGCGCTGCCCACGGGCCTGTCGCTGGCGAGCGGCACCGGCGTGCTCAGCGGCACGCCCACTGTCGTGCAGAGCACGTCGTTCAGCGTGACCGTGACGGACGCCAACTCGCAGACCGACACGCTGGCCTACACGCTCGACGTGGTGGACCTGCCGGTGATCACGGCCCCCGCGGCCGGCCAGCAGTCGGACGTCTACAACGGCGATGTCTTCTCCACGATGACGATCTCGGTGAGTGGCGGCGCGACGCCGTACACGTTTGCCGTGACCACCGGCGCCCTGCCCACCGGCCTCACGCTGGATACCAACGCCGGCACGATCGACGGCACGCTCTCCGCGGCCGGCAACTTCAGCTTCGAGATCACGGTCACGGACAACAACACGAACACGTCGATGCGGACGTTCATGATCGACGTCTACGACCCGCCGACGATCACCTCGCCGGCGGCCGGCGCGATCTCGCCCGACGCGAACATCAACGCGCCCTACTCGCGCACCTGGACGGCCGCCAACGGCAAGACGCCGTACACGTGGTCGGTCTCGGCCGGCACGCTGCCCACCGGCCTGACGCTGGACACCAACACCGGCACCGTGTCGGGTACGCCGACGGTGGTCGAGTCGCAGAACTTCGACATCACGGTGACCGACGCCAATTCGAAGACCGCCACGCTCAACTACGACCTCGCCGTCGTGACCGAGTCGGCGCCGATTGCCAACAACGACACCTACGACGCCATCGGCAACACGCTGCTGACGGTCAACGCGGCCAACGGTGTGCTCAACAACGACACCGGCGGCGGCCTGTCGGTCACGGCCTTCGACGCCAACAGCGTGAACGGCGGCACGGTCAACGTCAACGCTGACGGCAGCTTCACCTACATTGCGGTGGCCGGCGACCGCACTGCCAGCGACTCGTTCACGTACACGATCAACAACACCGTCGGCCCGGCCGCCGTCGGCACGGTGACGATCAACGTCACCAACATGGTCTGGTACATCGACAGTTCCTCGGCCGGCGCCAACATCGGCACGTCGGCCGACCCGTTCACCTCGCTGGCCACCTACACAGCCAACGCCACCGACGCGGCCGGCGACTTCATCCACGTTGCGCCGGGCGCCGGCAACTACACCGGCGGCATCACGCTGCTCGACAGCCAGCAGTTGATCGGGGCGGGCGTCGATCTGGTCGTCAACGCGATCACGCTGATCACGGCGACGACCCGGCCGGTCATCACCAATGGTGGCGGCGTGGGTGTCACGCTCGGCGCGGACAACACCGTTCGCGGCCTCACGGTCGGCGACACCACCGGTTCCGGCATCTTCGGCAACGCGGTCGGCGCCCTCACGGTCAACTCGGTGGACTTCACCGGCAACGGGCGCTCGTTCAACATCACGGGCGGCACGGTGGCCATCACTGTCGATTCGATCGCCTCCACTGGCGGTGCGACCGGGCTGTCGTGCACCAATATCGACGGCAACCTGACCGTCACCGGCGCCATGACGATCACGAATCCGGGCGCCGAGGCCATCAATTGCAACGGTGGTGCGGCGGTCTACAACTTCGGCGACATCACGATCAGTGGCGGCACCTCGGGCCTGCTGCTCGCCAGCCTGACCGGCAGCTTCACGGTCGGCGGCACGACATCCATCACGCAGGCTGCGGCCACCGGAAGTGGCATCTCGTGCAACACGGGCTCGGCCAACTACACGTTCGGCACGGTCACGATGTCGCGCGCTGCCGCCAACGCCGCGATTGGCGTCAACCTCGTGGACCTGACCGGCACGTTCATGCTCACCAGCACCGGTGGCGGTCTGGCGTGGACGGCAGGAGGCACCAGCGATGGCGTGGTCATCGACAACTGCAGCAACGTCACCATTGCCGGCACCGACGCGGGCAACCGGTTCGTCATCGATGGCGCCGGTGCGGGTGGCAACAGCCCGGACCAGGCCGTGCGCATCCAGAACAGCGGCAATGTGACGCTCAGCTTCGTCACGATTACCAACGTCGGCAGCGGCGGCAACGCCGAGCACGGCGTCAGCGTTGCGACGCCGGATGACGGCTCGGTGGTCACGATCTCGGACTGCCTGATCAGCAACATGCAGGGCGGTGCCAGCGACGGCGTGCACTTCACGTCGAACGCGGCGGTCGCCGCCACGCTGACCATCACCAACACCACCATCCAGGACATCAACGACGACGGCCTGGAGATGATCATCGGTGGCACGAGCGTCACGACGGTCAACATCACCGGCTGCACCTTCAATGGCCACACCGGCGGCCTTACGCCGGACTTCGGCATCGACATCATCAGCACGGGTGGCGGCTCGCCGACGGCCAACATCACCATTGGCGGCCCGTCCATGGCCGAAGGCAACACGTTCCAGAACTGGGATGCCGCCGCGAATGTGGACGGCGTACGCATCCAGTCGGACGGCACGGCCACCTTCAACACGCTGTTCCAGAACAACACGCTCCGCAACATCCAGGGCGATGGCCTCGGCATGGGCCCGGCTGACAACGCTGTGATGAACACCACCGTGCGGGACAACACCTTCGAGTCCACCGTGCCCAACGGCTTCCTGCTCGGCTTCCGCGGTGCCGCAACCGCCGGCGCGATCCACCGTGTGGTCGTCTACGACAACGAGTCGCCGAACTTCGTCATGATGCGGGACAATGGCGGCGGCAACGGCCTGCTGGAAATGGGTGCCGACGACCCGAGCGCGGCGTTCGGCAACATGCCGCAGAACGGGCGCACGGCCAACGCCGATATCGCCACCCTGCTGACCGAGAACGGCAACACCACCACCGCGGGTGCCCCGAACTCGAACCCCTTGGGCACCAACAACTTCAACATCGTTGACGAGACCACCATCCCGGTGCCGTGATCGGTCCCTGAGTTGAACCACACGCGGCCCGCGAGCGATGACACACGTCGCTCGCGGGCCGCGCTCGTTTGATGCGGCCGCACCGCGTTCTTCCGGCCGGGCGGCGCGTATGGCATCGTCGCGCACATGAACGATGACCGCACCAGCGCACCAACTCCTTCAGCCACTCCCGCGCCCGCGACGGCCGCAGGCCGCGCCGACGCGGCGCCGGTGATCATGCCCGTGGCGTGGGCGCCGCAGCTCGACGCCACGGCACACGAGGCGCAGTTCGGCAAGTTCACGTTGCTGGCCGAACTCTCGCGTTCGCCCAACGGCATCGTCTACCGCGCGCGACAGAACGACCTCGGCGGCCGCGTCGTTGCACTCAAGGTGCTCGTCGATCCCGACGATCCGCTCGACGACCGCGTCGAACGCTTCCGCCGCGAGGTCACGCACATCAGCCGGATGCGCCACCCGAACATCGTCAGCGTGTTCGAGGTCGGCGAGACCGACGGTTTCACGTGGTTCACGATGGAGTTCGTCGACGGCGTGTCGCTCGCCGAGTGGCTCAGCACGCAGGGCCCGCTCACCGACATCGACGCCGCAAAGCTGCTGATCAAGGTCTCGCGCGCGATCCACTACGCGCACCAGCGCGGCATCATCCACCGCGACATCAAACCCGGCAACATCCTGCTCGACCGCGAGACCGGCGAGCCGATGATCGTCGACTTCGGCCTCGCGCGCGACATCGCCACCGACCTGCGCATCACGCGCACCGGCGTGACGATGGGCACCCCGCCGTACATGCCGCCCGAGCAGGCGCGCGGCCAGCACGACATGCTCGACTCGCGCAGCGACGTCTACGCGCTCGGCGCCACGCTCTACGAGACGCTCACCGCGCGGCCGCCGTTCACCGGCGAAACGGCCGTGCAGGTGATGATGCAGGTGCTCGACCGCATGCCGCCACGGCCGCGCAAGCTGCGGCCGCGCATCTCGTCGGACATCGAGGCGATCATCCTCAAGTGCCTCGCGAAGAAGCAGCGCGACCGCTACGAGAACGCCGAGCTGCTCGCGCTCGATCTCGAGCGCTTCACGCGGGCCGAGTGGGTGCATGCGCGCAAGGCCACGATGCTCGCCCGGCTCGCGCGACTGCTGCCCGCGCGCCGCTACATCATTGTGGTGCTGATCGTGCTCGCGGCGATCTCGCTGCAGTGGGCGATCGTGCGCAGCACCTCCGGGCCGCAGCTGCAGCCCAGCTCGCGCGCAGCCGTGCCGGTCACCCCCGCGCCGTCCGGGCAGGATCCGTGGGAGGTGCTCAGCGGCAAGCTCAACCGCGTCTACAAGGAGATGGAACTCGACGGCCATGGCGGCGAGACGCGCGTGCTCTACTCGCGCGCGCTGCTCGAGCCCGACGTCGAACTCTCGCTGACCGCCGACTTCGGGCGCGACCTGCCCGGCCTCGGCCTGTTCATCGTGCCCGACCGCAGCGCGGCGCTCGGCGGCGGTGGTGGCTCGGCGCCGATCGATCGCGGCTACCTGCTGTGGCTCGGCGCCGATCGCAACTCGCGCGCAATCCTCTGCCGCAACGGCCGCGAGGTCACGTTCCTGCAGGAGACGCCGCGCGGCGGACGCGGCCTGCGGCTGCAATCCGGCGAGTACCGCATCACGCTCACGCTCACCGGCAACACCGTCGAGGCGGAAGTCAGCGGCAACCGTCGCGTGTGGTTCACGCGCTTCGAGGACGACTACCCGGTGCCGCTTCCGCCGACGCGCCGCTTCGGTCTGGTCGCGCTCGGCGGGTCGGTGCGCGTGTCCGACTTCCGGCACTCCACTCGCCCGCGCGCAAGCATGGGGCGCGCCGAGGATGCCGGCGAGCGGCTGTTCCGTCTCGGGCAGTACCGCGAGGCGCTCGGCGAGTATCAACAGTTGATGCTGCTGTTCGGCGGCTCGGCCGACACCGAGTGGCGCGAGCAGATGGCCGAGCGCCGGCAGCTCGCGCGGGTGGCTCTGTTGGTGCCGCCCGATGCGGCGCCCGGACCGCTCGGGCGTGACGTGGCCCGCGCGGTGCCCGAAATGGTGGCCGCGACGTGGAGCGAGGAGACCTCGCCGCGCGCGGTGGCGCGCCGCGTCGACCTCCTGATTGCCACCGGTCGCGTGATCGAGGCGGCCGGGCTGGCGGCCGGGCTGATCAACACCACGACGCTGCGATCGGACCAGCGACGCGCGATCACACTGCGCGCGCTGCTGTGGGCCGACGACCTGGAGTTGCGTGCGCGCGCTGCCTGGCCGCCGCGTCCGGCCGCACTGGTACCGCAGACCGATCGCGGCGCGACGATCGTGATGACGCCACCGGACGGTGAAGCGCCGGCGCGCCTGGCCGACGATCCGCTGCGCACGGCGCAGGCCGCGTTGCAGATTCTTGCGGCGGTGCGCGACCAGTTCGCGCTCAACGATCTGGCGCACGACGACCGGCTGGTGGATCCGATGCTGGCCGTGAATGTGTGGTGCCGTTGGTGCCGCCTGCAGCAGTGGTTTGCGCGCCTGCAGCCCGACGACGAGGCGATGCATCGAGAGCTGGCCCGGCTCGAAAGCGAGGTGCTGCAGGGTGGTCGCGTCGCGCCGCGCGTCGGCGGGTTGCCTGTGGCGCCGGGCAGCGGCGTCGGCGCGAGTGGCGGCGTACCGCTGATCGGCCTGGTGCTCACGCCCGACGGCGCGCTGTGGACGCCCGACGTGCCCAACGCGGTGCTCGCGATGACGCAGCAGCTCGCCGACTGCCTTTCGATTGTGGATGCCGCCGGCGACACCGACCTGCGCGCCGAGCGCTTCCGGCTGATGCAACGCGTGGCGATGGAGCAGCTCGGCCTGCGTCGCCCGGCCGACCTGCGCGAGGTCTGGCAGCTTGCGCGCAACGCGATCAGCCTGGGGCTCACGCTCGGCATGCGCGAGGCGGTGGCCGAGCTGGCGGCGCGCCAGGTCGAGTTGCTGATCACCGCGGTGCGCAATCCGACCGCCGAAGCGGCCCACGCCGTGGCGGCGGTGCATGCGTTCGCGCAGTTGCCGCAGGCGGTGTGGCCGCTGCTGGTCGCGCTGCCCGGCGGCGTCGATCTGCGGCGCGATGCGTCGTCTGCGTTGTCATCGATTGCCGACGCGCCAGCGGGCCATGCGCCGATCGGGCCGTTCCGGTTTGATCGCTGGCTGGCGCTGTGGCGCGACCTGCGGCAGACCGCGCGCGATGCGCGTGACCGCATCGCCGAGTGATGGACCGCTCCCTCGCGGTCGCGGCTCCTGGCCGCGACGGCTACTTCACACGATCGAACGCGTCCGCCGGCACCGACTCGCGCAACGGCGCGGTGTTGCGCATCTGCGCGCGCCACTCGGCCTCGGCATCCATCGCTGCGCGCGCACGCGCACGACGCGCCGCCGGCGACAGATCGGTGGTGGAGACGTTGGTCGTGTTGTCGCTGACGTTGTCGGTCATGCCCGACTGGTTGTTGATCGTCGCGCTGTCGTCCGGCGGCGGATCGGCAGGCCCCAACGAGCGCAGCACGACGACGACCACCACGCCGAGCAGCAGCACACCGATGGCGCCGCCGGTCAGCAGCATGCGATGCCGCCACGTCGCGGCCTGCCGTCGCTGCGTGCCGGTGCCGGCGCCGGACGGTTGCGGCTGCGAAGGGTCGGTGTCGGCGCCACCCGGCTTGCGCCTGCGGCCCGTGTCCGCCATGCCCGCCGCGGCCAGCATCTTGTCGTGGCGCTTCAGCTTGTCGGCTTCGCGCGCGATCAGGTTGTGCGGGTCGGCCTTGCCGAAGTCCACCGTGCCGTCCTGCGTCGCGGCGTCGCCGGTGGCGGTGTGCGCATCGTCGGAGACGGCGCTGGCCGCAGCGGGTGGCGGCATCATCACGCCCGACGCCGAGCCATCGATCGACTTCGGCCGCGCCTGGCGGAACGGCACGTGATACTCGAGCCGCGGCTTCTCGCCGTCCATCACCAGGCCGATGTCGCTCGCGACATGCGCCGGGTACTGGTAGCGATTGGCGGGATCCTTGGCGAGCAGCTTGAGCACGATGCGCTCGAACCCGATGCTCAGCTCGGGCCGCACCGCCTTGGGGCTCGCCGGCGGCTGCTCGATGTGCTTGATCAGGATCTCCATCGCCGAGTCGGCATTGAACGGCGGCCGGCCGACGACCACGCGGTACAGCGTGCAGCCCAGCGAGTAGAGGTCCGAGCGGATGTCGAGGTCGCGCTCGCCGCGCGCCTGCTCGGGCGACATGAAGTGCGGCGTGCCGTGCGTCATCTCCGGCCGCGTGATGCTCTGGTCGTGGTTGACGCTCTTGGCGAGGCCGAGGTCGCAGAGGCGGATCATGCCGTCCTGCGAGATCATGATGTTGTCGGGCTTGACGTCGCGGTGCACGAGCCCGGCCTTGAACGCGTGATCCAGCGCATCGGCCACCGCCCGGCCGATCAGCAGCGCCTGCTTTTCGGAAAGCTGCTTCTGCCGTTGCAGCACCTGGTGCAGCGTCTCGCCGCGGATGTACTCCATCGCGAGGTACGGCGGGATGCCCTTGCTCGCGTCGCCGGGCGAGACGTCCCACGCGCGGACGATGTTGGGGTGGTCGAGCTTGCCGGCCGCGCGGGCCTCGCGCATGAAGCGCTGCACAGCCTCGGCGTCGTCCAGCGCGTCGGGCCGCAGCACCTTCAGCGCGACGTCACGGTCGAGCTCTTCCTGGCGCGCGAGATACACCACACCCATGCCGCCGCCGCCGAGCGGCTCGATGATCTTGTAGCCGGGGATCTCCGGCGCTGCCTCGCGCGTGGCCATGATGCGCAACTGCCGCGCGGCCTTGGCCGTAACCACGCGATGCGCGACCAGCACGTCGGCCAGGTCACCCTTGCGGCCGTGCTCGTGCCAGCGCTGCAGCTCGGCAAGCGCCGGCTTGACCTGCTCCGCTGTCGCCTTCCTGAACTTGACGATCAGCTGGGCGAGCGACTTGTCGAGGTCGGTGATCGGCATGCGTGGCGTCGCGTGGGCGCGTGGGCGCCGCGTCGGAAGGCGATGGCAGTGTAACCCGCGAGCCGGCCCGGGTGCGCCGACGTGCGCCGAATCCGACGCGCGACGACTCACGCGGGGCGCGCTACTTCGTGCGGAACGACCACTCGTAGGTGAACACGTTGCCCTGCTGCGCGCCGGCGCAGAGCGTGCCCGACGGGAAGGTGATCGTGACGCTGGCGTGGAACTCGGTCGCGCCGGGGAACGTGCGCTCGGGCACGAACCAGAAGTTGCCATAGTTGTGCTTCGGCACCTTCGCGTCCTCGGGCCGCGCGCCCGGCACCACCATCTGCCCGGCCACCGGCGACAGCGCACCGCGATCGTCGGGCGTCTCGAGCGTGATCTTCGGCGCGGGCACCAGCTCCGTCACCGACGACAGCGTGTCGACGTTCGCGCCGATGACGATGCCGAGCGCGTTGCCATCCGCGGGCACGGGCAGCGGCATCGGCGTCTCGCCGACCTTGCGGAACCCGCGCGGCAGGTCGGTCAGGCCGTGCGGCGGCCACACCACGGGCACCGGCCGCAGCGCGCCCTTCGTGTACTTCTGCGTGTTGATGATCAGCGCGCTGCCTTCCAGCAGCATGGTCGTCCTGGTCAGCGCGCCCGACAGCACCTCGCTGCGCGCGTACGCCATCGTGAACAGCTGGTCGATGCCGTCGACGCAACTGCGCGCGCCGAGCAGCGTGATGCACTGCTTCGCGACGGCCGCGCTGTCGGTCGATGCGCCGGCCAGCGCGGTGTCTTCCTTGCGCTCCTCGGTGCCGTAGCGCATCGCGTACTTCGCGTGCGCGACCATCGTCGCCTCGACCTTCTCGTCATCCTCGAAGCGCAGGGCCGGCACCCCGGCCATCTGACGCCGCCAGTTGAGCAGGTGCCAGGCGGCGGCATGATCCGGATCGTTCTTCGGCATCGGCAGGTCGCAGGTCTGCCAGTCGGCCTCGGTCTTGCGGTAGCGGATGCCGATCGCGCCGCTCGCGGTCCAGATCTCGTTGCCGAACGGCGCGACGGTCTTGCTGCCGGGCACGATCACGCCGTCGCCCTGGCTGCCGAGCTTGCCGTCGCGATCGCTGTCGACGACGAACACCTGGTCGCGGCCGACGCGCACGGTGGTGCCCCACGCCGACGAGACGAACAGGGTGTCGCCCTTCTGGTTGGTGCGCAGCGCGATCATGTACGAGTTGGCGTCCTCGCGGCCGAGCTCGACCACCACCGGCAGGCGGTTGATCGACTTCGACTTCGCGCGGTCCTTGCCGGGCTCGAGGTGCTCGTACTTGAGCCGGCCGCGCGTGAGCGAGAAGGTGAGCTTGTGGCCGAACAGCTCCCACTCCTTGTCGAGCGGCACGACCGTTTCGTGCGCAACGGTGGTGCTGCGGAAGTCCACGAGCGCAGGCATCGGCGCGCCTTCAAACCGGCGCAGCGTGGTCCAGCGCAGATCCTTGTAGTCCTTGAACGGATCGGCCTCGGTGGTGATGCCGGGCTGCGCAACGGCGGGCGCCGGTTGCAGCGCGCCCAGCGCGGTTGCAGAGATCAGGACGAGCGAGACGAGGAATGACAGTCGGGTGCGCATGGCATCACGGAGGCAGTGCGGCAGCGGAACGCAGCGGCGGGCAGAACGTTGTGTGTGGTGCGTCGAGCGGTTCGGCAAGGTGAGCGAGGCGTGCACCTCCATTATGGAACATCGCACGCTGCGGCACTCCGCAACAAATCAAACTCGGCACAGATGACGGCCAAATTGACCGGCCCCCGGGATTCCCGGGGGCCGTTCGCGGCGCAAGCGTCACGATCAGAACTGTCATGGCCGGCTCCGGGCAAGCCCGGCTCCGAGCGGCTCTATCAGCTGGCAGCGGTCTTCTTCTTGGCCTTCTTCTTGGCCTTCTTCTTGCCACCGGCCTTCTTGGCGGCCTTCTTCTTGCCACCGGCCTTCTTCGCGGCCTTCTTCTTGCCACCAGCCTTCTTCGCGGCCTTCTTCTTGCCGCCGGCCTTCTTCGCAGCCTTCTTCTTGCCGCCGGCCTTCTTCGCAGCCTTCTTCTTGCCACCGGCCTTCTTCTTGGCCTTCTTCTTGCCAGTCTTCTTCGCCATCGCGTCGTCAGCCATTTTCGTGCTCCACCTTTTGTTGGTTGGTCGACGTGTTGCCGACCGGAACAGGTCGATCCGGTTTCCTCTTCCGGATCAACCCACCGCATTATCGAGCAATTACCAACAATACCGCAACAGTCGTTTGTCCGGTTCCCGTGGCGGCTTGCAACGCGTCGTCATCCGCGAAGCCCCCATTTCATTGATCCCGTTGCCGGCCGTGATATCGTCCGTTTCGCGCTTTTTTTCGCGTGTCGCGCGTCGTCCGGAGTCGCCTGATGACAGATTCCCTCACCTATCGTGCAGCGGGCGTCGATATTGATGCCGGCGACGATTTCGTCTCGCGGCTGCGCACCATCGCCGAGTCGACACATGGTCCGGCAGTGGTTGCCGCGCCCGGTGGTTTCGCGGGGCTGTTCCGCTCGCCCGCAAGCAACGGCGGCGCCAGCGGTGTGCTGCTCGTGGCCTGCACCGACGGCGTGGGCACCAAGCTGCGCGTTGCCTTCCTGGCCAATCGCCACGACACGGTCGGCATCGATCTCGTCGCGATGAACGTCAACGACTGCATCGTCACCGGCGCGCGCCCGCTGTTCTTCCTCGACTACATCGGTGTCGGCAAACTCGATGTCGAGGTCGCGCTGGAGATCATGAAGGGCCTCGGCGCGGGTTGCCGTGATGCGCAGTGCGCACTGCTCGGCGGCGAGACCGCCGAGATGCCCGAGAGCTACCCGGCCGGCGAGTACGACCTCGCGGGGTTCTGCGTCGGCGCCGTGAACGAAGACCGGCTGATCGACGGCCGTGCGCGCGTGAAGGCCGGCGACGTGATCATCGGCCTCGCGTCGAGCGGGCTGCACTCCAACGGCTACTCGCTGGTGCGCAAGGCACTGTTCGATCGCGCCGGCTACGCGCTCGACGTCGTGCTGCCCGAACTCGGCCGGCCGCTGGTGGACGCGGTGATGGAGCCGACGCGCATCTACGTGCGCAGCATCATGGCGCTGCTTGACGACGCGGCGATCGCGCCCGGCGTGCACGGCATGGCGCACATCACCGGCGGTGGCCTGCCCGGCAACGTGCCGCGCGTGCTGCCTGACAACTGCGTCGCCGAGATTGATCGCGGCAGTTGGACGGAGCCGGCGATCTTCGATGTGGTGCGCAAGGCTGGCAACGTGGACGACGCCGAGATGTGGAAGGTCTTCAATCGCGGCATCGGTTACGTGGTGGTGTGCGCGCCGGAGGTGTGCGACGCCGCGCTGGCGAACCTGCGCGCGAGCGGCGAGACCGCGAACGTAATCGGCCGGATTGTGGCTGGCAGCGGCGGCCCCGATGGCGAGGTGATCATCCGCTGATGGTGTTTGGACTGCTACTGTAAGAGCCGCGACCGAAAGGGAGCGGGGCTACCGCCAGGTGCGCGAGCTTCCCACCCTTCGCGATTTCCCGCTCCCTTCCGGTCGCGGCTCCTGCGCGATCATCAACACCATGGCCGGCAAGAACAAGAAGGCGAACGACAAGCACGCGCTGCCCTGCCCCTGCCACAGCGGGCAGCCGTACAAGGACTGCTGCCGGCCGTTCCACAAGGGTCGCGCGGTGCAGACCCACACGCAACTGATGCGCGCCCGCTACGCCGCGTACGCGATGGGCAACGTGGACTTCATCCTGCACACCACGCATCCGGACAGCCCGCATCAACAGGCCGACCACGTGCAGTGGCGAGCCGAGGTGCGCGACTTCTGCGAGCGCACCGACTTCCTCGGCCTCGAGATTCTCGACGTCAGCGAGACTCACACGTCGTTCCGCGCCACGCTCCGGCAAGGCATCCGCGACGCGTCGTTCGGCGAGACGAGCCTGTTCCGGCTGCACCAGGACCGCTGGCACTACGTCTCCGGCGAACCCATCACCTGACGGCCGCTGACGGCCACCCGTGTGCACGCCTCACGGTGCCGTCGGCGCGGCCACGCCAAAGCCCCCGAGCTGGTCGATCACGGCCGCGGCATCGCCGGCACTCGCGACCACAGTCGGGAAGCCAGCGCTGGCCGTGTTGTTGTTGCCCGAGCTGTCGATGTCCTGCAGCACGCCCGCGATCTGCGCGTCGTTGGCCGGGTCGGCCGAGGTGCCGTCCTCGTCGGTGATCACCAGGCGATCCACCTCCGGGCTGCCCGAGTCGCGAGCGAGCGCGATCAGTTCGAGGTTGG
>JBFWQT010000098.1:0-16446 GCA_050249295.1 Planctomycetota bacterium
CGGGCCACGGCCGAGATGCGCGAGGCGTCGAGGTCAACGCCGAGCGAGGTCAGGCCCGCGCCGGTCATCACGCTCCACGGCGCGACGCAGCCGCTCGGCCACGAGAACATCGACGCGGGCACATCAGCGGTCTGCAGCCAGGGCATGCCGGCACACGCGATCAGCGCGATGCCGCCGACCAGCGCGAACAGGCTGAACGAGCGCGGCTGCAGCTTCGACGCCGCGCCGGCACCGCTGGCTGCACCCGCCCCGCTGCCGGCGCCCTTCTTCGCCTCGGCCGCGGCGTGTTGCGCCTGTTTGGCCGAGAACGGGCTCGGCACCACAAACACGGAGTCGCAGCTGCGGCAGCTGGCTTTGCGACCGGCCAACTGGTCGGGCACCTTGTAGGTCGTCGGGCAGGTCGGGCAGGTGAACTGGATGCTCATGACCGGGCGTGATTCGAACTCGGGTGCGGGTACGGGCGATCTGCACGGACCGTCGGCTCAAACTGAAACTGCCGGGCAAGGCAGCGGGTTGGGTTCGGTCCGTCATTCGGCGAGATTTCAGTCGTTTTCGTTGTTCGCCCGGCTCGTCGGGCGTTTGGGTTCGTTTCGTCAGGTAGTCGGGTTCGTCGGGTCGTTTCGTCGACGCGAATGAGGTCGTGGAACCCGGTGTGGTCCTGGAAGCCCGTATTCATGGGCCTCAAAATCGTGAAATGCCAGTGAAAGCGGAATGAAGCCTCGTATGGGGCTCGAGAACGCTCGCAAGCGCCTCGGTGACCGTCGTATGAGGCTCGTGAACGCTGCCCGGCATATTCCTCAAGTCTTTTCTATTAATGAGGTTACAGGACTAACCCTACCGGAAATCGACCCATTCTGGTGCTTTCGCCCTCGGTGGGTGATCTACGGATGTCAAACCCAGAGGCCTGACCTTCCTCCTCCTTCCATAATACGGCAAAAGCCGCTGAAGTCAAGTTACAAACGCCGGTTTTAAGATGAGTTTCCGCGCGCGTCGTCGCTTACGCGTCCGCGGCCTCCGTGCCCGGCCGCGGCGGGAGCTTCGCGGTGCTGATCACCGCCATCTCCGGCGTGATCACCCGCGTGCCACGCGGCGCGTTCGCGGGCTCGGCCGGCACGGTTGCCGCCGCCGCCGCCGCCGCCGCTGCTTCGCCGGCCTCCTCGCGGGTCAGCTCCTCGCGCAACTCGCGCTGGTGCTGCGCCGCTGCCTTGTGGTGCGCAATCAAACCTTCCACGTCGCGCTTGCGCCGGTCCAGCTGCCGGATCGACTCCATCCGGCCGTACACCACCATTGTGTCGCCGTCGCGGATGATCACCTCGCCGCTAGGCGCCCCGATCCACGCACCACCCTGCCGGCGCAGGCCGAGCACGAGCACTCCCTTGCGGTTCAGGCGCAGCTCGATCAGCGACCGGCCGACCAGGTAGTCCTGCGAGCCAATCAGCATCTCGGCAATCGCGTAGTGATTCTCGAGCTGCAACAGTGCCGAGTAGTCGCGCACGTCCACGTCGGTCCACTTGCGCAGCGCCCACGCGATCACCAGGTTGATCTCGCGCTCGACCCACTTGCTGCGCGAGACCAGCCACAGCGCCACGATGCCGCCGACCAGCAGCAGCGTCACCGGCAGCGGGTCGACCTCGCCGGACGCGCTGGAGATGGTGAGCATCACCGACGCGACGGCCGTGGCCAGCCCGGCGTTGCCAAGCAGCATCAGCAGCATGATGATCTTGCGGCGCACCGGATGGCGCACGACGGCTTCGGTTTCGGAGCTGGTGAAGCCCACGCCGGTGAATGCCGAACGCGCCTGGAAGCGGGCGGACTCGACCGACATGCCGGTCATCGAGAGCGCGACGGTGGCGATGCGCGTGCAGATCAGCGAGATGGTGATCGTGGCGAGCAGTGCGATGACCGGAATCAGCATGAGCGTGCGGGCGGTCTGCGGTGTGTTCAGCCGTGGGCGGATTGTACCGGTGCGGCGCGCGGCGAGTGCCGTTCTTCCGTTGCGGGTTCGTGGCCGGTAAGATCGCCATCTGCCGCTTCCATGGCCGTTTTGCGGACGACTCTGCCGCCGCCCGATACTGCCGACCCGCCCATGCCCGGCACACCGCCTCCGCCACCTCCTCCACCGCCGCCACCTCCTCCGCCGCCACCCGGGCCGCCCGGGCCAGGTGGGCCGGGCGATGGTGAGGCGCCGCCGCTGGAGTTCGAGTTGCCGGATGACGTGCAGGCGATGCCGCCGCCGCCGGCGCCGCACTTGCCTCCCGAGGTGGCCGAGCTGGCCGGGTTCTTCCCGACGGTGGAGTTGTTCCACGACTTCTCGCCGCACGACTGCACACGCCTGGCGCTGCTCGGCAAGCGTTGCACGCTGGCCGACGGCGAGACGTTGTTCCGCGAGGGTGACGAGGGCACCGAGCTGTACATCGTCTACCGCGGCCAGATTGCGATCACGCGTGAGGTGGATGCCGGCACCGACACCGTGCTGGTGCGCTTCGATGCCGGCTCGTTCTTCGGCGAGATGGCCCTGATCGAGAATGCGCCGCGCAGCGCGAACGCCGTGGCGGCGGGTGACACGGAGGTGATCGGGTTTGCGCAGGACACGATCGACAGCATGTTGCAGGAGGACATGGACCTGCTGAACAAGCTGCTCTGGGCGTTGTTGCGCGTGCTGTGTGTTCGCATCCGCGAGACCAACGAGCAGTTGCGCGCCGCGATCCGCTGGGGGATGGGGGCGGATGGCGACGGCCAGGGCGGCGGTTCCTGAGGGGGTGTGTGGCGAGTCGGCTGTGTCGGGCAAGAGCCGCGAGCGCGAGCGAGCGGGCCCACAGGGCCGCACGATCACGAGTCCGCCTCTCGCCGAGTACCCCTGATGATGGGTCCGAGTGGTGGACTCGCAGGCGTTGCGAACCCGCGCCGCGTTCACATCGCACATGGCTGAACGGTTGATGCGAGGGCGCAAGGCCCACGGGGCCCGCTCGCTCGCGCTCGCGGCTCCTGTCGATGCATGGACCTTGCGCGGTGCCGGTGCGCTCGCCGGAATGTATACCGCTCGCCATGCAACGTGCCGTGGTCATCGGAGCGGGCTTTGGCGGGCTGGCGGCCGCGGTGCGATTGTGCGCGCGCGGCTACGGCGTCACGTTGCTCGAAGCCAACGAGCAACCGGGCGGGCGGGCGGCCGTGTTCCGGCGCGACGGCTTCACGTTCGATGCCGGGCCGACAGTGATCACGGCGCCGTACCTGCTGGACGAGCTGTTCGCGCTGGTCGGGCGTGATGCGCGCGACTACTTCACGCTGGTGCCGGTCGATCCGTTCTATCGCGTGCGCTTCGATGACGGCACGACGTTCGACTACGTCGGCGACGAAGACCGCCTGCTGGCGAACATCGCCGCAATCAGCCCGCGCGACGTGGCCGGCTACCGGCGGTTTGCCGCGCACGCGCGGCGGATCTTCGATGTGGGCTACACGCAGCTGGCCGACGCGCCGTTCTCGCGGCTGCGTGACATGCTGCGCGCGGTGCCGCAGATGCGGCGGCTCGGCAACTGGCAGACCGTGTGGCAGATGGTCGCGCGCTACATCAAGGATGACCGCCTGCGCCAGGTGTTCACGTTCGAGCCGCTGCTCGTCGGCGGCAATCCGTTCCGCTGCAGCAGCATCTACGCGCTGATCCACTGGGTGGAACGCGAGTGGGGCGTGCACTACGCGATGGGCGGCACCGGCTCGATCATCGCCGCCTTGTGGAAGCTGCTCGGCGAGCTCGGCGCCGATCTGCATCTCGACGCGCCGGTGGAGCGGATCGCCGTGGGCGACGACGGCCGCGTGCGCAGCGTGCACACCGCTGACGGGCGCGAGTTCGCGGCCGACGTGGTGGTCTGCAATGCCGATCCGTCGGTGGTCTACTCCACGATGATTGCCGGCGCGCGCCGTCGCACCTGGACCGACCGCCGCGTGCGCTGGGTGAAGCCGTCGCCCGGTTTGTTCGTCGCGTACTTCGGCACGCGCCGGCAGTACCCGCAGCTCGCGCATCACACGATTGTGCTCGGGCCCCGCTACCGCGGCCTGCTCGACGACATCTACCGTCGCCGCGTGCTGGCCGACGATTGCTCGCTCTACTTGCACGCGCCGACGCGCACCGACGCGACGATGGCGCCGCGCGGGCATGAGTGCTTCTACGTGCTCTCGCCGGTGCCCGATCAGCGCAGCGGCATCGACTGGGAGCAGATGCAGCAGCCGTACCTCGACCGTGTGCTCGCGCGCCTGGAGGCCACCGTCCTGCCGGGTCTGCGCGAGAACCTCGTGACGAGCTTCGCCGTCGATCCGCGTTACTTCGCCGGGAAGTTGCGCTCGGCCCACGGCGCGGCGTTCGGGCCGGAGCCCACGCTCACGCAGTCGGCCTGGTTCCGCTACCACAATGTGTCGGAGGATGTGCGCGGCCTGTTCTTCGTCGGTGCGGGCACGCATCCTGGCGCGGGTGTGCCGGGTGTGCTCAACTCGGCGCGCCTGCTGGAGCGCGTGCTGCCGGCTACAATTGAAACATGAGCCACATCAACGACTGGAACTCGCGCCGCTCCACAGTGCATGGCACGCGCGGCATGGTCGGCGCCAGCCAACCACTGGCCGCGCAGGCCGGGCTGCAGGTGCTTGTGCGTGGCGGCAACGCGGCCGACGCGGCCGTGGCCACCGCGGCGGTGCTGGCCGTCACCGAGCCGTGCAGCACCGGCCTCGGCGGCGATGCGTTCGTGCTGTGGTACGACGCGGCGACGAAGACGGTGCAGACGATCAACGGCTCGGGCCGTGCGCCGGCCGCACTCACGCTGGAGCTGGCGCGCGGCGTGGCCAACGGCAAGAGCGAACTGCCGACGTATCACGCGCACACCATCACGGTGCCGGGTGCGTGCGCCGCGTGGTGCGAACTGCACGCCACCCACGGGTCCGGCAAACTCTCGCTGCGCGATCTGCTGGCCGACGCGATCCACCACGCGCGCGAAGGTTTTCCGGTCGCGCCGATCACGGCGTACTTCTGGGCCGGCGGCGCGCAACGCCAGCTCGGCAACTCGCCCGGCGGCAAAGAGCTGATGATCGACGGCCGTGCGCCGCGCGCGGGCGAGCGTTTTCGCAACCCTGGCATGGCCGCCGCGCTGAGTGCGATCGCCGATGGCGGTGCCGACGCGTTCTATCGGGGCGACATCGCGCAGCGCATCGCGGCCACGGTGCAACGACACGGCGGCGTGCTCACGGCCGACGACCTGGCGGCGCACACCTCCACGCACGATGCGGCGATCAGTGCGGCCTTTGGTGGCGTGCGGCTGCACGAATGCCCGCCCAACGGCCAGGGGCTCACCGCGCTGCTCGCGCTCAACACCCTGCGCCAGCTCGGCGCCGACGATCCAGCGCGCCTCGGCGAGCCCGGCACTGTCCAGCGCTGGCACGTCATCATCGAGGCGCTGCGCCTGGCGTTCGCCGATGCACGGGCCCACATCGCTGACCCGTCGAAGGTGGAGGTGCCCACCGCGCGCCTCCTCTCCGACGCGCACACGGCCGAGCAGGCCAAACGCATCGGCGAGAAGGCAATGGCCGACCCGCGCCTCGGCCAGCCGGAGCGCGGCTCCGAGACCGTCTACTTCAGCGTCGTGGATGCGGCCGGCAACGCGGTCTCGATGGTCAACAGCAACTACATGGGCTTTGGTACCGGCATCGTGCCCGACGGCCTCGGCTTCTCGCTGCAGAACCGCGGCCACAATTTCTCGCTCGATGCCGCGCACCCCAACGTGCTCGCGCCCGGCAAGCGGCCGTACCACACGATCATCCCCGCGATGCTCACGCGCGACGGCAGCGGCGAGCTCGTCGCCAGCTATGGCGTGATGGGCGGCTTCATGCAGCCGCAAGGGCACGTGCAGGTGCTGCTCAATCTGGTGCTCGACGGCATGGACGAGCAGGCCGCGCTCGATGCGCCCCGCATCTGCATTCACGCCGAGTCGGACCTCACCCGCGGCGGCCGGATTGCGGTGGAGGATGGCGTGCCCGACGCCGTGATCGCCGGGCTGCTCGCGCGCGGCCACAACGTGTATCGCGTCAGTGGCGCCGGTCGTGCGCTGTTCGGTCGCGGCCAGATCATCCGCCGCAATGCCGATGGCGTGCTCTCCGGCGGCAGCGATCCGCGCGCCGACGGGCAGGTCGTGGCCTGGTGAGGCGTGCTACCGTGCGGGGCAACCACTCGCCCGCTACACCCATGGCCGACACCGACACGCACCTCGTCGTCACGCATCCCGACGCCAGCACCCACTTCGAGATCTCGACCGACCCCGCGCGGCTCGATGTGCCGACGATCCACGCGTTCCTGCGCGAGTCGTACTGGTCGCCGGGCGTGCCGGAGTCGGTGGTGCGCCGCGCGATCGCCGGTTCGCTCGCGTTCGGCCTCTACCATGGCGGCAACCGGCAGATCGGGTTCGCGCGCGTGGTGACCGACCGTGCGACGTTCGCGTACCTCGCGGACGTGTTCGTGCTCGACGAGTTCCGCGGCCGGGGCCTGGCGTCGTGGCTTGTCGATGTGATCCTCGCGCACCCCGACCTGCAGGGCCTGCGCCGCTTCCTGCTCGCCACGCGCGACGCGCACGGCCTGTACGCGCGCCACGGATTCTCGCCACTCGCGGCGCCCGCGCGCTGGATGGAGCGGCACGACCCCGACGTGTATCGGCGCTGACGATCGGCGGCGAGCCGGCTGCAAGGCCGCCCCGACGGCGGCGCGCGGTGGCTTTGTGCTTGCGCCGAGCGGGCGGAATCGTAGCGTGCAGGATTCGACCATGGCCGGAATCCCGGCCAATGGCCCGTTCCGACGGCTTCTGCAACGCCCGTCCGCATGGCCAAGGCACGAAAGAAAGCCACCCCCGACACGCCGCCGCCAGCGTTCGCCGAGCCCGGCAATCGCTCGCGCAACATCGTGGTGCGCGGCGCGCGGCATCACAACCTGCGCGACATCAGCCTCGAGCTGCCGCGCGAACAGCTGATCCTGTTCACCGGCCTCTCGGGCAGCGGCAAGAGCACGCTCGCGTTCGACACGATCTACGCCGAGGGCCAGCGCCGCTACGTCGAGTCGTTGAGCACGTTCGCGCGGCAATTCCTCGATCAGTTGCCGCGGCCGGACTGCGACGAGATTGAAGGCCTGCCGCCGACGATTGCCGTGGAGCAGCGCGCCGGGCAGGCCAATCCGCGCAGCACCGTGGCGACCACGACGGAGATCTTCGACTACCTGCGCCTGCTCTACGCGCGCGTCGGCACGCCGCACTGCCCGGTCTGCGGGCTGGTGATCAAGCGCGAGTCGCCGCAGGAGATTGTCGATCGCGTCGGCCGCTACCCGGAGAAGACGAAGGTGCTGCTGCTCGCGCCGCTGGTGCGCCGTGCGGCCGGCAGCCATCGCGACGTGCTGCTGCGCATCAAGCGCGAGGGCTACCTGCGCGCGCGCATCGACGGCAAGGTGGAGGAGATCGCGCGCATCCCCGAGCTGGAGGATGCCGGGGCGCTGCACACCATCGAGGCGGTGGTCGATCGGCTGGTGATCCGGCCGGACATGGGCAACCGTCTGGCCGACTCGATCGAGCTCGCGCTGAAGTTCGGCGAAGGGCAGATCGTGGTCGCGCGCCAGGAGCCGGCCGGCAACGGCGCATCGAATGGTGGCAGCGGCGAGGGCGGTCCGTCGCACGCCGACGAACTGGACGACATGGCCGAGCGCATTGCCGAGCGGCGCCGCCGCGTGGCCGAGGGCGGCGACCCCGGCGACATGCCGACCGACCCGGACGAAATCCGCTTCGCCCTGGCCGGCCTGCATGAAGGCGGCGGCAACGGCGCGAACGCCGAGGGCTGGATCGACGAGCGCTTCTCCGAACTCTACGCCTGCCCCGAGAATCACGTTGCGTTCGAGCCGTTCACGCCGCGTTCGTTCTCGTTCAACTCGCCGCACGGCTGGTGCGAGCGCTGCGAGGGCCTGGGCACCACGATGGAGGCCAACCCCGAGCTGTGCGTGCCGGACGTCAAGGCGCCGCTGATCGAGGCGATCGAACCGTGGGCCAAGGCCGGCCGCCGACTTGCGGGCATCTTCCGCACCAAGCTCGAGTCGTTCTGCGAGCGCGCGAAGATCAACCCGAAGACCGCGTGGAAGAATCTGCCGGACGACGTGCAGCACTTCATCATGCAGGGCGGCGCGCATGACGAGGTGCAGCGTCGCGGCCTGACCGAATGGGAGTGCGTGCTCGACAACCTGGCGCGCCGCTTCCGCGAGACCGACAGCGTGGCCACGCGCGAGAAGATCATGGAGTACATGACTGAGCGCGACTGCCCCGACTGCAAGGGCTCGCGGCTCGGCGCAATCCAGCGCGCCGTGACGATCGGCGGCCTGCACATCGGCGAGTTCTGCGCGCTCACCGTCGAGGAGGCGATCGCCTTTGTCGAGCAACTGAAGCTGCCGGCCGAGCACCGCGAGATAGCCGATCCGATTCTCGCGCAGGTCCGCAACCGGCTGCGCTTCATGCACGGCGTCGGCCTCGAGTACCTCACGCTGGATCGCCGCGCGAACACGCTGAGCGGCGGCGAGGCGCAGCGCATCCGGCTCGCCACGCAGGTCGGCAGCGGGCTGGTCGGCGTGTGCTACGTGCTCGACGAGCCGAGCATCGGCCTGCACCAACGCGACAACGAGCGCCTGCTGAAGACGCTGCGCCACCTGCGCGACATCGGCAACAGCGTGATCGTCGTCGAGCACGACCCCGACTTCATCCGCGCCGCCGACCACGTGGTGGACCTCGGCCCCGGCGCCGGCCACCTCGGCGGGCAGCTGATCTTCCAGGGCGACATCCCCGGCCTGGAGGCGTGCGACGCGAGCATCACCGGCGCGTATCTTTCGGGAAAGAAGCGCATCCCGCCGCGTCTCTCCACCCGCAAGGTTGATCGGCGGCGCATGCTGGAAGTGCGCGGCGGTCGCGAGAACAACCTCAAGAACATCGAGGTGCAGTTCCCGCTCGGCGTCTACACCTGCGTCACCGGCGTGTCGGGCAGCGGCAAGAGCACGCTGGTCACCGAGATCCTGCTCAAGACGCTGCAGAAGGTGCTGCACCGCGCGAAGGTCACGCCGGGCAAGTGCGACATCGTCAAGGGCACATCGCTGGTGGACAAGGTGATCGAGATCGACCAGTCGCCGATCGGCCGCAGCCCGCGCAGCAACCCGGCCACGTACACCAGCATCTTCAACGAGGTGCGCAACGTGTATGCGCTCACGCGCGAGGCCAAGGTGCGCGGCTACGACGCGAGCCGTTTCAGCTTCAACGTGAAAGGCGGCCGTTGCGAGGCCTGCCAGGGGCAGGGGCTGAAGCGTGTGGAGATGCACTTCCTGCCGGACATCTTCGTCACGTGTGACGTGTGCAAGGGCCACCGCTTCAATCGGGAGACGCTGGAGATCCGCTACCGCGGCCAGAGCATCTCTGACGTGCTCGACATGACGATCAGCGAGGCCGTCGAGTTCTTCGTCAACTTCCCGAAGCTCGCGCGCATGCTGCAGACGCTCGAGGATGTCGGCGTCGGCTACATCCGCCTCGGCCAGCCCAGCAACACGCTGAGCGGCGGCGAGGCGCAGCGCGTGAAGCTGGCCGCCGAGCTCGGCCGTCCGCCGGGCGAGGTGCACACCGTCTACATCCTGGACGAGCCCAGCACCGGCCTGCACTTTGCAGACGTGGCGCGCCTGCTGCAGGTGCTCAACCAGCTGGTGGACAGCGGCAACACGGTGATCGTGATCGAGCACAACCTCGACATGATCCGCACGGCCGACTGGATCATCGACCTCGGCCCCGAAGGTGGCCACGCCGGCGGCACCGTGGTGGCCGAGGGCACGCCCGAGCAGGTCGCCGCGAACCGCTTTTCTCACACGGGCCGGTTTCTGAAGCCCTTGTTGGAGGAGTGACGGTGGAGCACGACGAACACGGTACACCAGACGAGAACGTAGCACCGCCCACGATGGAACGGGTAATCGCGCGTGCGAGGGTACTGGCGGCAGTTGCCAAGCGCGCCCACCTTGACGGAATCCGCAAGCAGGTCGACGATCCGCAGTTGCAGCGGGAACGGATTCTGGCGTGGGTCCACTCGACCGGCATCTCGTATGAGGTGGAGCCGGACGAGCTCACGTTGCTCGAACTGCCGATCGGAAAGCTGAACCTGAGGCAGATCCGATACTCGTGGCGTATTGAAGGAGTTGGCGTGCTGGTCTGGGCGCTCGGCGTGGGCGAGTTTCCGGCGGACCAGCAACTGTGCAAACACGGCCTGCTTGAAGCGCTTGGTGCATTCGACGACAATTCAACTGCGATCCCGCTTGAAGAGCGGGCCCGCATGCAGCCGGTCGAAGCACTCGTGGACAGGCAACTGCACATGCTGAACCTGCACTGGCGCCTTCGAGACCTTCACGCCAACCCGCGCCACTACGACTTTGTGGAAGGTTGTCGCAACAGCTGGCTGGGGCCGATCGATGCCGAGTCCCACTACGAGATTGTCGACCGCGACCTGGCAATCGACAGCGTGCCGGTTTTCTACGCCGACCTGGATCGAGTTGCGCAGGTCACCGCCGCCGTTGCCGAGCGGCACATCGCAATCAACTGGTTGATGGGACACCACCGGCTCTACTCTGCTGTTGGCAACGACACTTGATCCCGCGTGTCGCGCTTTTCGCGGTACAATCGCAGCAGACCCGGCGGCAGAGTCCGACCATGGCCAGCATCCACACCGGACAACGCCTGCTCACGTGGGCGGACTACCTGCGGCTGCCGGACGACGGCCAGCGGCATGAGGTCATCAATGGAGTGCATCACGTGTCACCCGCGCCGCAACCGGGACACCAGCGGTCGGTCGTTCGCATCAGCACGCGCATCGAGCAGTGGATCGAGGCCAGCGGCGACGACGGCCTGGTGTTTGTTTCGCCGATCGACGTGATCCTGCAGGAACTGCCGGACCGCGTGACCACCGTGCAACCCGACGTCGTCTACCTCCGCGGCATCAAGCGGTCGCTCGTCACCGACCGCGGCATCGAAGGGGCGCCCGACCTGGTGATCGAGACGCTCTCGCCGCGCACCTCGGCGTGGGACCTGGGTGAGAAGCGCAGTCTCTACGAGCGTTGCACGATCCCCGAGTACTGGATTGTCGATCGCGACGCCCGCACGGTGCTGCAACTGCGGCTGGATGGCGCGTTCTACCGAGAGGTGGGCCGGTTCGGCGTGGGCGACACGGTCTCCACGCCGCTGCTGCCCGGGTTCGAACTGTCGGTGGACGATGCGACCCTGCGCGTCTGACGACTCAACGGTCACCACACCTTTGTGAGGTCGAGCACAAAACCCGGCAGTACGTCGTCATCGCCGGTCACGGTCGTCGCCTCCGCCAGCAACTCCGGCGTCTCGCGGCCGGGGCGGTAGATCCAGACCTTGCGCGAGTTGGGGTCGATCAGCCAGCCGAGGCGCGCGCCGTTGGCAATCCAGTCCAGCAGCTTCGCCTGTTGTGCGGTCAGCGAGTCGCTCGGCGATGTGAGTTCGATCACAAAGTCCGGGCACAGCGGCGCAAACCCCTCACGCTCGGCCTCGGTCAGCGCGTCCCAACGCGACTGCACCACCCACGCCAGGTCGGCCGCACGCATCGAACCATCGGGAAGCGAGAATCCGGCGCTGGAGTCGAACGCCACGCCGAGGCGGGCCTGCTGGTTCCAGGCCCAGAGTTGACCCGCAAGGTTGAAGTTGCGTCCGCCGGTGTTGCTGCCAGATGGAGACATGATCGTGAGGCCTCCATCTGCGTTGCGCTCGATCCGCACGTCCGGGTTGGCACTGCACAACTGCAGCAGCGCCGCGTCGCTGAGATCGAGCAGTCGATCCAGCCGGGTCAGTTCGGCCGCGGATGTTGTCCCGTGTCTGCCACCGTGCACAGCCGCCTCCTTGAACACCGTGCCCGGGTCCATTGTAGTGGTGCAGGCGGGCTGCTGACAGGGTGCGCGCCATCGGCTACTCCGCTTGTCACCGATCGCGGAATCGCGGGCGCGCCGGACCTGGTGATCGAGACGCTTTCGCCGGGGACGGACCACGACAAGGGCGAGAAGCGGCGGGTGTACGAGACGACGCGACACTGAAGGTGTGACGGCGCGCGTAGCACGGCGCATCCACGCGGAATCGTTACCGCTATGGCCACCGCTACGGCACCGCTACTGGCCGTCATCGAAGCCGCCCCGCCGGGGCTCCGGAGGGGCGGACTCGATTGCGTGCGGCGTGATGCAACCTGCGGAGCGGCGGCTCAGACCTCTTGATGGAACACGAACTCGCGCGCGCCGTTGGGCAGTTCCTTGGTGCGCGCCACCACCACGCGGTCTTCGTTGTTCAGGCGCTGCGCCTGCTTCGTCGAAACCAGCGTGTCGTTGACGAACGTGCCGTTGGTCGAGCCCAGGTCGATGATGAAGTACGCGTTGTCCTTGCGGATGATCTTGCAGTGACGGCTCGAGATCTGCCCGTCCGGCAGGATCACGTCGTTGCCGGCGATGCGGCCGATCGACAGCTCGTCCTTGCGCAGCTCCAGCTTGCGGCCGCTGCGCTTGTCGGTGAGCGTCGCGAGGCCCTTGCGGTTGGCACCCGCCGCCGCGGCTGGCACCGGAGCACCGGCGGCCGAGGCGCGCACACCGGCCGGAACCTGCGCGCCCGCCTTGCTGCCCGTCAGGCCGCCCGGCACCGGAGCACCCGGCCGACTGCCGGTCACGCCCGACGACGCCGACTTCGGCACCGGCGCGCCGGCGCGACTGCCGGTCACGCTGCTGCTCGGCGGCTGCGAGTTGGGGCGCTTCTTCTTCTTTTTCTTCTTCTTCCCCTCGCCGCGGATGTCCTTGAGGATGTCGATGTCGGACGCGTTCAGCTCGAAATCCTCGTCTTCATCCTCGTCGTCATCGTCAGTCGACGAATTGGCGCGAACCTGCTCGGCCGAGATCTCGCCGGAGCGCACCTTGCTGGAGAGGCCGTGCGAGGCCTTCGCCGCGCCACCGCCGATGTCGATATCGAGGTCGAACCCGAGGTCGTCTTCCAGGTCGTCCTTCAGCTCGCCCGCCGGCGCGGCCTTCGCAGCCTTGGCCTGCGCCTCGTTGCGCTTCATCTTCTCCTGCAACTCGAGCATGCGCGACCGCTTGGCGGCGCCTTCCTCGGCGGCAGCTGCTGCGGCCGGGTCCATCTCGGCGAGCGCGGCACGTTGCGCGGCGCGACGCTCTTCTTCCTGCTTGAGCAGGGCCTCTTCGGCCTTCTTCGCCGCCAACGCGGCAGAGTCCACGTCGCCATCAAGACGGCGGCGGAAGCGCTCGCGCAGCACCGCCTTGATGCGCGCGTCTTCCTCTTCGCTGGGCATTGCCACACCGGCGGGCACCGGCGCACCCGCGGCACTCGCGCGCACACCGGCCGGGACGGCGGCACCCGCGGCCGACGCGGTCAGGCCGCCCACGCCGACCGGCGCGTCGCCGGCAATCAGGCGCTGCTCGACTTCGGTGACCAGCGTGACGAGCCGGCGATTGACCGCCTTCATCAGTGCGGTGTAGCCCTCGTCGCTGGCCTCGTACTTGAAGGTATCGGGGTGCGCGTGCCACCCGAGCGGCAGCGGCGGGTCGCCGTGCATCAGCAGCAGCACCGGCTTGTTGCAGGCGTAGCGCGCGTAGGTCAGCTGGACCATCAACTCCAGCGGGAGCGCCGGGTGGCCGGGCAGCGGGCTGACCTCGGCCATGATGAAGTCGGCAACCTCGAGCTTGCCCTGGATGTCGATCCAGCGGTTGTCGTCCGGCACGTCGCCGGTGGCGGGGCGGTCAACCTTGACGTCGGCCAGGTCGAGACAGTCGGTACAGACCTGGTTCACCCGATCCAGGATCGAGCGATCGCCATCTGGAGACAGCAATATCAATGCGGTCAGCTTGATCTCGCTCATCGATCAATGTGTGTGCTGCGTGTGTGTGCTGTGGGGGCGCATCCGGAGCAAGTCACTATAACCCGGCCCATGCGGGCGGGCTACATGCGAGCCGCCATGGTGGGCGTTCGGGACGGGCGTTCGGGACGGGCGGACGGGCCCGCGCTCAGTCGGCATCGCCCCACTGTGCGAAGTGGGCCAGCAGGTGGAAGCCGGCGCGGTGCAGGCTGCGCTGGGCGGCCGAGTTGACGTGGGTGTCCACCGCGACGAGTTCCAGGCCGGCCTCGGTGGCGGCACGGAGGCGGGCGAGCGTGACCGCCCGATGCGCGCCGCGACCGCGGAATGCGTGCAGCGTCGCGCCGTTGGCGAACCAGCCCGTGCCGCCAGTACCGTCGCCGACGATGAACAACGTGCCGAGCGCAGCCGGCTGGCCGTCCACACGCGCGAGGAAGACGCGCCATCGCGCCGGCTCGTGCATGTGCTCGGCAGCAATGCGCTGCAGCAGCATCTCGCGGTCGGCGGGCGCGTCGTCGGCCAGGCCGAAGCCATCCACGAACACGCGGGCGAAGTCGGCCAGCTGCGAGGCGTGCTCGACCACGTCGAGCGTCAGGCCGGGCGGCAGCGGCTCGTCGATCAGCCCGGGGCGCGCGGGTTCGCGAGCGAGCAGCGCCTGCGCGCCGGTGTAGCGCAGGCCGCGACGCGATAGCTCGGCGTACACCGCCTTGCTCGCATCCACCGGCGGCACCTCGATGACCAGCCGGGCCGCACGGCCGCCGTCGCCGAGCCACGCAAGCATCTCGTCGAGCATCGGCAACTCGTCGGCGGTGAAGGCCACGACGCGACGCACCCACTCGTTGCGCAACGCCACCGCACCACCGAAGCGCCGCATGTGATCCGGCGCGGCCCCGGCCTCACGCGACTCCTTGCAGGTGGCCCGCGCGCGCATCGCACGAATGATCAGCGCGTCGGTGGGCAGCAGCACACTCATCGCGGACTCACGGGTCGCGAGTAGCCGGCCTCCTCCGACACCTTTGGCCGGCGGCGGAACAGGCGGAACACGCTGCGGAACGGTTTGGTGAGCATCAGGCGGAGCCAGCGCCACCCGGGCTTCGGCCAGTAGCGGCGCGACGAGAACCACGTGATGCACCCGCCGACCCACAGGCAGCGGCGCGCGACGGCGTAGCACTCGTGGCAGAGCACGGTGTCTTCGTGCGAGCCGAACTTGCCTTTCTGGCCGCCGACCTGCTCCATGATCTCGCGGCGGACGACGATCATGCCGGTGCGCACGCCGCCGCCGGGAATCGTGAACGGGTTGCGCATGAAGCCGGCGCGCGCCCACTCGGCGAGGATGCGCAGCGGCCGGATCGGCGTCTTCACGCCGACCATGAACCACGGCGCCCGGCGCAGGAAGAACAGGTAACTGCGCGGCACCGGGCCGTCGGGGTACACGGCGTACTTCCGTTCGAGCGGGCCCTGCCAGAGCGCGAGCGTCACGTCGGTGATGCTGCCCTCGCGCAGGATCGGCGCGCAGAGCCGCTGGATGTAGCGGCGCGAATACGCGCTGTCGGCATCGGTGAGCATGATGCAGCGGCCGCGGCTGCGCTTCATGCCGAGGTTGCGCATGCCCACAACGTCGAGCTTGTCGGTGTTGGGAATGACGGTCGCGCCGAACTCGCGGGCGATCTCGCGCGTGCGGTCGGTGGAGTTGTCGTCCACCACGATGATCTCGATCGAGAAGTCGGTGCGCTGGTCGCGCAGGCTCTGCAGCAGCGGCGGCAGGTACTTCTCTTCGTTGAACGCCGGAAGCACCACGCTCACATCGGGGCGCGGTGCTTCCGGCGCGGGGTCAGCGTCGAAGAACGGGGTGTCGGGCATGACGCAGGCGAGCGGCGGGCGCTACTTGAACTCTTCCATGTAGCGGCCCTTCCAGTTGTAGATCACGTCGTCGTTGTGGCCCTTGTCCCACTGCATCGGGTGCGACAGCTTGAGGTCGGCCTCTTCGCTGCTGCCGACGCCGAACATGGTCATCAACGACTCGTTGGCGGCGACGGCGGCCTTCTTGTCGCCGTCGGCCTTGCCGCATTCTTCGACCATCACGTTGATCAGGCGGGCGGCGAGGCCCTTGTCGGCCTTCTTGCCGGCGATCAGGTCTTCGCACTTGTCGTAGTAGCGGGTCGTGAAGTGCTTCCAGGCGGTCTGCGGCCAGCCGTCGCCCAGGGCGGGCTCATCCAGCTTGCCGTCCGGTACGCTCGCCGGACCAGGACCGGGACCAGGGCCGGGGCCAGGACCGGGGCCAGGACCGGGCTGCGAGCCGGGGTCCACTTCCTGGCCGTTCACCTTGGTCGGCTTGTCCCACGGTGGCGGCGGGATCTTGCTCTGCGCCTTGTACTCGGCTTCGTGCGCCAGATACTCCTTCTCGGGCACCGCGTACTCGTTGTCGCCATAGATGACGCGGTACATCTGCGGGCCTTCCCACGGCTTGTACTTCTCGTCGTCGTACGCGATCACCATCCAGCGGACCTTGTC
>JBFWQT010000099.1:0-16394 GCA_050249295.1 Planctomycetota bacterium
CCTCACGCCAGCGGCACGCTCTGGCCGCTCTGCACGAACGCGTGCTCGTGGAGGAACAGGCCGACCAGCGCGGCCAACGCCGACAACCAGGCAACACCCGCGTTGGCCGGCAGCACCAGGGGGGCGATCACGGCCGGCAGCGAAAGCACCACACCACTCCAGAACCAGCTGGCGTAGCGGCCGCGCGTCATGGTGTGCATCGCGGCGCGGGCATGCGCAGTCACGTGCGGCAACGTCACGTCACCGGCCACAAACAACAGATGCGCGAACGCTGACGCCGCCAGCACCATCTGCAACACGGCGCGCGCGGCCGGTTCGAGCACGAGCCCGCCGAGCGCCGGCGCGAGCAGCAGCAACCCGCCGGCCCCGGCCAGCGCGGCCTGCACCAGCATGTGCGGCGGCAACAACGGGCTCTGCCACAGGTCACGCGCCTTCGCCTGCGCGAACAACCACGCGGTGTACGTGGCAGTCAGCGCCGCGAGGATGATGCCGGGAATCGCCGCGGCCGCGTGCACCCACTGCAGGCCGAGCAGCGACGCACCGAGGTGCGCGGCGAGCAGGCCGCCGTAGAGCGTGATGATCACGGCACCCTTGACCAGCCAGCTGCGCCACTGGAACTTCGCAAAGATCATCCAGAAGCGTTCGGGATGTTCGAGGTCCCAGAGCAGCAGCGCGCCGGTCGCGGCCAGCATCGTCAGCGCGAGCAACGGCGCGACCCACACGAACAGCGCGCTGGTCGGCTCGATGATGCCGCCGACCACGAGCGAGGCGGGCAGCAGGTACGCACCGGCCGCAACGCCCTTGGTCCAGGTGTAGAGGCTGACGCGCCAGTCCCACGGCGCGCGATGCGCCACGTCGTAGGCGAGAATCGCCGCGGCCGAACTCGACGAGTTGCCACTCGCGCCCGGCTCGGCGCCGCCCGGCACGATGTGCGCGCCGCCGGGTTGTTCGCTCCACATGAACAGGCCGCCATCGGGGCGGGTCGCGCCGAGCGGGTCGAGCGTGGCCTGGTGCGCGCCCTTGTAGAAGAGCTTCGGCTTCGTGTCCTTCTCGGGCCGGCGCACCTGCACCGGGTTGCGCGCGACGACCTGCGCGACCTTGCTGGCCGGATCGTTGAGGTCGCCGACAAGAATCGCCTGCGTCGGGCAGACCACCACGCAGGCCGGCTCGAGGCCGACTTCCAGCCGGTGCGCGCAGAAGTTGCACTTCTCGGCGCAGTGGTCGGCCGGGTTGATGAAGATCGCGTCGTACGGGCAGGCCGCGATGCAGGCCTTGCAGCCGATGCAGATGTTCTTGTTGAAGTCGACGATGCCGTCCGGCCGCTGGTGCATCGCGGTCGTCGGGCAGGCGGTGACGCAGGGCGGGTTCTCGCACTGGTTGCAGCGCGTAACCTGGAACGCGCGCCGCGCCTGCGGCCAGGTGCCGACGTCGGCCGCCTTCACGTAGGTGCGGTTGACCGACAGCGGCACTTCGTTCTCGCTCTTGCAGGCGGTGCTGCAGGCGTGACAGCCGATGCACTTGTCCTGGTCGATCACCTTGCCCCACTTGACCGGCCGGGCCGCATCGCCAGGCGTGCCGGCTGCGACGGCCGGTGCACCGGCGAGTTGCGGGGCACGCGAGGCAACAGGAGCAACAGGATCGAACGGCGCGTTCATCAGCAGGCGTGCGTCGGGAGTCGGCGAGACGGCAGCGAGAGGCCGGAATGGTACGAGCCCGCACCGCTGCTCACAACAACGCACGGGCGGGGTTCACGCCGCAACGGTCTGTCAGAGGCAGGTCAGTCCAGTCCGCAGGATGCCACGCAATGCGGGGATCACTGCGCGCCGGGGCCCGGCTGGTACCGGTATTCCGTCGGCAGGCACAGTTCGTCTTCCATCGCGCGGATCCAGCGCAGGGCGCGGGCGGCAAACTTCGTGCTCGCGCCGCCGTTCTCGTAGAACGAGATGTAGTTCTTGCGCGCCTGTGCGTACGAGCCGGCCAGGTAGAAGCAGTGCGCGCGGTTGTAGAACGCCAGCGACGTCACCGGCACGCCGGCCTTCTGCTGCTCCAGGATCAGCTCGTTGTAGTAGTAGATCGCGCCGTGCGTCACCTCGACGTTGCCGTCGCTCTCGGGCTGGTAGTCGTACGGCCCGCTCATCACGCGCTGGTAGGTGTCGTTGAGGCGCCGCAGCTGGAACAGCGCGTTGGCCCGGTTGAAGTACGCGTCCCACTGGTCCGGCTTGATGCTGATCGCCAGCTCGTAGAAGTAGATCGCGCGCTCCGGATCGGTCGGCTGCCACAGCCAGCCGATGCGGGTCAGCAGGTCGGCGTCCACGCGGCCACGGTCGAACGCTTCTTCGTAGAGCGCCACGGCTGTCGAGTAGTCGTACGCGTTGTAGGCCGCGTCGCCCAGTTCGAGGCAGGTCTGGAAGGTCGTCGCGTAGTCGAGCTCGAACAGCAGGTGCTGCATCGAGCCGTCGCGGCTCTCGGCGCGTTCCTCGAGCTCGGCCACCTGCTTGACGACGTTGCGGTCGACCTCGTCGGTGTTCGGCCCGGTGTTCTGGCGCGCGGCGCAGGCCGTCATCGGCAGCAGCGCGAGCACTCCCACCGCCACGACGGACAAGGCAGACCGGACTTCGGTTGCGAGAAGCTGGAGCATGGCATTGCGTCGAGGGGTGGCCGAGTGGCACGCCTCCGGGACGGATCTCCGGAGGCCTCACGAGTGTACCCGTCTGGCGGTCCGGGGCTCAAGCCGCAATGCGCGGTTTGGTCCGAGCCGCGACCGCGGGCCCAGAGGCTGCACGATCACGAACCGCCGCTCGCGGATCGCACCGGTCGAAGGGCGGATCGCGCGATCGACGAGTTGATTCGCAGCCGCGAGGCCCGCTCCCTTGCGGTCGCGGCTCTTGCTGCGGCAGACCCCTTTTCGGGCCCGTTCCGTCGCCGATCTTGGCGACGAGGGTGCGTTGCACGCCACAAAGGCACGAAGGAGACGAAGGACCACAAAGGGGCTGACGAATCACCAGGCGAGCCGGGGACGTCAGTCCCCGGAGGGGTTACCCACGATCACGCTCTGGAACTGTGCCGAGGACTGCGCGCCGCTGAGCACGACGTGAAGAGATTCACCACAGAGAGCACAGAGACTCTCTGTGTTGAACCTTCTTCCTGTCTTCGCCGGCGCGAGCGAGCGACCCGAGGCAGTCGCGTGCGACTCGAGAGCGGCCGAACAAGCGCCGCGAGCCCATGCGCCGGTCTGCTCGCCCGGAATCGCAGTTCCCGGACGGGCTCTGACGCTCCGGGCTCGTCATCGAGCGCTCGATGCCTCCGCCGTTGATTCGCCGGCCCGGCAGATGCATACTCCGGCCCTCGCACGCAGTTCCGCCCACATCCAGCCGCCCGACGCCGCCATGGCCCGCACGTTCTCCGACGAAGCGCTCAAGGAACTGAAGGAGGAAATCCTCCCCGGCTACCCGGACACGCAGTCGGCGCTGCTGACCACGCTGTGGCTGGCCGAGCGCGAGTTCGGCGTGATCGACACCGACGCGATCGCCGCCGTCGCCGAGGCGCTGGATCTGCCCAAGGCGCACGTCTGGGGCGTGTTCAGCTTCTACACGCTGTTCCGCAAGGAGGGCCAGGGCCGCTACATCCTCGATGTGTGCGCCACCCTCAGCTGTGCGCTGCGCGGCGCGCGCGACATCGTGCACCACCTCGAAGAGAAGCTCGGCATCAAGGCCGGCGAGACCACGCCGGACGGCATGTTCACGCTGCGCAAGGTGGAGTGCCTGGCCGACTGCGACCGCGCGCCCATGATGCAGGTGAATGCGTGCGACCTGCACCGCAACCTGACCAACGAGAAGGTCGACGACCTGCTCGAACGGCTGCGCAAGGACGCCGAGGCGACCGCCACGAACTGACCGCGCGCGAGTGCGCTACAACAAGAGCCGCGCGCCAATCCGAGCCGCGCGCGCAGCAAGCGGCCACCGTGAGCTGTGCGCCGATGCCGTAGCGATAGACATTGGTCAGCTCGCGGGCCGCTTGCTTCGTGCGCAGCTCCGACCGGGAGCTCGCCGGCAAGTCCGGGACGATCAACACACCACACCCGACCACCGCTCCCGGCTACTCGTCCTTCGGCTTCGGCGGGCATTCCTTGTCGAGGAACTTCTTCACGAACGGCATCGCGACAAACCCGTTGCCGGCCAGCACCACCTTGCCTTCCTTGTCGATCAGCACGAGGTGCGGAATCGTCTTCACGTTCCACGCGTTCGACACAGCCGCGTCCGGGTCAAACACCTTGAGCCACTTGAACTCGCCGCGCTCGGCAACGGCGGCCTGCTTCTCGGCGGTCTCGCCGCGGAACTTCGTGCCGACGCTGATCAGCGTCAGGCCGCGCGGCGACCAGGTCTTGTCGACGTCCTTCAGGTACTGATCCATCAGCCGCAGGCACGGCGTGCACCACGTGGCCCAGAAGTCCACGATCACCACGCGGCCCTTGAACGACGACAGCGTCACCTCGTTGATCGGGTTGGTCACGTCCTTCAGGCGGAAGTCGCTGGCAGCCTGACGGCCCGCACTGCTGGCAATCGCCTTCGCGAAGCCGATCGAATCGCGCAGGTTCTGGCTCGCCCCGTTCATCGCGGCCAGCGTTGTCTCGGCATCGCCGGTCTTGCCGAGCCACAGCTGCGCCATGCCCTTGAGCTCCTGCAGCTGTTGCTTCGTGTAGCCGTCTTCAACGAATGCGAGCGCCGCGTCGCAGGCCGTGATCACCCCGGCGTGCTGCTCCAGGCGGGCCAGCGACTGGGCCGCGACGAGCGCACAACTGGTGCGACGGACCATCGACGCCGTGGGGAACTTCTCGACGAACGCGGTCGCCAGGTCGATCAGCTTCTGCAGGTCCTCTGGCGCCGGCTGCGACACGCGATTGATCGCATGCAACTGCGCGCGGAACGACTGATAGGCCTTCTCCTCTTCCTCGCTCGGCTTCGCCGGTTCGTCGGGTTGGGCGGGCGGATCGGGTTGGGCCGCCGGATCCGGTTGAGCCGGCTGGACCGGCTGAGCCGGGGGATCCTGCGCCAGCGTGCCCGCAGCCGACGGCACGATGATCATGACGGCGACCGCAGCCAGGATCAGCAGCAGCGTGAGCGGAGTGAGATGTCGTCGCGTCGGCATGTGTCGGTCCGGGCAGTCGTCATCGTCGTCGTCGGGAGCGCGCCAGTTCTAACAACCGCCAGCCGGCCGTCACGGTTCACACATTCCGCTCCGGGTCGCCCCTGCCTCGCAACCGCTTCACGGGGCCGACGCCAGGTGGTATCCCGGTGCCCCCTCGACCGACCGACGCGATGATCCCGGCCCGCGCGCTGCCATGACCACGACCACGCTGCCCGACTTCAAGGACATCAATCCGGCCACGCCCGCGCTGGAAAAGCTGATCGCCGAGTACGACGCGATCGAGCGCGACCTGACCGCGGCGGCCAGCGACGATGCGCGCGTGGCAGCCGTGATGCGCTGGGACAAACTGCGCCGCGGCGTCGACACCTGGTCGGCCGTCACGCAACTGCGTTTCGAGCAGGACACCACCAACCCGGCGTACGTGTCCGCCAAGGATCTGCGCGACGAGATGAGTCCGAAGATCCAGGATCGCGACGTGCGCATCAAGCGACTGCTGCTCGGCAGCGAACATCGCGCCGGCATCGAGAAGGCGATCGGCGGCCACGCGTTCGCGCTGTGGGATTCCGACGTCGCCGCGTTCGATCCGCGCATCGCCGACCAGATCGTCGCCGAGAGCAAGACCGAGAGCGAGTACAGCAAGGTGATGGCCGGCGCGAAGTTCGAGTTCCGCGGCGAGAAGCTCAACCTGCCGATGCTGCGCAAGTACATGACCGACCCCGACCGCGAGACGCGCCACGACGCCAGCGTCGCGATGTGGGGCTACTTCGCGCAGCATGGCGCGCAGCTCGACGACATCTACGACCGCCTCGTCAAGCTGCGCACCGCGATGTCGCGCGACCTCGGCAACAAGGACTTCGTCGCGCTCGGCTACCACCGCATGAAGCGCATCGACTACGGCCGCAAGGATGTCGAGACGTTCCGCCGGCAGGTGCTCGAGCAGGTCGTGCCACTGGCCAGCGTGATCTACGAGCAACAGCGCGAGCGCCTCGGCCTCGACGAGCTGATGGCGTGGGACGAGGGCATGTTCGACCTGAACGGCAACCCGCGGCCCGACGGCGACCACGACTGGATGCTCGAGCGCGCGACGCAGATGTTCGCCGGCATGCATCCCGAGCTCGATTCGTTCTTCCGCATGATGCAGGACCACCACCTGCTCGACCTGAAATCGCGCGACGGCAAGAACGTCGGCGGCTTCTGCACCAGCTTCCCGGACTGCGGCCTGCCGTACATCTTTGCCAACTTCAATGGCACCAAGGGTGACGTCGAGGTCTTCACGCACGAGGCCGGCCACGCCTTCCAGGGCTGGAAGAGCCGCGGGCAGAAGATGATCGACTACATGTGGCCCACCATGGAGTCGTGCGAGATCCACTCGATGAGCCTCGAGTTCCTGACGTGGCCGCACATGGACAAGTTCTTCGGCGACGACGCCGAGCGCTTCCGCAAGATGCACCTGACGCAGGCGCTGCTGTTCCTGCCGTACGCGTGCTCGGTGGACGAGTTCCAGCACCAGGTCTACGAGAACCCCGACGCGACACCGGCCGAGCGCCACGGCATGTGGCAGGAACTGGAGCGCAAGTACCTGCCGCAGCGCAAGTGGGGCGACCTGGAGTACCCGGCGAAGGGCGGCCGCTGGCAGTCGCAGATGCACATCTATGGTGGGCCGTTCTACTACATCGACTACGCGCTGGCGCAGACGTGCGCGCTGCAGTTCTGGGTGCGCGGCCGCGAGAACTTCTCGCAGGCGATGACCGACTACATTGCGCTGTGCACGCGCGGCGGCGAGGCGCCGTTCCAGGCGCTCGCGAAGGGCGCCGGCCTCACGTCGCCGTTCTCGGAGGGCGCGCTCGACGCCGTGGTTGGCCACGCCCGCCAAGCACTCGGCGTGTAGCCCACAGCGCGTGGTCGCCGCCACCCGATGCCAATGTGTGCGCCACTCTTGGCGCCGCGCAGCGCGGTTGTTACTCACTGCGACCCACACGGTGTGCCGTGAAGAAGTCCATCCAACGCCTCCGCCGGAGCGGCCCGCGATGATCGTCATGAAGTTCGGTGGGACCAGTCTGGGGACCCCGCAACGAATCAAGACTGTTGCCGACCTTGTGATCGCGCGCCTCGAGCGCAAACCGATGGTCGTCCTCTCGGCCTTCTCCGGCGTGACCAACGCGCTGCTGCAATCCGCGCGCGACGCGTACGACGGCAAGGTCGACGTGCTGCCGCTCATCCGCCGGCACCGCGAAGCCTGCGAGGAGCTCGGCGTCGACAAGGACCTCGTTACGCCGCTGCTGCTCGAACTGAAGGACCTGCTCAAGGGCATCAGCCTCGTGCGCGAGCTCACGCCGCGCAGCCTCGACTTCGTCGCCAGCTTTGGCGAACGTTGCAGCACGCGGATTGTCGCCGAGTACTTCCGCGTCGGCCGCAAGGTGAAGGCGCGCGCGTACGACGCGTGGGATCTCGGCCTCGTCACCGACGACCACTTCACGTCGGCGTCGCCGCTGCCCGACTACGAGAAGATGATGCGGCCGAAGATCGACGAGCTGCCGGCCGACGAGATTCCGATTGTCACCGGCTTTGTCGCCAAGAACCGCGCTGGCGAGATCACCACGGTGGGCCGCAACGGGTCGGACTTCTCGGCCAGCATCTTCGGCGCGGCCACGCGGGCCGAGGAAGTGCAGATCTGGACCGACGTCGACGGCGTGCTCACGGCCGATCCGAGCCTGGTGAAGGACGCGCGGCCGATCGACGTGATGACCTACCACGAGGCGGCCGAGCTCGCGTACTACGGCGCGAAGGTGCTGCACCCGGCCACGCTCGCGCCGGCCGTCAAGCGCGACATTCCGGTGCTGGTGCTCAACACGATGCACCCCGAAGCGCCCGGCACGCGCATCGTCGCGCAGCGCACGCCGGCCGAGGCCGAGGCGGCCGGGCCGGTGCAGAGCATCGTCTACAAGGAAAACCAGATCCTGCTGCAGATCACCAGCCCGCGCATGCTGATGCAGTACGGGTTCATGGCGCGCGTGTTCGAGATCCTTGCGCGTCACGAAGTGGTCATCAACATGATCGTCACGTCGGAGGTGACGATCTCGATGACGACCGACTCGATGAAGGGCCTGAACGAGGCACTCGGCGAACTGCGCAATCACAGCGACGCGACGATCGAAACCGGCAAGGCGATCGTCGGCGTGGTCGGCCAGAACATCCGCGAGACGCGCGGCATCGGTGCGCAGATCCTCACGGTGATGCGCGACGCAGGCGTGAACGTCGAGATGATCTCCATGGGTGCCAGCAAGGTGAACTTCACATTCCTGATCGACAACTCGGGCATCCGCAACGCCGTGCAGGCGCTGCACGACAAGTTGTTCCCGAAGGGGTGAGAGCCTGTCTGCGAGTTCGCGGACAGGCTCTCAGTGAGCGGATGGACTTGTCGGCGCGTCAGCGTTGCGGGTCCGGGACGCGAATCTCAGATGCCGAGCAGGGCGCGCATCTCTTCCGTGCTCTTCTTGACGTGCGAGACGCTCACGTCCCACAGCGCCTTCTCGTCGGCGTTGAGCTTGAGGTCGATGACCTTCTCGACGCCGTTCTTGCCGAGCACGGCCGGCACGCCCTGGTACAAGCCCTTCTCGCCGTACTCGCCGTCGAGGTAGCAGCAGGTGGGCAGGATGCGCTTCTGGTTGCGCACAATGCTCTCGGCCATGATCGCCGCGGAGATGCCCGGCGCGTGGTAGGCGCTGCCGAGGTTGCTGGCGTTGCGGAACAGGTTGACGATTTCGCCGCCACCCTTGGCGGTGCGCTCGTTGATCGCCTTGAGCTTCTCGGCCGGCAGCAGTTCGGTGACCGGAATGCCCGACACCGTGGTGAAGCGCGGCAGCGGGACCATCGTGTCGCCGTGGCCGCCGAGCACCATCGCGCGGACGTCCTGCACGCTGCACGGCACGGCCTCGGCGATGAACCACGCCATGCGCGCCGAGTCGAGCACGCCGGCCATGCCCATCACGCGGCTGCGGTCCCAGCCGAGCTTGATGTAGGCGACCATGCTCATCACGTCGAGCGGGTTGGTCACGACGATCAGCTTGCTGTCGGGCGCGTACTTCTTGATGTTGTCGACCACGCCGCTGACGATGCCGGCGTTGATCTTCAGCAGGTCGTCGCGGCTCATGCCCGGCTTGCGCGGGATGCCGCTGGTGAGAATGATCACCTCGGAGCCGGCGAGGTGCTTGTACTCGCTGCCGTCGCCGTCCTTGTTGACGTTGACGCCGTGGATGATCGAGTCGAAGCCGACGACCGGCGCGCTCTCCATCAGGTCGAGCGCCTTGCCGCGGGGCATGTCCTCGAGGATGTCGAACACGAAGACCTCGCCGACCTCGCGCTGGGCGAGATGCTTGGCAGCCGCTTCGCCGACGTAGCCGGCGCCGATGACAGAGACCTTCGACATGCTGGTGCTTCCTTCTCTGACTGTGTTGAACCGAACAGCAGGTGTGCAGACCGGATGGTGAGTCGGCGGATCATTCATCTGTGCTGCACGGGCGTCAAGGCGCCCATTCAAGCCCACGGGCTGCCGCCCGTAAGTAACCTCACGCTGGCGCCATGCGTGCGCCGCGCCTGAAAGCCAAATAAATAGGGCATTTATTTAACACTCTCACGCCCGCGAACCCCCGAATATGGCCCCTCCCGATCCGCCCAGAACCTGATTTCAGCCATTTTAGCCGAAATTGGCTATTGCCCCGCTGGCAAGCCCGGCTTACACTTCTCGCGGGTCCCATTTCCCTACCTCCGGGACTCATCGGACGGCTTCCAGTCGCTTTCCACCGGGTTCGCCCGGTTCGCGGCTGGCGCAGTCCACTGGGCGTTACGGCCGCTACCCGTCGTCGGAGCAGCCGGATCGTCCGTCCGCCGTTCACGGCATCCTTATCCTGTCCAACCGACGACAAGGCGACTTCGCCACATCCACCAAGGAAGACTCATGCGCAAGCGCGGATTCACGCTCATCGAGCTGCTCGTCGTGATCGCCATCATCGGCGTGCTCGCGGCGATTCTCATCCCCAACATTCTGAGCGCCATCGCTGGCTCGAAGAAGACGGCCGACGCGACGAACCTGAAGCGTCTGGTCGAGCAGTACATGGCTGGCCAGGCCCAGGCCAAGTCGAAGAAGACGCCCAAGTCGGCCGGTCACCGCTTCTGGCTGGCCCTGTGCGTCGGCGACGGCCCTGGCCCCGGCAACCTCGAGATCACCGGTGACGACGACCCGGACCAGTACATCGGCGTCGGCGACTCGGCCGGTCTGTTCCTGTCGCCCGGCGACAGCGACGCGATGGGCCAGGACGAGGTCAAGAAGGCCCTGCAGGAGTGCGTCGAGGGCGGCAGCGGCGTCACCGGCCTGCAGAGCTCGGAGCTGATGTGCTCGTACGCCGGGCCGAAGACTCCGAAGAAGAACATGAGCGACAAGAAGGGCAACATCGTCGGCTGCAACACCGACCGTGACGGCGCCTCGATCTTCGATGACGGCTTCAACGGCGTCACCGCGAGCGGCCAGGCCCGCTACTACTACTACCGCGAGATGACCGAGCAGTACAGCTGGCCGGACCAGGTGGACGCGCCGCAGTTCGGCTCGGAGCCGCTCGACGAAGTCATCCGCTGAGTGCAGTGGATCGACTGACAGACTGAGCAACGGGGCCTCGCACGCTGTGCGGGGCCCCGTTTGCTTGTGGTTGCGTGGGTTGCCGTAACCGGTTCCAACGCCACCCGCAGTTGGTCCGTTTCATGAACGGGAGAGCGGTGCGTCCCGGCTGCCAGGAGACCGGACGCCACTCCGCTAGCAGACCGTACGTCGGGAGATCGCGAATGCAGTCCGTCAACATTCCCACTCTGGTGACCAGCGTACTGCTGGCCGCGGCATTCTCGGCCGGCGTGACGTTCGCCCTGGTGACGGTGGTCGATCCGGCCAACAACCACGTGGCGCCGACAAACCTCCCGGCCGCGCCCGTGGCGTCGAAGCCGGCGGGCCAGGACGGCGAGCTGAAGGCGCTCGGCGAGGAACTCGCGCGGCTGCGCGACCAGATGCCGGCGTCGGTGGATGCGGGGCGGATCGAGCTGCGCCTCGCGGACTTCGCGGCGCGACTGCAGCGCCTGGAGCGGGCCAGCAGCGCGCCCGCCGATCGCGGCAAGGACGACCCGGCCGACCCGACGGCGACCCCGGCCCCCGAAACCGCAGACGCAGTCCCACCGCCGAGCGCCCTGGATGCGGCGATCGAGGCGGTGATCGAACGGCGCGAAGAAGAGCAGCGCGCGAAGGCCGAGGCCGAGCGGGCCGCGCAGATCGAGGAAGGCCTGAAGCGCACGCGCGAGTGGAGCTCGCGCATCTACGAGCTGGCGATCAACAAGATGAACACGGAACTCGGCCTGTCGGCGTCGCAGTCCGACGGCCTCAAGAACCTGCTGGACTGGCGGCTCGAGCAGCTGATGATCTCGCGCGACCAGCGCATTCCGCGCGACGAGCGGCCGGACTGGAATGCGGTGAACACCGAGTACACGCGGCGCATGGGCGATCTGCTCTCGCCGCAGCAGATGCAGATCTACAAGGAGAAGGACCTCGGCGACTTCGGCCGCTACCAGCGCGAATTGCAGCAGCAGAGTGATGGGCCTGGTTCCGGTGGTAATGGGCGCGGTCGCTGACGCGAGCGCGGCACAACCGAGCGCGGCACAACCGACCAACTGAGGGCAACTGAGGCCAACTGCACAGGGCGCCCGAGCCCTGTGCCCGGCGGATTTCCAATCAACCGTCGTCACGGTATCATCCGCGCGCAGTTGCCATGCGGCGCGGCACCGCCTCTGGCTGGCATCAACGACGGACTGCGAGGCATCCGATCTTCTTCCTCGAAAACCATTCTGCGTTGGCGACCTCGCTCACCGACGGCGCGCGACTGCCAGAGCTTCCGATCTGGCAAGGCATCCTGATTGCCTTCATCGTGCTCGTTGTGTTCGAGCTGGTGCTGTACATGGCGCTGTACCGCCGCGCGCGGCCCGACGAGGCCCTGGTGCGCAGCGGCATGGGCAACTTCCGCGTCACCGTCGGCCACGGCATGCTGATCTGGCCGCTGGTGCAGACTGTCAAGCGCGTGTCGCTGGCCGAGCAGACGCTGACCTGGGCGTTCAGCGGTGATGAGTCACTGCGCTGGCAGGATGGCGAACGCTTCGAGGGCCATCTCGTTGTCACGGTGCAGGTGCCGCCGGAGAACCCGGGCCTGATCCTGCTCGCGGCGCGCAACATCGCGAGCACCGACGACCCGGCCGCGCTCGTCAGGCTGCTTGAAGGCGTCGTCCGCTCCACCGTGCGCGACACGCTGCGCGGCGTGCGGCGCGTCGCGTTTGATATCGAGCCGGCCGCGGCCGAGGTGCGCGTGATGCGCGCGCTCGACATAGCCTGCAGCACGTTCGGCCTGCGCGTGCGCTCGGTTCATCTGCACGGCAGCGCCCTGGACACCGGCCGGCTGCGTCGCACGCTGGCGCACCTCGACAGCTTCACCGACGAGACCGTCCCGGCACATCCGGTGCCGGAGTCGAAGGAATAGCGCCCGCACAGCCGCGCCCCGAGCCGGATGCAACGCCGGGCTCGTTGCGGTGTAGTGGTGTTACCGGCTGCATCGTCCGCAATCGTCACTGTCACGTCACCCGCCACCCCGGCCGTGCCATGCGCATTCGCTCCGCCACACACATTGTGCTCCCTGCCCTGTTGATCGCGCTGCTGGCCGGGCGTGCGCTGGCCGCGAATGATGTCGAGTCGTTCGACTGCAAGTCGGCCGACGGCTGGTTGATGACCAACTTCAAGGACGGGCAGCCGCGCGGCGCATCGCTGGGCAACGATGCCGGCCACCTGAAGTTTGCCTACCGCCGGCAGGAGCTGGCCGCGCTGGTGCACATGGCCGCGCTGACCGAACTCGTCGAGATGCGGATCACGCTGCAGTCGGTGGCCGCCGACATCACGGCGATCGTCGCGTTCACCGATCTCGACGGCGCGCGGTTCCATCATGTGATTGCGCTGACCGCCGGCACCCTGACGACGATCAGGCTCGCGCCGGGCGACTTCAAGCTCTCCGACGACTCGCCGGTGAAGAAGCGCGCGGTCGAGCCGGCACGCCTCGGCATCGGCTACGCGCTGGTCGACCTCGGGGCGATCACCGGTGCCACCGGCGACAATGCGATCCGGATTGATCGCGTGGAGATCGAGACGCCGCCGATGGAGCGCACCACCGGCGAGTGGCTGATCGAGAAGCCGACGGTGGTGACGAAGAGTCGCGCGCACACCGGCAACGTGATCATCCGCAAGGGCGGCACGCTGAAGGTCAGCGCCGCGCGCTTCCGCCTCGACGGCAGCATCGACGCGACCGAGGGTACGATCGAGATGACCGATGTGGTGGTGCAGATGCCGCAGGCGTTCAATCACCAGTACCACGTGACGCTCGCCGACCGCGCGAAGTGGAAGCTGCGCAACTCGGTGCTGATCAGCATGCTGCCGCTGATGGTCCAGGTCACGTCCGGGACCGCCTTCACGTCGGATCACACCTCGTTCGCCGGCGGCATGACCGTGGACATGAGCGAAGGCAGCACGGTCACGCTGGACGCGGTGGAGAACCCCGGCGAGTTCGTGATCGGGCCGAAGGCTGCGCTGACGATCAGCGGCTCGAAGGGCATCATGCTCTGGCTCGCGCTCGGCAAGAACCAGGCCGGCGAGCTGAAGCTGCCCGATGGCGACATCGTCGAGAGCTGGACCAGTGCGAATGCCGGCGGCCACCAGCTGGATGTGAAGCTGAAGGAATGTCTGCAGGTCAGCTGGGGCATCCTCTCGATGGCTGGCGGGAGCGGCCCCGTGGTCGATACAAAGCTGCGCGGCTGCGGCCTGATGTTCGCCGGCGGCACGCGGTTCGAGCTGAAGGACATCCAGAATCGCAAGGATCTGGTCGATGTGCCGCTCACGCTGTGGGACCGCACGCTGCGCTTCCGCTCGTCGCGCGTCGAGGCGTTCAACATCTACGCCGCGGAGTCGGCGACTGTGCACCTCACCGGCAGCATGGTCGGCGAGATCATGACGTTCGACAGTGGACGCGTGGAGGCCGAGGACACGGTGGTTGACGGCAGCGGCGGCTACGTCGGCGCGACCGGCACGAGCACGATTCACCTTCGCAACTGCAAGCTGCACTGCCTGGTGCTGGCGCGCGACGGCGCGTCGATTGTGCTCGAGGACTGCGAACTGCACGCCGCGGTGCGCGCCACGGGCAGCGCGACAATCACGATGCAGGGCTGCAAGATCTTTGGCCGCGTGGAGAACGACCCCGGCGCGAGGCTGGTGATCATCCCGGCGTCGAAGTAGCGCCGATCAGGGAAGCGACAAGAGCGCGCTTCCGGCAAGAGCCGCGACCGAAGAGGCTGTTCGCGAATCGCGATTCCGGGCGAGCAGGGGGTGCAGCCAATGCGCGCCAACACAAGAGCCGCGCGCGCAAGCGAGCGGGCCCCGGGGGCCTGTCGTTTGCGAATCCGCATCACGTCCATCACAGTTGGTCGAACGGTTGACTCGAAGGCGCAAGGCCCTCTGGGCACGCTCGCTCGCGCTCGCGGCTCTTGTGCTCGCGGCTCTTGTGTTGGTGCGCTTGTTCGAACCGTAGGTTGGCGCGAGATGGGTGTGAGCCCCGACTCGCCCGGAACCGACATTCGGGGACAGGCTCGAAAGAGAGCGCCGTCAGTGCTGTTCGAGCTCGCGGATCCGGTCCCGCAGCCTCGCCGCCTCTTCGTAGTTCTCGATCACGATCGCGTCCTCGAGTTCGCCGTTCAGCCGCTGGACCTCGTCGCGGCGGGCGCGCATCTGCCCGAGGTTGGCCGGCACCTTGCCGGTGTGCCGTGTCGCGCCGCCGTGCAGGCGCTGCAACAACACGTCGACCTGCTCGTGGAAGTGGTCGTAGTCGCGATCGCATCCGAACCGCACGTGGCTCTGCACCTCTTCCCACGTGATGCCGCAGCCGGGGCACGGCGCCGGCGCGTCGCTGTCGCTGCTCTCTGCCGGGCCGCTTTGCGCGGCTTCGTCCTGCGCCGGGTCGGGCGTCTCGGCGTCGGCCTGGATGATCGACTTGATCGGCGTGCTCAGCAGGCTGCCCAGCGCGACCGGCCCGCTCTGCGGCAGCAGCCCGGTGCGGATTGCGCACTCGAGGCAGATGTCGAGCGGAGTGATCGCGCCGGTGGTCTTGTCCACATCGGTGATGTGGAGCTTGGCCTCGCGCAGATTGCAGATGTTGCAGACGACCATGGCTCTGTATGGCTCTGATGGCTCTGGCGGCGCGCCTTTGCTGGCGCGATCGCCGATGCGCCATCACGTTAGCACGCCGCGCCTGCGCGAAACAAGCGCGCGGCGACCGGCGGCATCCCGCAGATCGGGTATGAGCCGGATGCCATCCGCAGTAGCATCGACATGCGCGCACAGGCTGCAAACCCGCCATGTGGTCGGTCGTACCGCTCTCCGGCATCTTCATGGTGATCGGCACGATCATGCTCAACCTGAGCGCGCTGCTCTCGCTGGGCGTGCTGTCGTCCGTTCAGCCGCGCAACCCGACAATCTCGCCGCGTGTGACGCAGGCGGTATGGTGGCTGCTGGCGATCTGCATCGTGTGCGGCGGCGTCGTGCTGGTGAACTTGCTGGTGCTGCCGGCCGTGTTCCCGTCGGCGCGCGCGGCCAGCGGTGGTGCGCTGGTCGGCATTGCGTACCGCCTTTGCGTGGTGGCTGGCCTGAGCGCCGCGGTAGCAGCCCGTCATGCGGTGACGCGACCCGGCCGCCGGCCTGAAGCGCCGGAGTACTTTGCAACCGCTGCGTGGGCGTCTGGCACAGGGCCGCCTCCGCCGTTGCCGCCCGACCCTGCCGGCCAGGCGCCGCGGCGCGACAGCATGCCGTTTGTGTCGGGCCTCGCGGTCGGCCTCGCGGTGATTCCGTTCATCGGTGTGCTGCTGGCCCGCGCGACGTTACCTTTGCCTTTGTAGTGGCCCGCAGCACCGGCACGTGTGGTGCAGGCTTGTGGTGTGGTGCAGGCTTCCAGCCTGCATCCGTGCCACCCCGAAGAAACCGGCACCCCGAAGAAACCAGCGCAGGCTGGAATCCTGCACCACACCAGGATGCAGGCTGGAAGCCTGCACCACGCGTTGCGTGCCCGCTCCGCATGATCAGGCTTGTCGCATGGCCCGGCGGCTCGCAGAATGGTGGGCCCCCGCGCAATCTCCGTAAG
>JBFWQT010000100.1:0-16355 GCA_050249295.1 Planctomycetota bacterium
GTCGCGCGCGGCGAGGCGGTGTACGCGTGGCCGTTCGAGGACGAGAACGGCGACGTCCGCGGCCCGTACTGGCGCGATGTCGGCACGCTCGACGCGCTGCATGCCGCGAACATGGACCTCGTCTCGGTGAATCCGCAACTCAACCTCTACGACGAGCACTGGCCGATCCGCGCGCTGCACCACAACCTGCCGCCCGCGAAGTTCGTGTTCGCCGGCGCACCCGGAGGCCGGCGCGGAGAGGCGCTCGACAGCCTCGTCTCGGCCGGCTGCATCGTCTCCGGCGGCACCGTCGTCGAGAGCCTGCTGTCGCCAGGTGTGCGCGTGAACTCGTTTGCGCGCGTCCAGTCGTCGGTACTGATGGACGGTGTTGTCGTCGGCCGCGGCGCGCAGATCCGCAACGCGATCATCGACTGCGATGTGCAGGTGCCGTCCGGCGCGCGGATCGGCTTCGACGCCGAGGAGGATCGCGAGCGCGGCTTCACGGTCACCCCCGGCGGCGTGGTCGTGATCGGCCGCGATCAGCCCGTGCCAGCTGTCGCGCGCCCGGCGCGCGCCACGTCGCGGCCGCTCGAAACGGCCGAACTCTGATCACCCTGCCCGGCGAGGTCGTCGGGCCGTTCTTGCCCCGCGATGCCGGGGCTTTCCCTGACCGAAGCAAGAAGGAGGACACCATGTTCGGATTGAGCCGCCACAACGGCGAAGGCACCAACGTTCTCAACCTGCGCGACGAGATGGACCGCCTGTTCGGGTCCTGGTTCCGCGAGTTCCCGCTGGCCTCGCGATTGACCGAGACGATGCCGGTGGTCCCGTCGCTCGATGTCACCGAGACCGACAACGAGGTTCGCATCACCGCCGAACTGCCGGGGATGAAGGCCACGGATGTGGATGTCACGGTCGACGACCACACGTTGGTGCTCAAGGGCGAGAAGAAGAGCGAGCACGAAGAGAAGACCGAGACGATGCACCGGGTCGAGCGCAGCTATGGCAGCTTCCGTCGCGTCGTCACGCTGCCGGCCGAGGTCGACAACGAGAAGGTCAACGCGGCGTTCAAGGACGGCGTGCTGACGATCACGCTGCCGAAGACGAAGGAAGCGAAGGCGCACTCGAAGAAGGTCAAGATCCACAGCGCGTAGCCGCCGCGCACCTTACGCACAACAACGGAGACGGTGGCCGGACGAACCCGGCCACCGTCTTTTGCCTTGCGGCGCATCTGATTGTCTCCCCCGCGCCGGCGGGGTCCGCCCGATCCAGCCCCGGACGCATCCACCTCGGGTTCCGCAGGCTCCGGGATCAGGCGCCTTCCTGCCGATCCCCTCTGCTCCATTTTCTCTCCTCCTTTTCTCTCCTCCTCCACTATCAGAAACACAGTAATGGGGTCCGCGATTGCCTGGAAAACAGCGCGAATCGTGGAACGAACCGCTGGCACCGGTCGGGCCGTCGACCGTCGCGCAAGTCGCGGATCAGATAGCGGACCGTCCATGTTCTCGATGGAGAACGGACATGCGGGTGTTGCGGCAGATCCGCCGAACGCCAGCAGCGGCAGTGAGGATCAACCGATCAGGTCTCGGCAGCATCGGACTTCTCCGATCAGGCGCACCGGCAGCAAGCGCAAACGGGATGCTGCTCGGGCCGCACGATGCGCCCGGATCGGCCCGCCATTGCACTGCGGGATCGTGCGAGCGACCGCGGAATTGTCCGTGCATGTGTCGGCGTCGGGCAGGCATCGAGACGCTGTCGATGCTAGCGCGCTGGCGCGCGCGTTCGGCACGGCAAGTGCGAGCAAATGCGTCAGGCAATGCATGACGGAGTTCCGACCGATGACCGCGACCATGACGATGAGGGCCCCACGGGCCGACGCCCTTCAGCCTCGCGCCCTCGATCTCGCTCGATCGGCGCGCATGGCGCGCGACGAGATCTGCCGGCGCTTTGCGCATGTCCAGGCGGCCAGCAGCCTGCGCGACAAACTGCCCGCGCCGCTCGACGCCGTGTACGAGAACGTACTCGACTCGGCGCGCGCAGTGCTGGCGCGGTCGGGCCACGACTTCGATGCGCCGACGTTGCCGGCCCTCGTGCATCTGGTCGCCGGACTGGTGCGCAAGGGCCACGGCTGGGGCGCGCCGCAGGACGCTCTGGATGCAACGACCCAGGAGATCGGCCGCATCATGGATGCGCTCAACGACTGATCGGGGACGACCAGCGTCTCCCGGGAGCAGAACCATGTTGGACACTGCGATGCTGAACCTGGCGGCAGCCCGGCGCCGTGACCTGGTCGGGTTCTGCCGTGAGGTGATGGACGGCCTCGAAGTGCGTCCGCTGATGCTGGCGTTGGTGCGCATCGCGGACGGCCAGTTGCGGATCGGCGATTCATGGCACCGACCGGTTGACCGTTTGGGCGACGTCCGGATGGTCGCGGTGGGCAAGGCGGCAAGCCGGATGGCGCGCGCGGTCGTCGATCAACTTGCACCGGTCGGTGTGCTGCCGCGTGGCCTCATGGTGGTGCCGCGGGGCGCGTCGTGGACACCGCCGCCAGGCATCACGCGGATCGCCGCCGGGCATCCCGAACCGGACGAGGCCAGTCTGGAAGCGGCTGACGCCGCGTTGAGGCTGCTCGACGGTTGCACGGCTGACACGCTGGTGCTGTTCCTGATCTCGGGTGGTGGCTCGGCGCTGATGGAGAGGCCGGCGACCCGCGACATCACGCTGGCCGACCTGACCGCGCTGAACCGCCTGCTGGTCACAAGCGACCTCGACATCGTCGGTATCAACACGGTGCGCAAGGCGTTCTCGGCGGTCAAGGGCGGTCGCCTCGCCGCCGCAGCCGTGCCGGCCGAACAGGTCACGATGTACATCTCCGATGTGCCGGACGGCCGCGAGTCGATGATCGCATCCGGCCCGACCATGCCCGACGACACACCGGTTGACGCGTGTCGCTCGGTACTGCAGCAGCACGGGTTGCTGGAACGATTGCCCGCGTCATGCCGCCGCCTGCTGGATGCGGGGCTACCGGCACCGCCCGCCGCGAGCGTGTTCGCCCACAGCCACTACGTCGCCGTCGCCGACAACCGGGTTGGCATCGCCATTCTGGCGCGGCTGGCGCGGGAGGCCGGCTTCGCGGTGCATGTCGATGATGTGGTCGACGACCGCCCCGTGGAGGAAACGGTCGCGCGCCTGCTCGATTGCCTGCGCGAGTTGCCCGCACCCGCTGCCATCGTCAGCGGCGGCGAGACCATCTGCCCGGTGCGCGGCGATGGCGTGGGCGGACGCAACCTCGAGTTTGCCCTGCGCGCGGCCATCGCCATCGACGGCCAGCCCATCGGCATCCTGAGCTTCGGCACCGACGGTATCGACGGCAACAGCCCCGCGGCGGGCGCTGTGGTCGATGGCACCACCGTCGATCGTGCCCTCGCACGATGGATGGACCCCGTGCGCAGCCTGCGCCGCAGCGACTCCTACCCGCTGCTGGACACCCTCGGCGACGCGATCGTCACCGGACCGACCGGCCAGAACGTCCGCGACCTGCGCCTGCTCGTGAAGTGGCCACCATGACGTACGCCGTCAACGGCAGCAGGCGTTGAACTTCCTCATCACCCGCAAGGAACGCTGCCATGAAACCCCGTCCCACCGTGCTGTTGACCCGTCGGCTCCCGGATGCAGCGATCGAGCGGATCCGATCCGAATGCGACTTGCGTTTTGACGAGCACGACCGCGCGCTGAGCGAGGACCAGCTGGTCGATCGGGTGGTCGGCTGTCGCGGCGTCGTGTGCCTGTTGACCGATCGCATCACCGCTCGCGTGGTCCGGGCCGAGCCAGACCTGGCCGTGATCGCCAACGTTGCCGCCGGGTTCAACAACATCGACGTGCCGGCCGCGACTGCCGCTGGCGTGATGGTCACGAACACGCCCGGCGTGCTGACCGGTACCACGGCGGACCTCGCCTTCGCCCTGTTGATGGCGGCGGCGCGCCGGGTGGTGGAGGCCGATCGCTTCGCGCGCGAGGGCCGGTTTGCCGGGTGGGAGATGGACATGATGCTCGGCGTCGATGTTCACGGTGCCACCCTCGGCATCATCGGCATGGGTCGCATCGGCGAGGCCGTCGCCCACCGCGGCCACGCGGGCTTCGGCATGCGGGTGCTCTACCACGACGTGGACCGGCGGCCCGACCTCGAGCGCGAGTCCGGCTACGAGTTCTGCAGCGTGGACGATCTGCTGGCGCAGTCCGACTTCGTATCGCTGCACGTGCCGCTGACCGACCGCACCCGCCACCTTCTGCGGGCGCCCGAGCTGGCGCGGATGCGTCCCACGGCCGTGCTGATCAACACCTCCCGCGGCCCCGTGGTGCACGAGGAAGCACTGGCCGCGGCGCTGGCCAACGGCACCATCCGCGCGGCGGGGCTCGACGTGTTCGAGGACGAACCGGCGATCCACCCGGCGTTGCGAAACCTGCCGAACGTCGTTCTGACCCCGCACATCGGCAGCGCGTCGATTCGTACGCGCACCGCAATGGCCATGATGGCAGTGGACAACCTGCTCGCGGCGCTGCGCGGCGAGACGCCACCGCGTTTGATCAACCCGGAAGTGCTGCGGCCTGCGGACCCGTGATCCCGACGAGGACGTTTTTTCCGCGATGTCGCGCCTTTTTTCCCATGGCGCGCAACCAGGCACTGCAAAGGTGCGCGCCACGCATGCGGTCACTTCCGGCACGCCGATTGCGCCGCTATTGCACAACCGTCCTTCATTCAGGTGGGGTCGATGTCGGGCACCATGTTGTTCCTGTCCATGCTTGCTGGCCTTGCGGCCGGCCTGCTGTTCTTCGGTGGCCTGTGGGTGACGCTGCTGCACGTGCCGCGGTCGGCGGCGCCGGCGCGCCTGCTGCTGGCCAGTTGGGTCATCCGGATGGCCATGCTGGTGGTGGTGATCCGGATGCTGATTGCTGACGGGCACTGGGAGTGCGGCCTGGCCGGACTGGTCGGCGTGCTCGCCGCCCGCACGATCCTGATCCGCACGCTGGGTACCGGCGCCCCCCGCATGGTCGAGGCGCGCGAACCATGAACGTCACGCCGGACGAGATCGTCTACACGTACGTCGGGCCGCTCGCGATCAACGCGACGCTCGTCTTCACGTGGTCGGTGATGGCGCTGATCGTTGTCGGCTGCTGGCTGATCACCCGGCGGTTGCGAGTGGAGGGGCCGACATCCCGCTGGCAGCAGTTCATGGAGGCGCTCGTCGGCGAGGCACGCCGACAGGTGCGCGACCTGATGCCGCGCCGCGCGGCCGACGCGCTTCTGCCGTTGATTGGCAGCCTGTTTGTCTTCGTCGGCACCTGCAACTTCCTCACGATCATCCCCGGCTACCAGCCGCCGACCGGGTCGATCAACACGACGGCCGGGCTGGCGCTGCTGGTGTTTGTGGCCGTGCCGGTGCGCGGCATCCGATCGCAGGGCCTGGCGGGATACCTGCGCGGCTACCTCTACCCGTCACCGATCATGCTGCCCATGAACGTGTTCGGCGAGCTGAGCCGGACGATTGCGCACGCTGTGCGGCTGTTCGGCAACGTGATGAGCGGCGGGATCATCGCCACCGTCCTGCTGGTCATCGCACCGCTGATCATTCCGGTGGTGATGGGCGCACTCTCGCTACTGGTGGCGATGATCCACGCGTGGATCTTCGCGGTGCTCGCACTCGTCTACATCGCGGCCGCGTCGCAGGTGACCGATACCTCGCCGCAATCCGGAGAACCCGGAGGAGAACTCCATGAGCATTGAAGCTGGCTTGATCGGTCTCGGGTCCGTGCTTGGCGCGGGCATCTGCATGGGCATCGGCGCCCTCGGCCCGGGCATCGGCGAGGGCAACGCGCTGGGCAAGGCGCTCGAGGCGATGGCTCAGCAGCCGGACGAGTCGCGCAACATCACGCGCATGCTCTTTGTCGGCATGGCGATGGTCGAGTCGACCGGCATCTACTCATTCGTCGTGGCGATGATCCTGCTGTTCGCCAACCCGATCTGGGAGGCCGCCAAGGCCTCGCTTGGCAGTTAAACGAGGTGCGTCGTGCAGCTCGATCCGCTCATCATCGTCGCGCAGGTCATCAACTTCCTGGTGCTCGTGTGGTTGCTCGATCGCTTCCTGTTCAAGCCGGTGGCGCGCGTCATGGATGAGCGGGCGGCGCGCGTGCAGGCCGGGCTCGACGACGCGCGCCGGGCCCGTGCCGACGCCGATCGGCTCGTGGCCGAGGTGCAGGAGCGACTGGACGGGATTGCGATCGAGCGCGAGCGGGTGCTGGCACAGGCGCACGCCGACGCCGACGGGCTCAAGGCCTCACTGGTACGGGACGTGCGCTCGCAGGTCGAGCAGATGCGCACGCACTGGTGCGACGGCGTGCAGCGCGAGCGCGAGGGGTTCCTCGAACGCTTGCAGGAGCGCGTGCTCGACCATACGCACCGCGCCATGCAGCGCGCGCTGGCGGATCTGGCCGACGACAATCTCGAGCAACGTGTGGTGCGGGGGTTTCTCGATCGGCTCGACCGCCTCGACGAGCACGAGTGGCAGGAGTTGATCGATGTGGCCATGCACGTGCCACACCGACATCGGAAGAAGAAGCAGGCTCGCAGCCGGCAGGAGGGGGCCGGCACGCAACGGTCGCGACGGCCCGGGTTCGACGTGGTCTCCGCGCACGATCTGCCGGCCGATGTCCGCGAGCGGATCGAGTCGGCGGTGCGCCACCACGCCGCGGATGCGACCCTCCATTTCCGGCTCGACCCCGGCCTCGGCTGCGGCATCGAGTTGCGCGGGCCGGGTCGCAAGCTGGCGTGGAGCCTGGCGGACTATCTCGCCACGCTTCGCGTGGCCGTGCAGGAGGTCTTCGAGCAACTGACCCGGAGGGCCAGCGCGTGACCGAACCACGCCGCCAACTCGATGACGCCCTCGACGCTTCGATACGCGCGCTGGACGCCGGCGTCGATCAGGTCGATTCACGGCTGCGGCCCGAGGAAGTCGGCATGGTGCGCACGCTGTCGGCCGGGATCGCGCGGGTGGAGGGGCTGCCGCGCGTGCAGTCGATGGAACTGCTGCGGCTCTCCGATAACGTGCCGGGGCTCGCCTTCAACCTGGAGGTCGACGAAGTCGGCGTCGTGCTGCTGGGCCGTCCGGATGGGATCCGCACCGGCTCGGAGGTGCAACGCACGCGTCGTGTGCTGGACGTGCCGGTCGGCGATGCGCTGATCGGACGCGTGCTCGACCCGCTCGGTCGACCGATCGACGGTGGCGGACCGATCGCGGCCGTCGAGCGTCGCCCCGTCGAGCGCGATGCACCGGCGATCCGCGACCGCGACCCGGTGACGGTGCCGCTGCAGACCGGCCTGCAGGTGATCGACGCGCTGATCCCGATCGGCCGCGGCCAGCGTGAACTGATCCTCGGCGACCGCCAGACCGGCAAGACGGCCATCGCGCTCGACACGATTGTCAACCAGCGCGACAGCGGCGTGATCTGCATCTACTGCGCGATCGGCCAGCGCGCCGCCAGCGTTGCGCGCGTGATCGACGACCTGCGGCGGCGCGGCGCCATGGACTGGAGCCTTGTGGTCAATTCGGCCGCGCACGAGCCGCCGGGGCTGCATTTCGTGGCTCCCTACGCGGCCACGGCGATCGGCGAGTACTTCATGGACCAGGGCCGCGACGTGCTGGTGGTCTACGATGACCTGACGCGCCACGCGCGCGCCTACCGCGAGATGTCGCTGCTGCTCGAGCGCCCGCCCGGCCGTGAGGCGTTCCCGGGCGATGTCTTCTACCTGCACTCGCGGTTGCTCGAACGCTCGACGCACCTGGCGGCGGCAAAGGGCGGCGGCTCGTTGACCGCGCTGCCGATTGTCGAGACCGAAGCGCAGAACCTCTCCGCCTACATCCCGACCAACGTCATTTCGATTACCGACGGGCAGATCTACCTCTCGCCGACGCTGTTCCAGGCCGCCGTGCTGCCGGCGGTGGACGTCGGCAAGTCGGTGTCGCGTGTGGGCGGCAAGACGCAACTGCCGGCCTATCGCCAGGTGGTCGGCGACCTGCGGCTGGCGTACACGCAGTTCGAGGAGCTGGAGTTATTTGCCCGATTCGCGACGCGGCTGGACGACGCGACGCACACGGCGTTGGAGCACGGCCGGCGCGTGCGCGAGGTGCTGAAGCAGCCTCGGTACAACGCGCTCTCGGCCGGCGAACAGGTTGCCGTGCTGCTCGCCACGTCGCGCGGCCTGCTCGACCCGGTTCCGATCGACCGGGTGCGCGAGGCCACGCGCGCCATCCGTCGCGCGGTGCTGTACACGCGAGTCGATCTGCTCGCGCGCATCGAGAACGGCGAGCAGATCGATGAGGCCGCGATCGAATCGCTGCTCGGTGCGGCGCGTCACGGGCTCACAGCGCTCGATGGAGGCGCCTGATGCAGACCCTTGCCGCGCTCGAACGGAAGATCCGGAGTGCCGACGACCTGCTCGGCGTCGTGCGCACCATGAAGGCGCTCGCGGCGGTCAACATCCGCCAGTACGAGAAGGCCGTGCAGGCGCTGCAGGCCAGCGCCGACACTGTCGAGTCGGCTCTGCGCGCCGTGCTGCGCCGTTCGCACGCGCGCGACCTGCCGGCACATCGCGGGCATCGCACAGCGGCAGTGATCTTCGGATCCGACCAGGGCATGTGCGGGCCGCTCAACGAACGGATCGTCCGCTACGCGCTCGCCGGGCTCGATGCGAAACAGATCGCGCACCACGATCGGCGCCTGCTGGCGGTCGGCGTGCAGGTTGCCGCACGACTCGGGACGGCGCACCACCCGGCCGACCACGTCTTCCCGGTGCCGGGGTCGGTCGCCGGCATCACCGAGCTCGTCTACGACCTGCTGGATGTGCTGGACGACTGGCAGGGCCGCGCGGGCATTGCGCGCGTGATGCTCTTCCACTGCCGGCTCCTCGGCAGCGCATCATGGGAGCCGACGGCCATCCAGTTGCTGCCGTTCGACCGCGCGTGGCTGGATCGGCTCGCCGCGGGTGGCTGGTCGACACGGCAGGTACCGCTGCATCGCGAGCCGCGGCGCGAGTTGTTCTCGGCGCTGCTGCACCACTACCTGTTCATCGCCCTGTTCCGAGCTACCGGCGAGTCGCTCGCCAGCGAGAACGCCAGCCGTCTCAGCGCGATGCAGGTCGCAGAGACCCACATCGGCGAACGCCTTGATGAACTGCAGGTGGCGTTCCAGCAGGAACGACAGACCGCCGTGACGGCCGAGCTGCTCGACATCATCTCCGGCTTCCTGACCCTGCGAGGCGAGCTCTGACATGACCGGACCACAGATGCCGCTTGCCATCGGAACCATCGCCGCCGTCCGCGGCAGCGTGGTCGACGTGGACTTCGCCGAGGCCATGCCGGCCATCCATCACGTGCTGTACGTCCGGCCCACAGGCAACGGCGACAGGTCGACCGTGGCGCTCGAAGTCATGTCCCTTCTCGACGCACGCACGGCCCGCTGCATCGCGCTCACTGGCACGTGGGGCCTCGCGCGGGGCGACCGTGTGTCCGACACCGGCGAGCCGCTGCAGGTGCCGGTCGGCAACGCGTGCCTCGGCCGCATGTTCAACGTGTTCGGCGAGGTGATCGATGGCGGCGATGCGCTGCCCGCGCTGCAACGCCGCAGCATCCATCAGCTCCCCGTCAGCCTCGACCGCCAGTCCACGACCACCGAGCTGTTCGAGACCGGGATCAAGGCCATCGATCTGCTCGCGCCGCTGGAGCGCGGCGGCAAGGCCGGGCTGTTCGGTGGCGCCGGCGTCGGCAAGACCGTGGTGATTGCCGAACTGATCCACAACGTGGCCGGCAGCCATGAGGGCGTCTCGCTATTCTGCGGCATCGGCGAGCGCTGCCGCGAGGCCGAGGAGTTCTGGCGCGAGATGGGCGAATCCGGCGTGCGCGCCAACACGGTGATGGTCTTCGGGCAGATGAACGAGCCGCCCGGTGCACGATTCCGTGTCGGCCATGCCGCGTTGACGATGGCCGAGTACTTCCGCGACCACGAACGGCGCGACGTGCTGCTGATGATCGACAACATCTTCCGCTTTGTGCAGGCCGGTTCAGAGGTCAGCGGGCTGATGGGGCAGATCCCCTCTCGCGTGGGCTACCAGCCGACGTTGGCCACTGAGCTCGCCGAACTCGAGGAGCGCATCTGCAGCACGGCGTCCGGAGCGATCACCTCGGTGCAGGCGGTCTACGTGCCGGCTGACGACTTCACCGATCCGGCCGCTGTGCACACCTTCGGCCACCTCTCGTCGTTCATCGTGCTCTCGCGCAAGCGGGCCAGCGAGGGCCTGCTGCCGGCGATCGACCCGTTGCAATCAGGCAGCAACCTGCTCACCCCGCACGTCGTCGGCGAGCACCACTACCGCATCGCGCAGAACGTGCGCCGCACGCTGGCCACCTACGAAGAGCTCAAGGACATCATCGCGATGCTCGGCCTGGAGGAGCTCTCGGCCGCCGATCGAGCCGTGGTCGGGCGCGCGCGCCGGCTCGAACGCTTCCTCACCCAGCCGTTCTTCACGACCAGGCGATTCACCGGAAAGCAGGGCCGCCTGGTCAAGCTGGCCGACACGCTGGCTGGCTGCGAGCGCATTCTGGCCGACGAGTTCGACCAGCACCCCGAGCAGGCGCTGTACATGATCGGCGGCATCGAGGAGGCATCGGCGACATCATGAAGCTGCGCATCCTGCTGCCGTCCGAGATCCTGCTCGAGCGCGACGTCGTGAAGGTCGTCGCGGAAGGCTGTCGTGGGCTGTTCTGCCTGCTGCCGCGCCACATCGACTACGTCTCGTCGCTCGTGCCGGGCATCCTCTCCTGGACGTTGGCCGACGGCACCGAGCAGCATGCCGCCGTCGACCGCGGCGTGCTGGTCAAGGTGGCCTCGCACGTCGATGTCTCGGTCGGCCACGCCATCGTCGGCCCGGCCCTCGGCGAACTCCGCCAGCGCGTGGATCACGAGTTCGCCGTGCTCGACGACCGTGAACGGGCTGCTCGTACGGCCACGGCGCGGCTCGAGGCCAGTCTCGTACGACGCTTCCTGCAACTCGGAGGCTGACGTGAACGACCCCTCACCCGACCGCAGCCGTCGGCGCTCCCGGCGAATGCCCGACACCATCAGCAACAAGGAGCGCCGCAAGGTGGCTCATCGCGAACAGGGGCAGCTGCACTTCCGGGCGCAACTCGGCCTGTTCGGTGTCGTCGGCTGGGCCGTCAGCGTGCCGGCCGTGCTGGGTGCGCTGGCCGGCTGGTGGCTGGACGTGCACGCCCCGCAGCGCTTCTCGTGGACCATCATGCTGCTGCTGATCGGCCTGTTGGTCGGCTGTGCGATGGCGTGGACCTGGCTCGAGCGCCAGCGCCGGCACGCGACCGACGCACACGACCGTGAGCGTGGTGCGAACCACGGCCAGGCGACATCCAACGGTGGCGATACCGACCAGCAGCGGTGATCGGCCGCAATGGTGCGAAAAAACTCCCGCGCGGGTAGGCCCCCGGACGGTTGATGCAGCGATGGCGGGGACGTGGCGGCGAATCTGGCGCATGGCACGCGCTGTGCGAGGGATCGGGTAACGTGCAGCGCGAGCCTCCACATCCCCACCCGATCGTCATGTCGCAAACATTCATCCGCTGGTTCGAGGACTTGTCTATCCACGACGTGCCGCTGGTGGGCGGCAAGAACGCCTCACTGGGCGAGATGATCCGCCACCTTCGCGCCGCCGGGATCCTCGTACCCGACGGGTTCGCCATCACGGCCGATGCGTATCGCCACTACGTCGAAGCCAACGACATCGGCGGGCGCATGAGCGAGTTGCTCGCTCGACTGCGCGGCGGCCGGCCGCTTCCGCAGGTGGGCAAGGCGATCCGCGCGTTGTTCCTTGAGGGACACATCCCCGACGCCCTGTCCGCGCAGATCAACGAGGCGTATCGCGCACTCTCGACCCGGTGCGGGTCGGTGGCAACCGATGTTGCCGTTCGCAGCAGCGCGACGGCCGAGGACCTGCCGACGGCAAGCTTCGCCGGCCAGCAGGAGACGCTGCTCAACGTGCGAGGCAGTGCCGCCCTGCTGGAGGCAGTGCGCACGTGTCTGGCGTCGCTGTTCACCGACCGGGCGATCGCGTATCGCGATGCGCAGGGATTTGACCACATGGAGGTAGCGCTGTCGGTAGGCGTGCAGCAGATGGTCCACTCCGACCTGGGCGGCGCCGGCGTGATGTTCACGCTCGACACCGAGACCGGCTTCCCCGACGTGATCGTGATCAACGCCGCACACGGGCTGGGCGAAACCGTCGTGCAGGGCACGGTGACGCCGGACGAGATCCGCGTCTTCAAGCCGCTGCTCGACCGGCCTGAGTGTGTTCCGATTGTCTCGCGCGTGCTCGGCGCGAAGGAAGTGAAGATGGTGCTCGGTGATCGGGCGCGTCCGACCGTGACGATCCCGACCGATCCGGTTGAGCGCCAGCGTTACGTGCTGGACGACACGCAGGTGCTGCGGCTTGCGCGCTGGGCGCAACAGATCGAGGCGCACTACGGCCGGCCGATGGACATCGAATGGGCCCTGGACGGTGCCACCGGCGAACTGTTCATCGTGCAGGCGCGCCCCGAGACCGTGCAGTCGCGCCGCCGGGCCGGCACGCTGCGCAACTACCGGCTCACGGGTACGCCCGGCGAGCCGCTGGTCAACGGTCTGGCGATTGGCAGCGCGATCGCCGCGGGCACCGCCCGCGTGCTCCACGACCTGTCGGAGGCCGGCCACTTCGGCGATGGCGACGTGCTGGTCGCGCCGATGACCGACCCCGACTGGGTGCCGTTGATGAAGCGAGCGTCGGCAATCGTCACCGACCATGGCGGCCGTACCAGCCACGCCGCGATCGTCAGCCGCGAGCTGGGTGTCGCCGCGGTGGTCGGCTGCGAGAACGCTACACAGCGGATTGCGGACGGCGCCGCCATCACGGTGAGCTGCGCCGAGGGCGAGACGGGCCACGTGTATGCCGGCAGCCTGGCGTTCGAGGAAAGCGAAGTCGACGTCAGCAACGTGCCGGCAACGCGCACGCAGATCATGCTCAACGTCGCCGATCCCGACGTGGCGATGGCCTGGTGGCGACTGCCAACCGATGGCGTGGGGCTCGCGCGAATGGAGTTCATCATCAACCAGACCATCTGCATCCATCCCATGGCGCTGGTCCGCTTCAATCAGCTGCGCGACACCGATGCGCGCGCCCGCATCCGCGACCTCACTGCCGGCTACGCCGACAAGAAGGAGTACTTCATCGAGAAGCTTGCGCTCGGCATCAGCCGCATCGCGATGGTGCACTGGCCGAAGCCGGTGATCCTGCGGCTGTCGGACTTCAAGACCAACGAGTACGCCGAACTGATCGGCGGACGCGAGTTCGAGCCGCACGAGGAGAACCCGATGATCGGGTTCCGTGGCGCGTCGCGTTATTACAGCGACCTGTACCGCGAGGGGTTCGCGCTGGAATGCCGCGCGATCCAGCGCGTGCGCGAACGGATCGGCCTGTCCAACGTCGTGGTGATGATCCCGTTCTGCCGCACACTCGAGGAGGCCGACCGCTGCCTCGCCGAGATGGCCGCCAACGGCCTGACGCGCGGCGAGAACGGCCTCGAGGTCTACGTGATGTGCGAAATCCCGAGCAACGTGATCCTCGCCCGCGAGTTCGCCGAGCGCTTCGACGGCTTCTCGATCGGCAGCAACGACCTCACGCAGCTCACGCTGGGCGTCGATCGCGATTCCGACCTGCTGAGCCACCTGTTCGACGAACGCAACCCGGCCGTCACCCGGCTGATTCGTCAGGTGATTGCCGACGCGCACGCGTGCGGCAGCAAGGTCGGCATCTGCGGCCAGGCCCCCAGCGACTACCCCGAGTTCGCCGCGTTCCTGGTCGACTGCGGAATCGACTCGATCAGTCTCAACCCCGACAGCGTGATCCGCGCGCGCCACTCCGTCGCCGAGGCCGAGAACCGGCGCGACACCAACTGACCGCAACCTCTTTGGAGGACCGCTCGACGCTGTGGAGCAGTTTGGCGGGTGAGTGGAAAGAGGGTTCTTTTCGGGAAGGACGACAGGGCCCGTATGGGAGCGGAGTTGCGGTAGTTGTGTGCGCCGACCAAACTCTCCCTTGTGGGTGTCCCGGCTGTCAGAAAAGTCGCAAGTCACTACATCGGGAGTTGCTGACAGTACGCGCCAGTCACGCCGAATTCACGCCGTCCTGACGGGATTCTCACCATCGATGCGAGCCTGTCGGCCAGCCACGACGCAGCCGACGGATTCATGACCGCCACGCTCGAGCCAACACCTGCTGTGCCCGAACTGACCGAGTGGGACCACCACGCGTGGCAGGACATCGTGCGCGTCGACCTGTCGCCCGAGCAGATGCAGCGGATTGTCACGCCGGCGGCGGTCCATCCGCTCCAGACGTCGGTGCTGGCAGTCCACTGGCATCCGGAGTTCGTGCCGGTTGACCTGATCCGGCAGCGCATCGAGGCGACGTTTCCGAACAAGCGCACCGAGTTGATCATCCCGACCCAGCACAACGTGATCACCAGCTACGGCGACCTGTCGGGCGTGGAGATCGACTGCTACGCGCGATCGTTCCAGCGCAAGGTGCAGTTCCTTGCGCATTTCGAGAAGTCGAAGACCGACTCGCCGGCAGCCGACAAACTGCGCTCGATGCTGAAGCACACGTTCCAGTACCGCACCGGCCAGCTGTGGGAATTCATCAACACGCTGCTGGAACCGTCACTGGAGAGCCGGATGCAGGAGGCGGCGCGAAAGACGGGAGCCGACGAGAAGATGGTCGCGTTCGTGCGGCAGGAGACGCGCAAGGTGCGCGAACTGATCCACGTGCACATGGACACCACGCCGGCCGAGGCGATCCGCAACAAGGCACTGAAGTGGTGGTTCGACGCACTGCGCGCACAACACAGCGCCGCGTTCATCGATCGCGTGCAGGTCTTCGTGCAGGCCGTCAAGGAGGTGGTCAAACGCCACTTCAACCTCGAGTACTTCTACGAGGCGCACGAGATCATCGAGGAGGTCCGCGGTCTCGGCGGCTGCATCGTGATCCCGCACCCGGAGCAGTTCTGGCCGGCGCTGCTGGAGGACTACGACGTCGATGCGTGGGAAGTCTGGAACCCGCAGAGCCGCGAGTACACGGAATTCCTGATCAACGCGCTGATCCGCGAGAACCACGCCGGCCGCCATCGCCGCCCGATCCTGATCACGATGGGCGACGACTGCCACATGGGCGAGAAGGTGCGCGACCCGTCACTGCAGGACACCGAGAAGTCGCGTCGCGAGATCGGCGTGCAGCCGCCATGGTCCGACATGCCGATCCAGAAGGCGCTGCGTATCGCCAACATCGATCGCGACCGGATCATCTCCGAATACCGAAGCCGCCTGGCCGGCTGAAATCCGAACTTCCGGACGATTCCAATGGGTGACGAACGCGAATTCCGCCACGAGTCCTTGCAGGACCGCGAGACCATCGGCCGGCATCTGCAGGCCCTGATCGAGGGCATCCAGCAGGGACGCATCCGGCTCGGCTCCGGCGACGAGGAGATCGTGCTCGAACCCGACGGGCTACTCAATCTCGAGGTGCACGCACGCCGCAAGGACCGCCAGATGCGGCTCACCGTGCGCATCGAGTGGAATGCCGACAGCGGCCGTCGCCGGTCGCAACTCGTGATTCGCCCGGACAAGGACGAATCCTGACCATGTGGCTCGCCGACATCGAAGAGAACCTGCGCTTCCTCGTGATGGAGGCGACGCGCCAGGTGGAGGACGCGCGGCGCGCGCTGGCCACGCTGGAGCCGGACGCCGTGCGGCGGATTGCCGAGAAGGTGGCCGAGCGTGATGACTACATCGACACGTTGAAGGCGGTGATCGAGAACAAGTGTTTCTCGCGCCTCGGCCGGCCCGACATGGACCGGCCGAAGCGCGACACGCTGCACGCGATCAACGTGATTGCCACCAATCTCGAGCGGATCGGCGACTACGCCGCCCATCTGGTGGGGCAACTGGGGTACCTGCCCGACCCTCTGGTAGTGGCCCAGTGGTCGACCGATGCGCTGTTCGGGCGCATTCTCGACGCGCTGAATCTGGTGATGGAAGCCGTGACGACCCGCGACGTGAACATCGCGTTGAAGATCTGCCGCAGCGAGTTCGAGGTCGACCGCGAGTACGGCCAGCACTTCACCGATATCCTGGCGGCGCTGACCAACGGTGGCGATCCGCCCGCGCTGGTGACCGTGCTGTTCAGGTTCAAGAACCTCGAGGAGATCGGCGACGCGCTGCTGAACAGCGGCGAG
>JBFWQT010000101.1:0-16347 GCA_050249295.1 Planctomycetota bacterium
CAGCTGCGCCACGTGGATTGACGGGTCTGATGGACGTGTCCGCGGGTTGTTCGGGGAAGAGCCGCGACCGAACGGGAGCGGGGAAATCGCCGAGGGCAGGCAACCTCGCACCACCCGCGGTTGCCCCCGCTCCCTTTCGGTCGCGGCTCTTACCGAAGCAACTCCCTGCGCCCCCGGCTCGCTGCACATGCTGATCGCGCTCGTCGTTGCCGGTGTGGTGTGCGAGTCGCTGCTCGTGTGGCTGGTGCTCGGCAGTGGCGCCGCACCGGCGGAGTGGTTGCCGCGCGCGATCGGCGTGTGGCTGGCGATGGCTGTCGTCGTCCTGCCGTTGTGGGCGTTGCTGCGCGAGGTGCGCGGTCGGCGTGCGACGCTTGTGGTCGTCGGCTTCGCGATGCTGTTCCGCATCACGCTGCTGGCGGTGCCGCCCGACGCGCTGTCAGAGGACATCCGCCGCTACGTCTGGGACGGTCGCGTCACGGCGGCCGGCACAAGCCCGTACGCGCACACGCCCGCCGACCCGGCGCTCGCGCACCTGAACGCTGATGGCCTGGCCGGCCGCACCAACAGCGCGTCGCGATTCTCGGTCTACCCACCGCTGATGCAGGCGATCTTCGCGGCGGCCGCGTGGCCCGGCGGGTCGTGGACGACCACGGCGCTGTTGATCCGCGTCGCGATGGTGCTCTGCGAGTTCGGCACGATCCTGCTGTTGCTCGCCCTGCTCACGCGGCTCGGCATCAACCGCCGGCACGTGCTGCTCTACGCGTGGCACCCGTTGCCGGTGTTCGAGTTCGCGGTGTCGGGACACACCGAAGCCGTGATGATCCTGCTGATGCTGCTCACGCTGCACCTGCTGCTTGCCGGGCGTACGCGCACCGCGATGCTCGCCCTGTCCGGCGCTGTGCTGGCCAAACTGCTGCCGCTGCTGCTCGTGCCGTTCGTGCTGCGGCGCCACGGTTGGCGGCACGCATGGATCATCGTGCTGACGTGCGCGCTCGCGTTCGTGCCGTTCATCTCGTCGCAGGTGGTGCAGAACGTCGGCTCATCCCTGCGCCTCTACTTCGGCGCGTTCGAGTTCAACAACGGCATCTACTGGCTGCTGGCCGCCTCACAGGGCCTGCTCACCGGCCCGTTCGGCGGCGACGCGTCGGCGGCGAGGCTCGCGCAACTCGGGCCGGTGATGTTCGCGCTGTCGGCGACGTGGCTGGTCGCGCTGTTCGCGTTCACCTGGCGCCGCCGCGACCGCGTCACGTTGCACGCGGCGTTCGCACTCGTGCTCGGCGGCTACGTCTGCCTCTCGCCGGTGGTGCACCCGTGGTACCTGGCAATGGTGCTCGCGCTGATTCCGTTGCGCCGCTCGGCCGCGTGGTGGTGGCTGTGCACCGCGGCCGGCGTGTCGTACGTCACCTACCTCGCGAATCCGCCCGCCGAGAACCTGCATGTGGTGGCCGTCACGTGGCTCGGCTTTGCCGTGCTGCTGGCATTGCCGGTCGCGCTCGGCGTGTTGATGCGCGTGCTCGGCCGGCGCAAGGCGGCGCACGTGGCCGCGCATGTGGTCGGCCCGGGCGTGCTCGACCTTGGCGCGGCCGAGGGCTTTGTCGGCCTCGCGCTCTCCCACCGCGGGTTGCAGGTGCAGCTCTGCGACGTGGTGGACCTCAACCGTACCGCGCTGCCGCATGTGGTGTACGACGGTCGGACCTTGCCGTTTGCAGACCAGAGCTTCGACACGGTGCTGATCGTGCTGACGCTGCATCACTGTGCCGACCCGGATGCCGTACTCGCTGAAGCGGCCCGCGTGGCCCGACAGCGCGTGGTGATCACCGAGTCGGTCTGGACGACGCCGTGGAACCGCCGCGTGTTGCTGGTGCTGGACACGCTGGCCAACCGGCTGCGAGCGAGCGACCACATCGACGCCGCGATCAACGTGCGGCGGCCGGAGGAGTGGGAGGCGGCGATTGCGCGGGCCGGGCTGCGGGTGACGGAGACGCACTGGTTGAACCGGTTCGTGCATCAGCACCTGCTGCTGGTCGGCGAACGGGCGACGTGAAAGAGCCGCGACCGCCAGGGAGCTGGGGCAACCGGCGAGGGCAATCGCCCGTTACCCCCGCACCCTGTCGGACGCGGCACTTACCCGAACCACCAGCCCGAACGCGCTCAGTTGCCGCGCTTCTCCTTGTCTTCCTCGGCGCGGCGGCGTTCCTCGGCCTGCTTGTTCCACTCCTCATCCAGCTCGGCCTGCGTGATGCCGCGCGCGGCCAACTGCTTGAGGTGCGTGAAGTGCTCCTCGCTGACCCAGTGCACCGAGCCGTTGCTCATCAGCACGTGCCGGCCACCGTGGTAGAGCGGCCGCGCGGTCCAGGCGAGCATCACGCAGTTGTCCGGCGGACCCCACTGATCGACCTCGCTGTCGATCTTCTCGGGGTGCACCGGCTTCATGTACTCGTACGAGCGGATCTGCTTGATCTCGTCCGCGCTCTTGCCGGCGGTCTCGGCCGCGTATACCTCCACCGGCGACGCGCCGTGCTCCTCGAGCGAGAACTGCCCGGCCTTGACCAGCGCGTCGATCGATTCGGGATACTCGCCGCGGTTGATCGCGCTGTCGCGGATCGCCTCGCCGAGCAGGCGCAGGTTGTTCTGGCAGCCCTGCAGGCGCATCTGCTCGTAGGCCATCGACACGGCCATCTCGAGCCGCGGGCCGAAGTCGGGCGCGTACAAGTTGAGGCGCAGGTCGAGGTGGTCAGTCTCCTCGGTCGAGATGCCGACCCATGCGCCGTCGCCGAGCCGCGCGAACTCGTCGGTGACCGCGGTCTCGCCGTAGCTGAGCATGCGCGCGATCAGACCGAACTGGCCGAACAGGAACTTGCTGAGCTTGCCGGGGTAGGTCGCGCGGAACTCCTTGAAGCCGGGCGCCTGCGCCAGCGTCTGCTTGCCGGTCTTGTCGGTCAAAGCGCCGAGCATCATGCGCATCGCATCGCGCGACGGCGCCAGCACGAAGAACTTGCCGGCCCGCGCCCACGACGTGCCCCAGTCCTCCTGCTGGATGAACGCCTGCACGCCGTCGATGTCTTCGGGCTTCGCCTCGCGCAGCTGGCGGCCCATCTGCTCGCTCTGCAGCACGCGCTGCCACGCGTCGTCGAACCCGGCCTCGTCCTTGACCGTGAACACGAACGCCGCGCCGGGCGACGAATCGTTGTAGTAGAACGACCACGGGTTCGACTCGTCGGGCTCTGGCGGCGGCGACGGCGGGAGGAAGACGTACGCGCCCTCGTCGCCGACCGCGCGGAACATCTCCTTCAGGGCCGGCACGCCGAAGTCCTTGTTGGTGCGCTCGAGCTCCATGTCGAACGACTCGACATCGCCTTCGCCGGCGATGATCACCCGGCGGATGAACTCGATGATCCGCGTGCACGCGTCCGGCGGGTCGGGCACCGAGAACACGAACGCGCCGAGCGCCGACGCCGGCAGCTTCGACGCGAGGTCAAGCGGGCCGGGCGTCATGCGAATCGACTTGAACGTCTCATGCTGGTCGAGTGCGAGGCGGGCCTGCGAGCGCACGCCGGTGGCGGTGGTGCTGCTGTGTCCGCTGAACGCGATCATCTTCTGCAACTGCAGCAGGCCGTTCACGCGGTCGAGACCGGCCCGGCCACGATTGTCGAGCGCACGCTCGATCGCGTCATGCACGTTGCGCATGTCGGCGAAGACAAACTCGTTGGCCTTGCGATGATCGGCGCCGACCTCCTGCACGAACGACTTCATGCCGGCCAGCGACTCCTCGCGCTTGCGCGTCAGCGCGGCCTTCAGCTCCGGCGGGTGGTTGCAGAACAGCAGCAGGTCGCCCTTGCGCGCCACGTGCACGCTGTTGCCGGTGACGGAGAGCAGCATGCTCCACGGGTCCTGGCCGGGCATGCCGTCAAGCAGGCCGGTGCGGTCGAGCATCTCGAGTCGCTCGGGTACCTCGATCTTCCAGCCCTTCGCGTCGCCGTCGACCCACTTGCTGGCGCGGCTCGGCGTCTCGCGCACCAGGCGGTCGAACGCGGCGGCCACGGCATCGGCCTTGTTGTGGCGCACCACGAGCAGCACGCGCACGAAGTCGCTGCCCGCGTCGAGCAGGCCGGCGCCAACGCTGACCGTGCCGGTGCGGAAGGCGTCGGCCTCTTCCTTGTTCATGCCGAGCAGCGTGGCCGTGCCGGCATTGCTCTCATTGAGGAAGCGTTCGACATCGGCACGGCGGCGTTTGGCGGCCGCATCGCCCTCGGGTACCGGCGTGCTGAACAGCGCGTTGGCAGCCTGCACGTCGGGCCACTCGGCGTAGAGCACGGTGCTGCCGGGCATCGTGGCGGCCAGGCCGTTGTCGCCTGCCGGTTGCGCTGGTTGCGCCGGTGGATCCTGTGCCGCCAGCGGCGATGCGAGTGGTGCCAGCATGCTGGCCGCGCACAGCAACAGAAGAAGCGCCGGCAACCGCCGTCGCCAGGAGTTCGGGGTTTCCATGACGACCGGTTCCATCGGCGCTTCTCCGTTCTTGTGCGTTCAGCCTGTCACTTCTTCTCGCTCTTGCGCGGCTTGTTCATGAAGCCCACGATCATCAGCACGCCGCCCACGCCCATGCCGATGTAGCGCAGGATCGCCTTGTCGCCGCCGGCGAGCGCGCCGAGCTGATCAAGGCCGATCTTGCTGTGCAGGTCGAAGTGCACGGCGGTGGCGACGAGCAGCAGCGCGAGGCCGAGCAGGATCCAGAGGTAACCCAGCACGCTGCCGGACTTGACGGTTTTCTTGCCCATGATGATCTCCTGAGGTTGGTGTCGGACGTCGGGGCCACGGCCTGTGATCGGGTGATCAGGTGGGCATCGAATAGTGTACCAGACCGGTGTCTACTACCTTGCTGTACTTGCGACCATCCACTGTGTGGAACGTGAAGCGGATCTTCTGCGCGGCGTCGCGGATCTTCTCCGGATCGATCGCACCCTCCTCCCACTCGAAGAACGCGGCGGCGCCGCGCTTCTCGACGTGCTGCGGCGGAACGTTCCACGGCAGGGCGTGCTCTTCCTTCCAGCCGTAGTCGCCCTGCTTCCAGCCGTCGCCCATCTTCAGTTCGACCGTCGCGCCGACCACGGCATTGGCCAGCGATGAGACGTTGGCGAGGTAGAGGTCGCCGTCCCACCAGACCCTGATCTTCTTCTCGGCGGTGGTGCGCGTGTTGGGCACCCACTTGCCCACCTGGTAGATGCGGATGCCGGCGCGTTCGCGGTTCGACTTGATGAGCCAGAAGTAGCAGGTGATGATCGCGGAGCCGACGCCGGAGCCGAGGGCAACCAGGCTTTCCGGACGGATTCCGCCGAGATTCGTGGAATCGGCGAGTAGTTCGAACATGAGAAGGGCCTCCGTAAACGGTGGTCGAAACGGTGGACGAAACGGTGGACGAAACCGGGCAGATGCGCGTGTAGCGCGACCATATCCGCAGGGTCGCTGTGTCGGAAGTGAACGACGCAAATGACGCTGCGGAAACAGCGGATTCCTTGGCGGTCAGTGGCGGAAGTGGCGCATGCCGGTGAGCAGCATCGGCACGCCGGCTTCGTTGCACACCGCAATCGACTCGTCGTCGCGCTTCGAACCGCCCGGCTGGATGATCGCCTTCACGCCGGCCGCGATGGCCGCCTGGACGCCATCAGGGAACGGGAAGAACGCATCGCTGGCGAGCACCGCGCCGACCGCGCCGGCCGTGCCGCGGATGCGCTGGATCGCCAGCTGCACCGCCTCCACCCGGCTCATCTGGCCGGCGCCCACGCCGATCGCCACGCCGTCGCGGGCGATCACGATCGCGTTGCTCTTCACGTGCTTGCAGACGATCCACGCGAAGTCGAGGTCGCGGATCTGCTCGTCAGCCGGCGCATTCGTCGTGGCCACGCGCCACGGCAGGCCGCCGTCGGGCAGCGCATTGAACACCGGCACGTTGGTGCTCTGCACCAGCAGGCCGCCTTCCACGCCGCGCACGACCCACTCGGGCCGCGCCCGATCGGGCGAGAGCTTGCCGTGGCCGTCGTCGCCCACCGCCAGCAGGCGCAGGCGCGAGAGCCAGCTCTTGCGCGTGTCGTCGAACACGGCCAGCGCCTCGTGCGCGAACGCCGGCGCGACGATGCACTCGAAGAACTGCCCCTTCGCCGCAATCGCCTCGGCCAGCGGCTCGTCGACGGTGCGGTTGAACCCCAGGATGCCGCCGTACGCCGACGTCGGATCGGCGTCGCGTGCCGACGCGAAGGCCGTGAGCATGTCGTCGGCGATCGCCACGCCGCACGGGTTGGTGTGCTTGATGACAGCGCAGACCGGGTGCTCGAACTCGCCGGCCAGCTGCAGCGCCGCGTCGCAGTCGAGGATGTTGTTGTAGGAGAGCGACTCGCCGCGCACGAGCGTCGCGCGGGCGATGCTGGCGGTCGGCGGGCCAGCCTCGACGTAGAACGCGGCCTTCTGGTGCGGGTTCTCGCCGTAGCGCAGGTCGTGCTTGCGGTCGTAGCGGCGCACGAACGTGGCCGGCGCGTGCTGGTCGGGCAGCAGGTCGTCGTAGTGCGAGACCTGATGATCGAGCCACGTGCTGATCGCCGCGTCGTAGGCGGCCGTGCGACGGAAGGCCTCGAACGCCAGCCGCCGGCGCAGGCCGGGCGACACCGCCTGGCTGCCTTCCAGCTCGGCCCGCACCGCGGCAAACTGCTCCGGCGACGTGACCACCGTGACGTGCGCGTGGTTCTTCGCCGCGGCGCGGATCATGCTCGGCCCGCCGATGTCGATCTGTTCGATCACGCCCGCGAAGCTCGCATCATCCGGCGTCCAGTTGCCTTCAATCTGCTGCTCGAACGGGTAGAGGTTGACGCAGACGAGGTCGATCGACGCGGCGCCGACTTCCTTCAGCGCGGCCATGTGGGCCGGATTGCCGCGATCGGCGAGAATGCCCGCGTGCACCTTCGGGTGCAGCGTCTTCACGCGGCCGTCCATGATCTCCTTCTGGCCGGTGTACTCGCTGACCTCGCGGACGGTGAGGCCGGCGTCGCGCAACGCCTTGCAGGTGCCGCCGGTGGCGAGCAGTTGCACGCCGCGATCGGCGAGGTACGTCGCGAAGTCGGCCACGCCGGTGCGATCGGAGACACTGAACAGGGCCGCCTGGATGGGTAGTTGCATGCTCGTTGCGTGGTAGAACCGCGTTCGTGCTGCTTACCAGACGCACCTCGCCGGTGCCACCACCGCCATGCGCAACGAGGCGAGCGACAGGTTGATGCGGGTGCTGGCCGTGACGCTGCCCGCGGTGCTGCTCGCGGGTGTGGTGGTGCTGATCGTGCTGGCGATCGTTGCGCCGCGAACGGCGCCGGGCGGCATGAGCGGCAACGACGACGGCAACGGCGGCGACGACGGCGACAACAGCGAGATCGGCGAGAACGGTGCGTTCCCGCGCACGGTGGTGAACGGCGACCAGACGATTGTGGTGCCCACCCGGCCGGTGCGCATCGTGTCGTGCACGATGGCCAGTGACGAGATGCTGCTCGACCTGGTCGGCCTCGATCGGCTCGCCGCGATCACCAATATGTCGTGCACGCGCTACGACTCGATGATCCGCGAACGCGTCGCCGACTTTCCCGTGGACCGCCGCGTGATCCAGGTGCGCGAGTGGGCCGAGCGGATCCTGTCGTGGCGGCCGGACCTCGTCGTGGTGGCTAACTGGACCGAGCCGGCGTTCTGCGATCAGCTGCGGCAGGCGCAGATTCCGGTGCTCGTGTTGCCCTCGCCGGACAACGTGGATGCCGTGATGCGCACCGTGATGCTGCTGGCCGAGGCCACCGGCACCGACGCGCGCGGCCGTCGGATGGTCGCCGACATGCGCCGCCGCATGGCGCCGGTAGTGGGCGCGGTGTACCTCGATTGCAGCGGCGACGGTCGACTCTCGACCTCGGCCGGCGGGACGATGATGGATGACGTGATGGCGCGCGCCGGGTACGAGAACCGGCTGCGCACCGACCTGAATCTCAACGGCTGGCCGGCGATCACGTTCGACCAGCTGCTGGAGCTGGATCGGGCGGGCCGCCTGGACGCGCTGATCATGCCCGAGTACCCGCGCGATTCCGGCCTCGCCGACCCGCTGGAGTCGTTTCTGGCGGCCGTGCCCGGCGCGAAGGATCTGTCGGTGATGCGCGCCGATCCGCCGCGTGTGGTGCGCATCCCGGCCGCGCTGACGAGCACGGTGTCGCAGCATGTGGTTCGCGCGATCGAACACCTGCGATCGCAGCGGTGAGTCGTTCAACAGTTACAGCCCCGTTACGCGGGCCGCCGCGTTTGTGGTGCACAATTCCTGCGTCGCATCGCGCCGTTGTCGTGTTGTTCGTGGTCTCAGTGCCTTTGCCCCGCATCCAGCATGTTCCGCATCGCCAGGTCAGTGTTGTTGTCGAGTTTGTTCGTGGCTGGTTGCGGCCTGGCGTCGGGCTGCGCGAGCACCGCCACCACCACTACAGGCAGCGCTGCGGCGTCGCCCGCGTCGCCCGCTTCGCCCGTTTCGCCCGGCTCACCCGCCGCCAACTCCGGCAGCACGCCGGCGACACCTCGACCGACCGTGCTGGAACAGATCGACATCGCCTGGACGCCGGACGACATCCCGCCGGCTGACATCGATCGTCGCTTCGCGCAGTACGCCAGCGCGCATCAGTCGCTCCACCAGGTCGCTCGCCTCGACGCGCATGGCGACCACGCGGTGGAGCAACTCGCCACCTCGCCCGATGGTCGCCTCGTCGCTGTGGCCGCGGGCGGCAAGGTGCACATCTACCGGCTCGACCGGCCCGCACCGGAGATCGCCGCCACCTGCAACGGCGACGCGGCGCAGCCATTCGGGCCGATCGCGTTTGTCGGCAACGAGCGCATCGCGTGGGCGCAGGCCGATCACCTCAACTTCAGCGACGCGACCAACGGCCGCATTGTCGCCACCGCGCTGCACCTCGACGACCTGCGGCCCGACACGATCCGCTCCTTCGCGTTCACGCCGGACGGCACCATGCTGGTCACCGGCGGCGACCACGGACTCTGCTGGCACGACGTGCGGCCGGACTCGATCGTGCTCGGCCGGACCCGGCTGCCCGCGCCGTACGTCGGCCACGGCATCGCGTTCTCCCACGATGGCCGGCGCATGGCGTTCATCGGCAAGCTCGCCGAGCCGCGGGGCCAGTACCTCGAGCTGTGGGACCACGGCGCCGCCGGTGCCGCGCGACTGGCGACGCACCGGTCTAACGGTCGCGGCCCGGGGTTCGTGGCGTTCTCGGCTGACGCGTCGCAGGTGGCGTTCTCCGCGCCCGGCGTCGGCACCGCCATCTTCCGCCCGGTGAAGGTCGACAACGTGCCGGAGGGTCGTCTCACGCACCGCCTCGCGCCGCGGTCGTACCTCAGCACGCCGACCGCCACGCCGGGCCCGGTGGCCTGGCTCGACGCCGAGCGCTATGTGTCGGTGCAGCTTGACGGCGACGTGCGCGTGGGCATCGCGCCGCTCGACGAGGACGTCGCGCCAGCCGGGTGGTGGCACGAGCGCCTGCCGCTGCCAGCGCCAGTGCAAGACGAGAAGCAGGTTGGACTCGCTGCCGCCGCAATATCGACCGCGCCGTTCTACGTGGTGTCGGCCGTGAAGGGCGCGACCGTCGCGCTGGTCTACGCGGTGCCGGCCACGGTCCGCTTCCGGCTCGGCGAAGACCTCGTCGACTGGGGCCAACCGTGGACCGCGGAGCAACACGCCGCCAGCACCGGCGAGAGCCTGCTGATCGTGAGCGCCACGTCGGAGCCGGACCCCGCGTCGCCAGCGCATGCGCTGATTCGCATTCGCGTGGAGAACGCCGGCGAGAAGAGCTGCCAGCTGGTGTCCGGCCTGCTCACCTCGGACGACAACGCGGTGCTGGCCGGCGAGTGGCCCGTGTTCGTCGGCTCGATCGGCATCGGCAAGACGGTCGAGCGGCATGTGCGTGTGCCGATCTGGCGTGACGCCGCCGGTGCCGGGCGCCGCTACACGCTGCGCTTCGTGCCGCCGCCCGGCGCGCCAGCCGAGGTGCCCGTCCCGCCCACGCTGACGTTCGGCACCGACGGCACCACCCGGCGCAGCGTTGCGGTCACGCGCAAGGCACCGCCGGTCGGCACGATCATCAGCAGTGCGTGCACCGTATCGGTTCGCCAGTCCGCCTACTCGGCCGAACAGAAGAAGGCGGCGAGCGGCGCGCAGACCGTGACGCGCAACGGTCGCATCGAGGTGCTGGAGGTCAGCGCCGACGGCCGTCGCATCACGCGCCTGCGCTACGTGGCGACGACCGACCACCTCACGCGCGTGATGGATGGCGTGCAGCAGGCCGACGGTCCGACGCCGATCGAGGGTCGCACGGTCATCGCGACGTCGGCGGATGGCACGCAGTTGCAGATCACGCCGGACGATGGCGGCGCAGCGGACGAGCAGATCATGCCCGAGCTGATCCAGGTGCTCTACCCGCTGATGGCCGAGGACCACCCGCTGGCGTTCACGGGCTCGCTGGTCATGGCCACCGACCTGCCGATCGACGACGCGCGCATCCGGCAACTCGTCGGCCTGGCTGCCGGATCATTCAGCAGCAAGCGCCTGGCCTGCCGCGCGATCGACGATGACGGGCACGGCGCCATGATTGCCACGCTCCGGCTCAAGGCCGCCTCGAACGACCCGGCCACCGGCGTGACGACCACCGTCGACGGCACGATCCGCTTCGACGCCTCGTCCGGCCTGGCCATCGAGTCCGACCTCACGGCCGGCGCCTCCGCCTACCGTCAGGAGCTGAACGGCGCCAGTGGCGGCTCGCAGGATGTCCGCGTCGTGCGTCGCTACACGATCGAGCGTGAGTGACGCTGGCCGCTGCGCCGCGAGGTCTGCGTGTTCACATTCCCTGGTCACTGCCCACCGCACGCTCAACCGCTTCTGCGATCAGCGGCGCCCAATCACGCAACTGATCAAGTGTCATTTTGCCGCTCTGGTATCGCTGGAAGATCCTGAATCGGCTCTGCACCGCAACCTGGCCGTCCCGGAGCCCGAGCCGCCGGATGGTGAACTCTGCCTTGTCGCGCAACCCGGGCGGACAGCCCGGCCCAACCTCGAGCTGACACGACGGAAGGAGCACGCGGAACCAGTCCGGACCAACTTCGAACGGGTCCAGGATGCCGGTGGCGCTCTGTTTGACGCTGTTCATCACGAATGAGGCGCACCGGTAGTTGGACCATTCATAGGCCAGTCCGCGGTTCTCTTCCACGCTGATGAAATGGTCAACCGTCACGCCAGAAAGGTCGATCCGATGCCCGAGATAGGCGCATCGCTGCGCAAACCCGTCCCACAAGGCAGTGCGGCACGGCTTCCAGTCACTCCAGTACGCCCGCGGACGACCCTCGGTCGTGTGCTCCTTCAACCACTTCTGCCCGGGCCGGCGGACCTCGGCATCGAACTCCGGCGGTTCGGGCGGCGGCTCAACGGCAATCACGGCTTCCTCACCGGTGGTGCAGTGACGACCCACCGCAGCCAGAACTCATCCAGTTCCCCGAGCACCCGCTGCAACTCGGCGTGAATCTCGTCTTTCGTCCTCAGTCCGTCCGGCAACGCTGCGAGGTCGTTGCGCATGAAGGCTTCTGCGGCTTCGATGGCTTCCTCCGCCTCTGCGCTGCGCGCCTGTTCGAGGCCGAACACCGGAGACGTGAGCCAGCCAACCGCATCGCCGAACTTCGCGAATGGAACCTGGCGCACCGACGCGCCAGTCCCGTTGCCGCTGGCGTCGAGATGGAACAGGCGGTCCCTCGCCGGATCGAACGTCGGCTCCATCGATGCCAGCACCATTGGTGAGTGGGAGGAGCAGATCACCTGCACGTCGAGCTGGTCAGCCAGCCCGGAGATGGTGTTCACCACCGCGGGCAGGATGCGCCGCTGCCAGCGGGGGTGGAGGTGGCTCTCGACTTCATCGATCAACACAATCATGCGCTCGGCGACGGGATGCCCCGTGAGCTTTACCGCCTGCAGGTGTTCGTGCCACGTCCAGACCAGCACATACGCCAGCGACAGGATGCGGCGCATTCCGGCGGACAGGAGCGTGATCGGCACCTCGCCCCACGGAAACCGCAGGGTCGGTATCTTTCGCACGTCATCGAGTGTGACGCGTACGCTCTCATTGCCGGGCTCCAGTCGCTCCGACGCGTCTGGTGACAGAGCGGCCATCGCGGCTACCAGAGCCTTGAAGCGCTCCACATCCTGATATCGCCAGACGGTCCAGTCCTCGATCAGCCCGTTGCAGTAGGGCTTGTGGCCGTTGCCGCCATCGCCGTCAAACACCTGCGCGGAGCTTAGCTGCGCAACACTCAAGTCGCGTTGGTTGTCTCGGAGGGCTGGATCAAACCGGATGAACGTGTCGTCCACGGTGAGATAGATCGCCAGCCACCTAGAGAGATCCGGAGTGCGAAGCGACTCGAACGGTTGCCAACGATCGACGCGGCGCAGAAAGTGTCGGTTGCTGGCCCGAACGGTCCCGGCAGAACTTGTCCACGCGGCTCCAATTGTGGCATCCGAATCCCGCCTCAGCGGCAGGGCGTGCATGCCCGCCCACTGGCTGGTCAGCGCGTACCACGCGCAATCCAGCAAGAACGTCTTGCCCAGCCCGTTGTCCCCCGTGACGACGTTCAGCCGCGGTCCGAGTTCCAGATCAAGGCTCTCGGCCGGCCCGACGTTCGTCAGCGTGAGACGCTCAAGCACGGATCAATTCTCTCCTCGCGCATCAGGCGATCGTGATGCCGGCGTTCAGGTACACGTCCTGCACGGCGTGGATGATCTCGACGCCCTCCTTCACCGGCCGCTGGAAGGCCTTGCGACCCATGATCAAGCCCTGGCCACCGCCGCGCTTGTTGATCACGGCCGTCGTCACCGCATCGGCCAGGTCGCTCGCGCCCTTGCTCTCACCACCACTGTTGATCAGGCCGATCCGGCCCATGTAGCCGTTCGCCACCTGGTAGCGCACAAGGTCAATCGGGTGCTCGCCGGGGCAGAACTCGTCGTACACCTTCTTGTGCGTCTTGCCGAAGCCGCCACCCACCTTCAGGTAGCCGCCATTGTTGGTCGGCAGCTTCTGCTTGAGGATGTCGGCCTGGATCGTCGCGCCGAGGTGGTTCGCCTGGCCGGTCAGGTCGGCCGAGGTGTGGTAGTCCACGCCGTCATGCTTGAACGCGCTGTTGCGCGTGTAGCACCAGAGCACGGTCGCCATGCCCAGGTCGTGCGCGTGCGCAAACGCCTCGCTGACCTCCACGATCTGCCGCGGCGACTCCTCGCTGCCGAAGTAGATCGTCGCGCCGACCGCCACGCAGCCCATGTCGAAGGCCTGGCTGATCTGCGAGAACATGATCTGGTCGTGCTTGCTCGGGTAGCTGAGCAGCTCGTTGTGGTTGATCTTGAGCATGAACGGGATCTTGTGCGCGTACTTGCGCGCGACAATCCCGAGCACGCCGAGCGTGCTGGCCACCGCGTTGCAGCCCGACTCGATCGCCAGCTTCACGATGTTCTCGGCGTCGAAGTAGATCGGGTTGGGCGAGAACGCCGAGCCGGCGCTGTGCTCGATCCCCTGGTCAACCGGCAGGATGCTCAGGTAGCCGGTGTTGGCGAGGCGGCCGCTGCCGTACAGCTGCTGGATGTTGCGCAGCACCGGAATGCTGCGGTCCGACGGCGCGAAGATGCGGTCCACCCAGTCCGGGCCGGTCGCGTGGATCATCTGCTTCGGCAGACCCTTGCAGGTGTGTCCGAGCAGCGAGTCGGCCTGGCTGCCGAGCAGTTCGGTGATGCGATCAAGCGAGAAAGCGGTGGCCACGGCGGGTTCGGGGCTGGTGGTGGTGGAGCCGGATGTGGGCGGACGGTGGCGCGATTCTCGCATTGCGCCGGAGCGGGCGACAAGCCGCAGTGCGCATTGGTCCGCCCATCGCGGGTCCGTTGCAGCTTGAAGCCCACGGGCTGCTGCCCGTGGGTAACCGCCCCCGGGTTGCAAGCTGCAAACCTCAGCCCGCCCTCGCCCGCCCTCGCCCGCCTCGCCAGCCCCGGATTGTCGCCACGACCGCCGGCAGGTACACTGCCGCCACCTCCTTCCGCCACGCCGGTGGAGGCGGTATACTTCGGCCAGACCTCCACCCCTGTTCGCAGTTCGCAGTTCGCATTCCGCCCCGCGGTCTCCGCCCCGGCGATCCGCAACTGATCCGTACGACCGGCCACCCGGCCGATGACGTCTCGCGTGGCTGCTGCCCGGCTGGCCCCGCGTCGACCTCATCTCCGGGGGAACCCGAGGAGTAGCTCTCACATGGCGACGTTCCTGTACGAGGCCATCGGCAAGGACGGCAAGAAGGTCCGCGACGAGATCGACGCGCCGGACAAGAAGACCGCCGTGGCCCAGATCCGTTCGCAGGGCATGAAGCCGACCGCGATCAAAGAATCGGCCGGTGGTGGTGGTGGCGTCGGCGCCAAGCACGATGTCGAGGACAAGTCCTCGGGTGGGCCCGCGCGCGCCGGCAAGACGGGTCGCGTGCCGCTCAAGCTGCTGACGCAGTTCACCACCCAGCTCGCCATTCTGCAGGACGCCGGTCTGCCGATCGTGCGTTCGCTGAAGATTCTCGAAGGCCAGCAGAACCACCCCGGCTTCAAGCGCGTGCTCGGCCAGGTCGCCGAAGACGTCGAGACCGGTTCGCCGCTGTCCGAAGCGATGGCCAAGCACCCGAAGTGCTTCGACCGCCTCTACACCAACATGATCAAGGCCGGCGAGATGGGCGGTGTGCTCGACACCATCCTCAACCGCCTCGCCGAGTTCATGGAGAAGAACGCGGCCCTGAAGCGCAAGATCGTCGGCGCGAGCGTCTACCCGATCGTGGTCATGACGATCGCGGTGGTGATCCTCGTGGCGATCATGCTCTTCGTGATCCCGACGTTCGAGACGATGTTCAAGGACATGGGTGTGGCGCTGCCGGTGCCCACGCAGATCCTGATGGCGATGTCGCGCGGCATGATGGACTTCTGGTACCTCATCCCGCTGATCCCGCTGGCGCTGTTCTTCCTGTTCAAGGCGTGGACCAGCACGGCCGCGGGCGGCTACGCGTGGGACGCGATCAAACTGAAAGTGCCGATCATCGGTACGATCGTGAAGAAGGGCACCATTGCCCGCTTCACCCGTACGCTCGGCACCCTGATCAGCTCCGGCGTGCCGATCCTCGAAGCGCTGGCGATCGTGAAGAACGCGGTGGGCAATCAGGTGCTGACCAAGGCGATCGACGGCGTGTACGAGTCGATCCGCGAGGGTGACACGATTGCCGCGCCGCTGGCCAGTTCGAACCTGTTCGACGACCTGGTGGTGAACATGATTGACGTGGGCGAGGAGACCGGTGAACTCGACCGCATGCTGATCAAGATTGCCGACCAGTACGACATGGAAGTGGATATCGCGGTGGAGTCGATGACGTCCGTGCTCGAGCCGATCATGATCGTGTTCATGGGTGGCGGCGTGGGCTTCATCGTGGTGTCGCTGTTCCTGCCGATGATTTCGATCATCCAGAACCTGGGCAAGTAGCGCCGGGTCCTGCCGGCTCGCTCGCTTGCGACTGCGCAACAAACTGCATCGGCCGCCGGATCGCGAGATCCGGCGGCCGGTGCCGGTTCGCGGCCGGGGGCAGGGGGCGGGGGCGGGGGCGGGGGCGGGGGGGGCAACACAAGAGCCGCGAGTGCGAGTGGCTTTCAGACGAATCCGTGCCGGTCCGGGCGAGCCGGGGACGTCAGTCCCCGGAGGGGTACACCGACGAAGCGCACGACGAGGTCGAGGGCGACCGCACTCCCTCCGGGGACTTACTACAGCGAATCACAAGTCATCGTCCCATCAAAGCAGCCCTCCGGGCGAGCCGGGGGTGTAAGGAGCCGGCTCGCCCGGAGGGCCGCTCTGATGGGACGAGGACTACTTACGTCCCCGAAGGGGTAGCCCATGATGAAGCGTGCGGGCCGGTAAAGTCTTGTACTCGCGGCCGAAATTTTCTACTTGCCTGTCTGTTTCTACGTGCTATAATCAATGGTAGTGAGTTGCCGGCCGCGGCCGTACCGAATCGGGCGTCAGTCCCCGGAGTAGAGAAGCCCATGTTCCTGCCCACGTCGTCCCTCGCTCGCTGCGCTTCGCCTGCGCGTCGGGCTTGCACCACACCAGGATGCAGGCTGGAAGCCTGCACCACACAATGGGGAGCGAGAGTCTGTTGACTGCTCCAACCGTGATTCGCTCTGACAACGGTCCATTCTGGCTAATATTCGCCGTGCTCCAACTGGTGACAATACTTGTGGCGAAAAAC
>JBFWQT010000102.1:0-16329 GCA_050249295.1 Planctomycetota bacterium
GGCAAGTCTTCACGCAACGCGTATCGCCACGGGCTCACCGCCAGGGATGTGCCGGTGGTCGGCCCCGGCGAGGATGAAGCCGAGTACGACGCGATGCGCCTCGGCATGCGCGTCGCCCTCGACCCGGGCGACGCGCACGAGGATGAACTCGTGGATCGCATCATCCATTGCGCCTGGAAGCGGCGGCGCTTCGAGGCCTACGAGGCGGCCACGCTCACGACGGTCGACTTCGACCCACGGGCCGGCTTCTTCGGCGGCAATGCCAGCTTGCTCGACCTGATCCATCGCTACCACCAGCGAACCGAGCGCGACTACCACCGCTGCTTGGCGGCGCTGCACCGCTGCCAGAAGCTGCGCGAGGCGCGCGACCGGCAACGCGCGATCGTGCTGGCCGGGCAGGCTGCGGGCGCGCCGGAGGCGGGTTCGAAGACGAAGCGCGGGGAGAGTCAGGCGCTCGAGTTGATGGTGCTGACGCTGCTGTATCAGTGGCGCGAGGCGCGTCAGGCACGGCTGCGCGAGGACGCGAGTGGCGGGTGCAAAACGAAGCCAATGACGCCGCAGAGCCCGATGCCGTCGGGGCTGGCGGGCAACGAGGTGGAGGAGGCTGCGGAGGATGAATCGAAGACCGACGTGGCGATGTGACGTGCAAGGACGAGGTGAATCGTGTTCGGGAACAGCGAACGAGGGTCGTTGCGGCAGACGGTCCGCATTGGGGGAGAGAAGATGGTTTGACCACGGAGGGCCCCTCTCACCCCTTGCCCTTGCCCTTGCCCTTGCCCTTGCCCTTGCCCGAGAGACGGGAGACGGGAGACTTCATTGATGGTCTCGACACACTCTCTTGTGCCTTTCTCCGTGTTCTCCGCGTCCTCCGTGGTCAATCTCTCTTCTCGGGCAAGGGCAAGGGCAAGGGCAAGGAGCACACGATGCAGGTTGCAGCTTCAAGCCCACGGGCTGCTGCCCGTGGGTAACCGTGAAGCATCAACGGCGCATCAACCACGCGAGCGAGCACACGACAAACACCGCAACCCGCGCAACGCGCGACACCACCACAAGGCGCGATCGGAAGGACTGCGGAACTTCACGGTTACCCACGGGCAGCAGCCCGTGGGCTTGAATGGAACACCAACCACCAACGCAACACACCCTTGCCCTTGCCCTTGCCCTTGCCCTTGCCAGAGAGACGGGAGACTTCATTGATGGTCTCGACACACTCTCTTGTGCCCTTCTCCGCGTTCTCCGTGTCCTCCGTGGTCAATCTCTCTTCTCGGGCAAGGGCAAGGGCAAGGGCAAGGGCAAGGTGTGAAGGGGGCAAGGGCAAGGGCAAGGGCATGGAGGCACCACAGCCACCACATCTGAACCTGCGCCTCCGACAACTTTCTGACCCCGCTCCGGCAATGCACGGTGCACGCATCGATGCGCGCCGGGTACAATGATCCGAGGATCGTCCGGCGACGCGGAGCATGAAGTGCCTGATTCACGACTACGTCTTGTGCGCTGGCCGCTCGCGGCGCTCGCCTTGCTGCTGGCCGCGTTGCTGCTGATCGCGCCGACCGCGCTGCGCGCCGATGACGGCGACAATGGCGACCCCGCCGCGGCCCCACCGGCGCCGCCGTCGCCACCCGCTGGCGACACCCGCAGCGCGTGGGACCGGCTCGCCGACCCGCGCTGGCGCGTCCGCACCGCGGCCTACCGCGAACTCGCGGCGATCGAGAAGGAGCAACTGCTGCCCCTCGTGCGCGAGCACCTCGACGACACGTCGGCCCGCGTGCGCAAGGCCTCGGTGCTGCTGCTCGGCCGGTTCGATCGTGCCGAGGATGTGCTCGAACTGCTCGTCTCGCGCCTCGACGACGCCTCCCGCGATGTGGCCCGCGAGGCCCGCGTCGGGCTGCTCCGGCGCTTCCGCCCCGGCATCACCGCCACGCTGCAGACGCTGGCCGACCAGCAGCGCGAGGAGTGGGGCATCGCCGGCGAAGGCCTCGACCGCCTCATCTACGTGTTCCGCCTGCGCGAGGTCCTCACGCTGTTCGAGAAATGGCGCACGCATCGCAACCCCACCGGCATCCGCGTCCCCGGCCAGTACGCCGGCGTGTTCGACTCGCGGCCCGATGCGATCGACGTGCTGCTGCGCTTCCTCGCGGACGACAAGATGACGGCCGAGGAGATCGGCGACACCTGGTCGGTCGGCGAGGCGCTCGTCGCGTCGGTGCGCGCGCTCTCCGACAACAACGTGGCCGACGCACGGCCCGCGCTGCTGCAGTTGCTCCGTCGCAGCGGCCTCTACGGCAACCGCTTCTACATCCGCCGCCAGGCGGTGTTCGGCGGCGAGGGCGACATCTCGGCGATCCAGCAGGTGACCGCGCTCGCGCTGCACAAGCTTGGCACGGACATGTACGTCGAGGACCAGCTGCAGCGCTACGAGCAGAATCTGCGCGACTACCCCAACGCCTGGATGGCGTTCATGGTGGCCTGCATCTACATGGAGCTCGGCGACAACGACCGCGCGATGTGGGCCCTGCGCATCGGCGTGAGCAAGGACCAGAACGGCTTCGCCTTCGGCGGCAACAACACGCCGATCAGCCTCGGCCATCTCCACCTCGCGGCGATGATCCTCGACCGCGCGACGAATGGTGGCGGCACCGACACCGGCAGCAACGGCAACGGCGGCAAGCCGGCCGACGCGAAGAACGGCGCCGGGCAGGGCGGCGACGACGAGGCGGTGCCGGGCTCCGACGAGCCGATGACGGTCGATGTGGCGCTGGAACACATCAAGCAGGCGCTCGAACTCGGCTTCGACGATCCGGAGTGGCTGCAGATTGACCCGCGCTTCGACGCGATCCGTGACCGCGACGACTTCAAGCGCTACCTCACCAACCTGGCGCGCATCTATCCGCCGCCGGCCGACGACGACGAGAAGGGCGATGACGATGACAACCGGGACGACTGATTCGCGCCGCCTGCCTGGCACGTGCGCTGCGTGGCTGTTGCGGTTGCTCCCGCTCGCCGTGCTCGCCCTCGCCCTGCTCATCGCGCCGACGCAACTCGCGCTCGCCGACGATCCGCCGCCGGGCTCGGGCTTCGGCTCACCTCCGGTGCCGGGTGGCAATCCGGGTGGCGCGCAACCTCAACCTCAGCCGGTGCCGTTGCAGCCGCCCGTGCGCTACACCGGTGCGGCGGGTGTCTCGGCGGTGCGCACCGACGCGGCCGACGGTCTGCCGCTCAGCCCGATCTCCGTGTACGGCTCGCTGCTGATCATGTTCGGCCTCGAGACCTTCAACGGCGAGCCCGGCTTCAGCGCGCCCACCGCCTTCGGTCAGTCGATCGGCATCGAAGCCGGCCTCTCGCTCAACTTCACGAAGACGGTGCGGCTAACCGCCGTGATATTCCGCCTCGAGCTGATCAACTCGGTGTTCCACTTCACCAACCCCGACGACGGCATCGACGGCACCGCCGCGATTCTCGGCGGCCGCGCGACGTTCGGCCTGATGATGGACATCGGCCCGGTCAACGTGGCGCTGCGCTACGGCGAGCGGGCGTACTGGTCCAACCACACCGTCGGCTCCGGCAGCTTTTCGGTGTACGGCAACGATCACAACCGCGACGTCTTCGACCTCGCCGTTGGCTGGAACGCCTTCGGATTCGGCTTCGTGGGTGCCACGTTCGAATGGCCGATCAACTCGCCCTCGTCGAAGTTCGGCATCTGGCTCGACCTGGCGATCCGCTTCTACATTCCGTGACACCGGCTGAACTGGCTGACCTCGCAACTGTCCGCGTCGGCGCACGCTGTGTGACCGCGCCAACGTGCCCGATAGTTGCCCGGTTGACGCCAGGCCGGCCGATGTCTACTCTCCACCGTAGTACCTTGCGACGTCCGGCTTTCCGTACGCCCGATCGCCCCCGGTCGGCCTATTCCCGACGCGACGAACATGGCCATGCAAAAGACCGCCTTCCCGGCCGCTACGATTTCTGCGCTGACTCTGGTCGCGGCCGTTCTGGCTGCGACTGTCATGGGCTGCAAACCGCGCGACCCGGTCGAGAAGCCCCCGCCGCGCAACGACAACACCGCCACCGTCGGCAATCCCGCGATGGCCAAGGAACTGCGCGAAGCCAAGGAGCGCATCCAGCTGCTCGAAGGCCAGCTCAAGACCGCGCAGGACAATGCCGTTGACATCACCAAGCGCATCGGCGTGGTCGAGGCTGAACTCGCCACCGCGAACAGCCAGCGTGGCCAGTTGCAGGACGAGCGCGCCGCGCTGATCCGCGAGCGTGATGGCCTGCAGCGCGAGGTCAACGACTTGAAGATCAAGCTCGCCGAGGCGATGCGCAGCGGCGGCTCGACGCCGAATGTGACGCCTCCCACCAACCTCGACCCGCCCGGCGCCGGCGACCGCCCCGAGCTGACCGAGGGCTGGATGCGCCAGGACGCGCAGGGTGGCTTCGGCTACGACTACCCGGCTGAGTGGACGGTCAAGGAGACCTACAACATCGACAGCACCACCACGACCCTGACCGGGCCGAGCGGCGCGACGATGATGATCACCGTCTGGGGCTTCCCGAAGGCCTCGGATGAGCTGGTCAACCAGCGCTACACCGCGATCCTGCGCGACATGCAGGAAGCCGGCACGACGCCCACCACCGAAGAGGAGGTGATGGCGGTCGAGGCGGGCCTGGCCGGCAAGGCGGGCCACGCCGCGCAGATCCGCTACGAGAAGGACGGCGTGACGTGGCGCCATCGCATCGCCGCGGCGAGCCTGACCGGCGCTTCGGCCGATGGCTTCCCGACGATGGTGTCGGTGCTTGTCGAGTACAAGTGGGACGCCACGAACGACGCGGCCGGGGCGCGCTACGCCGAACTGGTGAGCCGCTTCTGGGTCCAGTAGTGAACACCGAGCCAACTCCGCAGGCCGAGCCGGCCAGCACGCCGCCGGCCGATGACACGGTCGCGCCGTCGTCCGCAGCCGAGGCCGCAGTTGCGTGGGCCGCGTGGTGGCGCCGCGTCGGCATCAGCGTGCTTGGCGGGGCGTTCAGCGGTTTGCTGATGATGGGCACGTTCCACCCGCTGGCGATCTGGCCGCTCGGCTGGATTGCGTTCGTGCCGTGGCTGCTGGTACTGCCGGAGAGTGGCCGCTGGGGGACCGTGCTCTCGGCCGCCGCCGTCATCTGCATCTGGTTCGGCGCGTGTTGCGGCTGGCTTGCCAACCTCGACCCCGAAGTCGGGTCACTGATCCTCGGCGTGATCCTGGCAGTGCTCTCGCTGCAGCTCGCGGTCGTCGGCTTCATCTGGCGCAGCGTGCTGCGCCGGCCCGGCGGATTGGCCTTGCCGGGCGCGGCCGTCATCGTCGCCACGTTCGTCACGCTCGAGTACCTCAAGGCGGTGGCCAACATCCCGCTGCCGTTCTCGTGGTTGCAGGTCGCGGCCTCGCAGGTCGAGTTCGCGCCGTTCATCCAGGTCGCCGACCTCGGCGGTGGCTGGCTCGTCGCTGCGGCGATGGTGGCGTTCAACGTGGCGATCGTGATGAGCTGGCACAACGTCGTTCGCGCGCGTCGTGCCGCAGCTGTCACCCTCTCCGTCGTTCCGGTCCTGCGCGGGCTGCGTCCGCTGTTCGTCATGCTCGCCGTCATCGCCGCCGGCTGCATCTACGGCGCGATCCGCAGCAGCAGCGTTGACGCCGCCACCACGGCCGGTCCGAAGATCGCCATGGTGCAGCCGAACTTCATCTACAACCCGGGTCACGGCCGCATGACCGACCTCGATGTGCTCGTTGAGGCCACCATGGCGGCGGCCGCCGAGAAGCCGGACATCATCGCCTGGCCCGAAGCCGCGCTCTTCGGCCTGTCGCAGAACGGCGTGCCGGAGATCGACCTCGCGGTCGACTCTGCGCTCATCGTCACTGGCGCCCGCCCCGGCCCCGCGTCCGACGCCGGAGTGCAGGTCGGCGATCGCATCCTCAAGGTGGGCGACGTGGCCATCGCGTCGCCGCGCGACATGGAGAACCAGATCGCGATCCAGGCCGGCGAGGGTGCCACGCCGATCTCGCTGACCATCGAGCATGCCGGCGCGGTGCGCAACGTGACGTGCATTCCGCGCCGCGTCTCGCGCGGCCTGCGCGCCGAGATCGACTCGCCCAACCCGTACCGGCGCGACGACCGCCAGCTCGTCAACCTCGTGGATGCGCTGCGATTGCGCCAGCGCGCCACCACGCCCACGCCTGACGATCTGCTGCCTGGCTGGCCCTACATGCTGGTCGGCACGTCGTTCCTCATCGACGAGTTCCATCCGTCGATGCCCGAGGAGCAGTACGACCAGGACTGCGCGCACTTCATCGAGCCGCCGCCCGCGCTCGATGCGCCCGCCCGGCTGCAGGGTCACTACGTCAAGCGCGCGCTCGTCCCGGCCGGCGAGTTCATGCCCTACGTCGACACGCTGCCGTTCATCGCGCCGATCGTGAAGCAGGCAATGGGCGCGGTGCCGTGCGTGAAGCCCGGCACGACGGCGCACCTGTTCACGGTCGACACGTCGCGCACGCCGTGGAGTGGCAGTCCACCGCGCCCGTACCTGTTTGCCGCGCCGATCTGCTACGAGGTGGCGTTCTCGCCGGTGATCCGCAGTTGCGTGGCCGGCCCCGCTGGCGCGCCGCGCCCGGCCGACTTCATGCTCAACATCTCGGACGACTGCTGGTACCAGCAATCGGCCGAGCTCGATCAGATGCTGATGATGGCGCGTCTGCGCTGCATCGAGAATCGCCGCGGCATGGCGCGTTGCACCAATACCGGCATCAGCGGTTTCATTTCGCCGACCGGCCAGGTGAAGCGCGTGCTGGCCGATTCGCAGGGCCGGGTGAAGGAGATCGGCCCGGCCGTGTTGACAGACCGCGTGGACGTGACTGATGCGTTCTCGCTGTACACCGCCACCGGCGACTGGGTGCCGTGGCTCGCCTTGTTGATCCTGGCGGCCGCTGCCGTGCAGGCGACTCGCAAGCGCCTTGCGCGGCGCGCCGATCCGTCAGCGTAAGAGTCGCCACTGGAAGAAGCGGGGCGACGGGTCGCGCTGGCTTCAGGACCGGACTCCGCGCGCTTGCACGGGACACTCGTGACGTGAGAGGAGCCGCCTACTCCGGCACGTCGCCGCCGGCATCGCGGATCAACGTGGCAATGCGAGTGCGGGCCGCGGAGTCGGGACACATGCGCCAGGCGTCCTGCAGTAGCTGCACGCCTTCGGTCCGGTCCGAGGGCACGCCGGTGTGGGCCAGCGTGTGGCCGAGGTTGGCCTTCGCATCCCACTTGTCCGGGGCACAGCGAAGCGCCTGGCGGAAGTCGGCGATCGCGCCCGGCAGGTCGCCGGTCTTGCGGCGCAACAGGCCGCGGTTGTTCCACGCGCCGGACTGCCACGGCTCACGCGCAATGCAGTCGGCGTAGTCGCTCATCGCGCCGGCCAGATCGTTGAGCCGGTTGCGCACGCGCGCACGGTTGTAGAAGCCGTCGCACGAGTTGAGCGAGATCGCACGATTGAAGTCGCGTAGCGCATCATCCACCTGGTTCATGTCGAGCAGCACGCCGCCGCGCACGTTCAGGGTGTTGGCACTGTCCGGGTCGATGCGCAGCGATTCGTTGAAGTCGGCCAGCGCCGCCGGGAGGTCGCCCTGCTCGCGGTAGATCATGCCGCGTGTGTGCCACACGGCGGCGTCGCGCGGCTGCAGATCCATCGCGCGGCGGACGTCGCCCAGCGCATCGGTGAAGTGGCCCATGCGCGCATGGCAGCTCGCGCGGTTGAGCAGCGCCGGCAGGTACGCCGGATTGCTCTCCAGCGAGCGCGTGTAGTAGCGGATCGCGGTGGCGAGGTCGTCGCGGCCGAGGTCGAGCAGCATCGCCAGGTAGAAGGTGTCGTTGAAGTCGTAGTAGGCCTCGCGCTGGCGCACGGCATCGCCGACATCGAGCACCCGACGGAACGCCGCGATGAAGCGGTCGACGCGTTCCGGTCCGAGCGCCGAGACGAACACCGCCGCGTACTGTCCGGCGGGCCGCGCATTCCAGAGCCGGTTGTATTCCTCGCGCACCGCGTCGCGCTGGTTGCGCGCTGCACTGCCGACCACGTCCTGCAGCTCGTCGAAGCGTTCCTCGGCGGCGAGGCGACGCAGCAGTTCCTCGCGCTGCTGGCTCTCGGCCGCGACGCGCTGCGCCTCCTGCTGCATTCGATCCTCGTTGGCGCGCTGCGCGTTGATCGTTTGCACCAGCGTGATGCCGAGGAACACGGCCACCAGCAGGCCGGCCGCGCCCGCGGTGGTCACAATCGGGTTGCGGCGCACCCACTTCGCGGCGCGCTGCAGTCGCGTGTCCTGGTAGACGCTGACCGACCAACCGGACTGGAAGCGGCGCAGATCGTCGCGCAGCGCCTCCACCGACTGGTAGCGACGGCGCAGTTCGGGCTGCATCGCAGTCCGGCAGATCGCCTCGAGCTCCGGCGGAATCTGGTACTGCGGCGCGCGATGCCGCGGCGGCGCGGCCGGTCGCTTGCTCTGCACCCGCTTCAGCACGGCATCGCTGTCGCCCTCGTACGGCGGCGTGAGCGTGAGAATCTGATAGAGGATGGCGCCGAGCGAGTAGACGTCGGACCGCTCGTCGATCAGCTTCGTCTGGCCGAGTGCCTGTTCGGGACTCATGTAGATCGGCGTGCCGACGATCGTGCCGTCGCGCGTGAGGCGCGCTTCGGGTGGGCCGTCGAGCTGCACCGGTTCGTCACCGGCGTCACCGGCGTCGCTGGCCGGAGCCGACCTGGCGCGCGCGATGCCCCAGTCCATCAGCAGCACATCGCCGAACGCGCCGACCATGATGTTGTCGGGCTTGAGGTCGCGATGGATCACGCCGCGCGAGTGCGCATACGACACGGCGTCGCAGACCTTGGCGAACACCTCAAGCAGCCGGCCGCGCCAGACCGGCACCGGCTCGGTCGTGAAGCGGTTCTCGACCTCGTACCGCAGGTTGTCGATCAGCAGCGAGAGTTCCTCGCCGTCAATCAGCTTCATGGTGAACCACGGCCGGCCGTTGGCATCCACGCCAAGCTCGTGCACGGGCACGATGTTGGGATGTTCGAGCTGGCCGGTGATCTGCGCCTCGGCAACGAAGCGGCGCACGCGGCGGCGCGCTTCGGGTTTGCGCAACGACTCCTGGTTGACGCCGAGCAACACCTTCATCGCCACGGTGCGCTTCAGATCGCGATCGCGCGCCGTCATGATCGCGCCCATGCCGCCACGCGCGATCTCGTCGAGCACCTCGTAGCGACCGAGGCCGCGCCCGCCGTCGGCCGTGGAGCCGCCTGCCAGGCCGCTGATCGGCCGCTGGTTCGCCGACTTCGGCCGGCCGCTCTCCAGCACGCTGATGTCGGCGCTGTGCAGATCCACCACCTCGGCCTGTTCGTCGTCGTCGATGCCGAGTTCGCTGGTGACCGAGCGCTGCACCGGCTGCACGTCGATGGTGGGCTCGAGCGTGCCGGGCGGCGGCACGTCCACGGTGGGGTCGAGTGCGCGTGGCGTGCGTCGCCGCGTGGCGGGTGCCCTGCGCTCACCGGCCTGGGTGGCGGCGTCGGGCGACGGCGTCTCGGCTCGCGCGGTCATGGCCGGGCTCCACGACAGATGGTGTTATCCCATCATTGAATCAGGAACGGGCCGTGGGCGCGAGCCGGTAGGATGCAGGCTGGAAGCCTGCACCACAATGCATGCAGGCTGGAAGCCTGCACCACAATGCATGCAGGCTGGAAGCCTGCACCACAATGCATGCAGGCTGGAAGCCTGCACCACAGCTCACAGCCCGGTCTGGACCACAATCACTCGGCAGCGAGCGACAGCGAGTACTCGGCCAGCTTCTTCTTCAGCTCGGCCAGCGACGTCTTGCCGAAGTTCTTCAGCGACGTCAGCGCCGACTCCTTCGTGCGGGTCAGGTCGCCGAGCGTCTTGATCTCGAGCTTCTCCATCACCTTGCGCACGCGCACCGAGAAGTTGAGCTCGCTGATCGGCTTGAGCAGCACCTCGTCCTGCGCCTCGGCCGGGGCCTCGGTGACCAGCAGGATCTCCTCGCCGGGCTGCATGCCGAGGCGCAGGTTCTTGCGCTGCAGGATCGCCTTGATTTCCTGGAGGCTGGTCTCGCCGAAGTTCTTGTACGAGAGCAGTTCCTGCTCGGTCTTCTTGATCAGGTCGCCGAGCGTTTCAATCTTCATCCGGGCGAGGCAGTTGCGCGAGCGCACCGACAGCTCGAACTCGGTCACCGGCGTGCTGAGCAGCTGCGTGACCTCGTTCTGCTTCGCTTCCTTCTCCTCGTCGTAGTACATGTCCAGCGACGCCAGCGAGTCCTTGAGGAACAGGCGCGCGCGCGGGTGATTGGGGAAGCGCTTGAGCACCGCGCGATAGCATTCGATCGCCTTGCGGTAGTTCTCGCGGTCTTCGTAGTTGATGCCGAGGTTGATCAGCGTGTTGACGTGCACCGGCGTGCTCGTCTTCAGCGTCTCGTAGGTGGCCATTGCCAGCGCGTCGTCGCCGGTCAGGTCGGCCAGGTACGCGGTGCGGAACAGCGCGCCGGGGTGGTTCGCGTCCTTGTCCAGCGCCTTGTCGTAGAACGCGATCGCGTCCTTCGTCAGGCCGTTGTAGTCAGCGATCAGGCCGCGCAGGTACCAGTACTCGGCGAGGTTCTCGCCTTCCTTGCCGACGGTCTGCAGCAGGTCGTGCGCCTCGGGCTTGCGGCCCTGGCGGATGCGCACCTCGGCGCGACCCAGCGTGCCCCAGACCTGGCCCTTCTTCTCGGCCTCCTCGAACGACTTCTCGGCCTCGTCGAGCTTCTCGAGCTCGCGCAGGCAGCAGCCGCGCATCCACTGCTGGACGCCCTTCGTCTCCTTGCCCTTGTCCAGCGTGTCGAGCGCTTCCTGGTGCCGGCCGCCCAGCCACAGCGCGGCGCCGCGATGGAACGCCTTCTCCGCCTTGCCGTCCGGCTGCGCGTCAATCAGTGCACGCACCGCCGCCGCGGGGTCCGGCGTATCGCCGACCTTCAGGCGCAACGCCACCCAGTCAGCAATCGACTCGGCCTTCTCGAACAGGGGCTTCAGATCCACAGGCGCTGTCAGCGTAGTCATTCGCGGTGTTCCCTTTGCTCCGGTGCCGCCGAAGCGGGGCGGTGTACCATTCGGGGCAACGGGTAACAAGCATACGTAAGTGGGCATGTGCCGGCGCCGCGGCCCGCCGCCGTGCATGCGAACCCGCCGTGGACGACGAGCAGTGCGAGCCGCGGCGACGCTCGGCAGCGTGCCGCTCAGCGCACGTACAACGCGCCGAGCACGGCGCCTCGCATGTTCAGCGACAGCCCCTGGAGGTCACCTTCCATCTGCCATGGCCTGTCGGTCGCCACCTTGCCATTCAGCTTGAGGACGTAGGTGCGCATGAGCTTCGCCGGGTCGGTCACCGTGACGATCATCTCGAAGGTGTTCCAGTTGTTCTTCTTCCCCGGCGTCACCAGTTCCTTGTCGTCAATGCGCAGCTTCAGGCCGTCGTTGGTGCAACGCCCGCCGCCAGCGTAACGGCCATGCGAATAGATGATGTCGAGGTAGTTGCCGGTGGAGTCGCCTCGCGCGTCTGGCTTGAGGAAGTAGATAGCCGTCAGCGTGTGATCGACCGTGTTCCATTCCGGCAGCGGACCAGACGACAGCGACGCGCCGCCCATCAGGTTGTCGCCGAGGCGCAACGCCACATGCCGCCCGCGCAGGCGCGGAATCAGGTCGGTGCCGCTGGAGCGCTGCGACTTGCTCCAGGTGCGCCACCCCTTCTTGAGCTCGGCCCACGCGCTCTTCGCATCGGCCGACGACGGCACGCCCGCGCCGATGCCGCCGAGGTCGAGATACCGCCGCATGATCCGGCGGGCGTCGTCGCCTCGCGCCGGATCGTCGATCAGCGCGGCAAATGCCTCGAGGTCGTCGAGGTTCATCGCGGCCGTCGAGAGCGCCGCGGTCAGCGCCTTGTACGCATCGGTCCCCGGCTCGGCCGCCGCCCAGCGTTCGCGCAGCATGCCAGCCGCGTCGGGGTTGGTGGATTGGCCGAGCGCGGCGATCGCGGCCAGCGAGTCGGCCCCGTCGAGGTGCGACTTCAGCAGGCCCGGCGAGTCGTCGCAATGCATGCGGCCGAGCAGGTCGATCACCTTCGCGCGCTTCTCGTCGCTGGCCAGGCCCGCCTCCAGCGCCGTGCGCGTGGCTCCCGACGAGGTGCGCTGCAGTTCCAGAGCGATCGCGTCCTGGCGGCGCCGATCGGTACTGGTGCAGTACTCATCGACGAGGTCGGCGGCGCTGTCGGCAAGCGCCAGCGACGTGCCGAGCGCGAACAGCAAGAGGAGCGTCATCAGGCGTGCGGAACGGCGGCGCATCGGCATCGGGGATGGAGGGCGAGCGGTATGAGGAACGCACCGATGATATGCCGACATGTTCTCCGTCGGCAAGCATCGCGCAGTTCAGCTCGCGCCCCAGCCGCCGCCGCCGGGCGTGCGAATGATGATGCGGTCGCCGGGGCGCACGTCCACGCCGACGCGACCCGGCAGATCCTGCTCGCTGCCATCGGCGCGCACCAGCGTGGCGCTTCCACGCTCGCCCGGCCCGCCGCCGTGCAGGCCCCACGGCTGCATCGTCCGGCGCTGGCTGAGCAGGATCACCTGCATCGGCTCGAGGAACTCGACGTCGCGGATGATGCCGTCACCGCCGCGATGCTGGCCCGCGCCGCCGCTGCCGTGGCGGATGGAGAAGCGATGCAGCCGCACGGGGAAATTGCGCTCGAGCGTCTCGGGGTCGGTGATGCGCGTGTTGGTCATGTGGGTGTGCACCGCGCTCTGCCCCGGCCCGCGCGACGTGGCGCCGCTGCCGCCGCAGATCGTCTCGTAGTACTGGTAGCGCGCGTTGCCGAACGTGAAGTTGTTCATCGTGCCCTGCGACGCGGCCGCGGCATCGAGCGCGCCGAGCAGCACATCGACGACGCGCTGGCTGGTCTCCACGTTGCCGCCGCAGACGGGCGCGCCGGGCGCGGGGTCGAGCAGCGAGCCCGGCGGCACGATCAGGTCGATCGGTTCGAGGCAGCCACTGTTGAGCGGGATCGGCCGTTGCACCAGCAGTCGCATCACGTAGAGCACCGCCGACACGGCCACCGCGCGCGGCGCATTCAGGTTGTCGTGCAGTTGCGCGTCGGTCCCGCTGAAGTCGATCGTCGCGCGCTGGCGGTCGGGCGAGAGGCGGATGTCCACGGCGATTTTCGCGCCGTCGTCGAGCCGGTCCTCGAAGTGCATGTGCTCGCGCGGCAACCGGGCCAGCACGTGGCGCACGGCGGCCGCGGCGTTCTGCTGGACGAACTGCATGTACGCGTTGACCTTGCCGGCGCCGAACTCGCGCACGAGCCGTTGCAGCTCCTGCGCGCCGGCCTCGTTGGCCGCGATCTGCGCGACGAGGTCGGCCACGTTGTCGTCCGGCTTGCGCGCCGGGTACGGCCCGGATGCCAGCAGCTCGCGCACGGCGGCCTCGCGGAAGTCGCCGCCGCTGGCCAGCGTGAAGTCGTGGAAGACGACGCCTTCCTCGTCCAGCGAGCGCGAGAACGGCGGCATGCTGCCCGGCGTTATGCCACCGACGTCGGCGTGGTGACCGCGCGACGCGACGAAGAACGCGGGTGTCCCGTATGGGGATGCATCCGGGCGAGCCGGGGACGTAAGTCCGCTGCTCGCGGACGGCGCGTTCTCCAGGAACACCGGCGTCACGACCGTGATGTCCGGCAGGTGCGAGCCACCTTCGCTCGGGTCGTTGGTGGCGATCACGTCGCCGCGCCACAGGTTGCCGCGACGCGTGTTCGCCACGTGCTTCACCGCCTCGCTCATTGCGCCGAGGTGCACCGGAATGTGCGGCGCGTTCGCAACCAGGCCGCCGTCGCGATCGAAGACGGCGCACGAGTAGTCGAGTCGCTCCTTGATGTTGGTGCTGCGCGCCGTCTTCTTCAGCGCCGCGCCCATCTGTTCCGCAATGCTCATGAAGCGATTGTGGAACACCTCAAGCAGCACCGGGTCGGGTCCGCCCGCGAGGGGGGCGTCGTCCGGTTGCTTCGCAGGTGGGCGAGGCAAGGCGCGCGACACGCTGCGCTCCGGCCGACGCAATTCCGGCGGAATCGCGAGTTCTTCCGCCTTGTCGTGCACCTCGCGGATGGTGGCCACGTTGCCTTCGCGATCCATCAAGCCCGGGCGCGGGCGATCGAGCAACTCGCGCAGCACTGCCTTGTAGTCGGCTTCCGCCAGCCGAAGGTGTTCGCCAAGGCAGCGCTCGAGCATCTTGCCGGCGAGCGCGCGGTTTGCCGGGGTCGCTGATGGATCATTCAGCACTGCGGTTGCACAGACCGCGGCGGAGTGTGGCCGCTCCATCTGCAACAGGACCTCTGCGGCAAGCAACGCAGCCGGGGCGGCTGTTGCCGGGTGATTGAGCGGCGCGTCGCGTAGTTGGATCAACGCACCATCGAGTTCGCCACTCTCGAACAGGTCGCGTGCAATCTGGAGGTGGTGCGTCGCCACGTCATGGCGCACGCGATCGGGCCGTGGACCGATTGCAGCGGCAATCCCACTGGCTGTGGTGCCCAGCAGACCGGAGCGTGTCACCACTTCGCTCGCCAGGCTGAGCGCGCCGATGTCGGCCAAGCCAGTCTTGATCAACGCGAGGAGGTCTTCGTACTGGTTGAGATTGTCCTCAAGAGTCCCCTGAATCAGCCACTTCTCGTCGCGTGGATCACCGATCGTCTCGTCACTGAGGATCAGCGAGCCATCGGCGTCCACTCGCGCCGCAAAGCCGGGTTCAAGCACGACCGTCGTCGTCTGCCCGACGAGCAGCGCGGGTCCCGGCAACAAGTGGCCGGGCTTCAGGCCCGCCAGATTCAGCTGTGAGATGTCGCGGAACTTGCCGTGGAGGAACAAATCCGCACGCACGTTCATCGGGTCTTCAGCGACCAGCCGCCATTGCGGTGCAACTCCATGCTCGGCGCCGGGCGCGTGCGTCGAGTACCCCTTGCACTCCACCTCGACACTGACGACATGCACCTCGGCATTCGCCGGCACGAAGCCGAACTGCTTGCGGTGCAGTGTCGCCAACGCCTCGCGCAGGAAGGCCTCGTCGCGCAGCGCGGGGCCACACGCGACGGCGATGCGGGTGTCGCTGCCCTGGTAGCGCAGACGAACCGAGACATGCACCTCCACCGCGTCGGCCGCAATGCCTTCGTCGGTCATCGCCTCACGGCCGGCGTCGATCATCTCGGCCACCTGCACCAGCGCGTGAGCCAGCGAGTCGTTGCCGAGCAGGCCGCCGACGGCGCGCTCGTCGATGCGCTGCACCGGCGCCTGGCCGAGACCCCAGGCGGAGAGCAGGCTGGCCTGCGGGTGAATGATGATGTGGCGGATGCCGAGCGAGCGCGCAATCGCGCAGGCGTGCTGGCCGCCGGCGCCGCCGAAGACGACCAGCGCGTAGTCCGCAATGTTGCGGCCGCGCGCGACCGACAGCGTGTGAATCGGCTTGGCCATGTTCTCGTTGGCCACGCGGATGAAGCCCTCGGCCAGCTGCTCCGGCGACCACGGCGCACCGAGTTCGGCACTCACGCCCTCGGCCAGCGCGGCAAACTTCTCGCGCACGATGTCGAGGTCGAGCGGCTGGTTCGCGTCCGGCCCGAAGATCGCCGGGAAGAACGCGGGCTGCAGTCGGCCGAGCAGCAGGTTGGCGTCGGTGACGCAGAGCGGGCCGCCGTTGCGGTAGCACGCGGGGCCGGGGTTGGCGCCAGCGCTGTCGGGCCCGACGGTGAGTCGGCCGAACTCGACATGCAGGATGCTGCCGCCGCCGGCCGCGACGGTCTCGATGTGCAAGCCGGGCGCGCGCACGCGCACGCCGCCGACGCGCGTCTCGTCGCTGCGCTCGAACCCGCCGCCGGCCTCGATCGCCAGCGCATCGGCCGAGCCGTCGTAGTGCGACACGTCGGTGGATGTGCCGCCCATGTCCCAGCCGATGACCTTCTCGAACCCGGCCAGCTGCGCGACGCGCGCCATGCCAACGACGCCGCCAGCGGGGCCGGAGAAGATTGCGTCCTTGCCCGAGAAGTGGGTGGCGTCGACGAGCCCGCCCGAGGATTGCATGAAGCGGATGCGCGGAGTGACGGCGCGCGAGCCAGGCGAGCCGGGGGTGTCAACGCCCAGCCCCTTGCGGAAGCCTTGCACATACCGGCGCAGCACCGGCGTGAGGTACGCATCCACAATCGTCGTGTCGGTGCGCGCCACCAACCGCGGCAACGGGCTGACGTCACTGCCGATCGA
>JBFWQT010000103.1:0-16095 GCA_050249295.1 Planctomycetota bacterium
CCGCCTGGCTGGCCGGTGCGCGGCGCGAGAACGACACGACCGGTCGTCGCCTGCAGTTGCTCAACGATCTGGCCGGCTGGCTCGTGCTCAACGCCGAGTGGAAGCTGTGCCAGAAGCTCGTCGAGATCTACGACCAGTGGTACCCGAAGGAGGAACGCAGCAGCACCAGCGCGCAGCGCAACAACCTGCTGCTCAACTACCTCTCGGCCCAGGCGCTCGACAAGGACGACGCGGTCGTCGAGGCGCGGATGGAGCTGAAGAAGTACGGCCTCGTCGGGCACCAGCTGCGCCTGATGCTCAACCACATGCTGCGCAGCACCCCGGGCCAGCGCGCCAACTCGTTCTACCTCTACGACGCGTCGGAGACCGAGGCGCCGCACGAGCTGGAGAACTACAGCGGCCGCTACGTGCTGATGCTGTTCATGAACCCGGCGCAGCGCTCCAACCTGCGCATCTGGCCGCAGCTGCTCGAGGCTACCCAGCGCTACAGCGACCGCCAGCTGTCGGTGATCACGATTGCCGCTGGCAAGAGCTTCGGCACCCACCTCGACAAGCACCGCCAGGTGATTGACCGCTACAAGCCGCGCGGCGACTACCTGATCGACGAGACCGGCAGCGTCACCCGCACCTACGGGTTCGGCACCGTGAGCGGCAGCGTCGTCGGCGTCGAGCTGTGGCCCGGCTACGCGCTGATCGGCCCGGACGGCCGGATCGTCCGCTCGTCGTTCCTGCTTGGCAGCAACCTGGAGCTGGACCTGCTGATCATGCGCGACCACATGGAAGGCGCGATCGAGCTCACCACCAGCGGCAACGACGTCCTTGGGCCGGAGACCGGCCCGCCGGAAGCGTCGCCCGAGTTCGAGTTGCTCAAGTCGATGTACGACATCATCGGCCTGCCCCGCAATTCGCCGGTGCGCGGTTCTCGTTCGGTGACTCGCGCCGCGCTGCTGCTCGGCCCGGCCGGACGTGCCGACCTGCGTGGCCGCCTGGTGACCATGGCGCGCGCTGCCGAAGACCTGGAGACGCGCAAGCTGCTGATGAAGCTCTGGGAGCGTCTCAAGGACTGACCGCCATCGGCACACGCCGCTTCGGCATGCAGACAGACAACGCGCACTCGCCGCCTGACCCGCACGGATCAGGCGGCGAGTGCCGTTTCTGGTGTCGTGTCACTGCTGTGGTGAGACGGAGGGTGAGGGATTCGAACCCCCGGTCGGTTGCCCGACAGTGGTTTTCAAAACCACCGCAATCGGCCACTCTGCCAACCCTCCCGATCGCTGGCGCCGCGCGCCGCCCGAAGGACGCGCGAGCGCGCCAGAGTAGTACGCCCCGCGATCCGGAGCAATCGGCCGCCGACCGTACTAGCCGGGAACACGCTCGCATCGGAGACGCCGTGTTCCTCACGCTGACCACTACGCACCGGCCGGCCACCGACCTCGGCTACCTGCTGCACAAGCATCCCGACCGCGTGCAGTCATTCGAGTTGCCGGTCGGCGTGGCGCACATCTTCTACCCGCTGGCCGACGCGGACCGCTGCACGGCGGCGCTGCTGGTCGAGGTCGATCCGGTCAGCCTCGTGCGCGGCCGTGGCGATGGCGGCGGACTGGATCAGTACGTCAACGACCGGCCGTATGTCGCGTCGTCGTTGCTGTGCGTCGCGCTCGCGCGCGTGTTCCGCAATGCGATGCAGGGCGACTGCAAGGACCACGAGGCCCTCGCGCAGACGGCGATTCCGCTGGAAGCGCATCTGCCGGCCGTGGTCGCGCGCGGGGGCGAAGCGCTGCTGCGCCGGCTGTTCGAGCCGCTGGGCTACGAGGTAGACGTCGTCACGCGGCCGCTCGACGAGCGGTTCGCCGAGTGGGGTGCGAGCCGCAGTGTGTCGCTGACGCTGCGCGCGACCTGCCGGCTCGCCGATCTGCTCACGCACCTCTATGTGCTGCTGCCGGTACTGGACGACGACAAGCACTACTGGGTCAGCGACGACGAGGTGCAGAAGCTGCTGCGGCGCGGCGAGGGCTGGTTGCCGACGCATCCCGAGCGCACCCTGATCACGCGCCGCTACCTCAAGCATCAGCGCTCGCTCACGCGGCCGGCGCTGGAGCAACTGCTCACGGCCGAGGAGCGCGATCCGCAACCGGCGCCGCCGGATGACGCGGCAGGCGACGACGAGAAGCCGGATCGGCGCGAGCCGCTCAACGTGCAACGGCATGGCGCCGTGCTGGCCGCGCTGCGGTCGTGCGGTGCGCAGCGCGTGCTCGACCTCGGTTGCGGTGAGGGCCGGCTGATGCGCGAGCTGATCAAGGACCGGCAGTTCAGCGAGATCGTCGGCGTCGATGTCTCGACGACCGCGCTGGCTCGCGCCGAGCAACGGCTCAAGCTCGATCGCCTGCACCCGGCCCGCCGCGAGCAGGTGAAGCTGTTGCACGGCAGCCTCATCTACCGCGACCGCCGACTGCACGGCTTCGATGCCGCGGCCGTCGTGGAGGTGGTGGAGCACCTCGATCCGCACCGACTGGCCGCGTTCGAGCGCGTGCTGTTCGGCGAGACGCGACCGCGCACGGTGGTGCTGACGACGCCGAACCGCGACTACAACGTGCTCTACGAGACGTTGCAGCCCGGCGACGTGCGCCACGGTGACCACCGCTTCGAGTGGTCGCGCGCGGAGTTCGCCGCCTGGACATCCCGCGTGGCGAGCGAGCACGGCTGGAGCGTGAGCATCGAGCCGATCGGCCCGATACACGCCGACCACGGCGCGCCGACGCAGATGGCGATCTTCACACAACAGTAGTCGAGCGTTGCAGTCCGGCCTGACCATGAGGAGCCGTACCAACCAGCAGCCGTGTGCTTGCTGGTCCCGCTGCCTGACGGTCGCGGCCCGGACCGGAGGAAGCAAACCATGAAGGCACTGACCATTCCGGAGCTCGCACTCGTCGTGCTGATCGGCCCCTCGGGCTGCGGCAAGAGCACGTTCGCGCGCACCCACTTCGCGCCGACCGAGGTCGTCTCGTCGGACGCCTGCCGCGGCATGCTGGCCGACAACGAGAACGATCAGACCGTCACGACGGACGCGTTCGACCTGCTGCACACCATCGCGCGCAAGCGCCTGGCGCTGGGCCGGCTGACCGTCGTTGATGCGACCAACGTGCAGCCCGAGTCGCGCAAGCCGCTGCTGCAGATTGCGCGCGACTACCACACACTGGCGGTGGCCATCGTCTTCGACGTACCGGCCAGCGTCTGCCATGCGCGCAACGCCGTGCGGCCGGATCGCAACTTCGGCAGCCATGTGGTCGGCCAGCAGCGCGCACAGATGCGTCGCGGGCTGCGTGGCCTGCAGCGCGAGGGCTTCCGTTACGTTCACACGCTGCGCAGCGTGGAGGACATCGCGGCCGTGCGCATCGAGCGCCAGCGGCTGTGGGTCGATCGTCGCGACGACCACGGACCGTTCGACATCATCGGCGACGTGCACGGCTGCTTCTCCGAGCTGTCGCTGCTGCTGCACGAGCTGGGCTACACCGTGGCTGCCGAGGAGCTGGCCGACGGCGATCATCGCTACGCGGTCACGCACCCGGCCGGCCGCCGCGTGATCTTCCTCGGCGACCTGGTGGACCGCGGACCGGCGTCGCCCGACGTGCTGCGCCTCGCCATGGACATGGCCGCGTCGGGCGCGGCACTCTGCGTGCCCGGCAACCACGACGACCGGCTCAAGCGCAAGCTGTGGGGCAAGAACGTGCGCATCACCCACGGCCTCGCCGAGACGCTGGCGCAGCTCGAGCACGAGCCGGCCGGCTTCACCACGCGTGTCGAGCAGTTCCTCGACGGGCTGGTCGGCCACTACGTGCTGGCGGGCGGCGACCTGGTGGTCGCGCACGCGGGCATGAAGCAGGAGTTGCAGGGCCGCGCGTCGGGCACGGTGCGGCAGTTCGCGCTCTACGGCGAGACGACCGGCGAGACCGACGAGTACGGGCTGCCGGTGCGCCACAACTGGGCCGCCGAGTACCGCGGCACGGCGACGGTGGTGTACGGCCACACGCCGGTGCCCGAGCCGGAGTGGCTCAACCGCACGATCAACATCGACACCGGCTGCGTGTTCGGCGGTCGGTTGACGGCGCTGCGCTGGCCGGAGCGGGAGCTGGTCAGCGTGCCGGCCACAGCGGTGTGGAGCGAGCCGGTGCGCCCGCTGACGACGCCGACGACGACGACGACGCTGCCGACCGCGCAGCAGGAGCACGACACGTTGCTCGACCTCGAAGACGTCACGGGCAAGCGCATCATCCACACCGGGCTGCGCGAGGCGGTGACGATCCGTGCCGAGAACGCGGCCGCGGCGCTGGAGGTGATGAGCCGGTTCGGCGCCGATCCGCGCTGGCTCGTGTACCTGCCGCCGACGATGTCGCCGTGCGAGTCGAGCCCGCGCGACGGTCTGCTCGAGCACCCGGACGAAGCCTTCGAGCACTTCCGTTACCGCGGCGTCGCACACGTGGTGTGCCAGGAGAAGCACATGGGCTCGCGCGCCGTGCTCGTGGTGTGTCGCGACGCGGCGGCCGCGGCAACGCGGTTCGGCGTGCGTGGCGAGGCCGGCGAGGTCGGCGGCTGTTGCGTCTCGCGCACCGGTCGGCCGTTCTTCACCGGCGATGCCGCGCTGGAGGCGGCGTTGCTGCAGGTCGTGCGTGACGCGATCAGCGCAGGCGATCTGTGGCGCGAGCTGGCCACCGACTGGGTCGTGCTCGACGCCGAGTTGATGCCGTGGTCGGCCAAGGCGCAGGGCCTGCTGCGCGAGCAGTACGCGCCGGTGGGTGCGGCCGGTGCGCAGATGCTCGCGGGTGCGCACGATGCGCTCGCGGCTGCTGCGTCGCGCGGGCTCGATGTGGCGGCGTTGCAGTCACACGTCGCAACGCGCGCGTCGTGCGTGGCCGACTACAACGCGGCGTGGCAGCGCTACTGCTGGCCGGTCAGCGGGCTGCAGGGCCTGCGGCTCGCGCCGTTCCACCTGCTGGCCAGCGAGCGCGGCGCGCATACCGGCCGCGACCACCACTGGCACATGGATGTGCTGCAACGCCTGGCGCAGGCCGACACAACCGGCGTGCTGATGGCCACGCAGTGGCGCGACGTGGACACCACCGACAGCGCAAGCCGCGACGCGGCCGTGGCCTGGTGGAGCGAGCTGACCGCGGGCGGCGGCGAGGGCATGGTCGTCAAGCCGCGCGACTTCATCGTGCACTCGTCGCGCGGGCTCGTGCAGCCGGCGATCAAGGTGCGCGGCCGCGAGTACCTGCGCATCATCTATGGTGCCGAGTACACGCGCGACGATCAGCTGCCGCGATTGCGGTCGCGAGCGCTGAACCGCAAGCGCTCGCTGGCGCTGCGCGAGTTCGCGCTCGGCGTCGAGTCGTTGCACCGCTTCGTGCGCCGCGAGCCGTTGCGCCGCGTGCACGAGTGCGTGTCCGGCGTGCTGGCGCTGGAGAGCGAGCCGGTCGACCCGCGGCTGTAGCGCATCGCATCTCCGCAAACAAACGTCGCCACCTTCAGAGTGCCTGAAGGTGGCGACGTCGCCTGCCGGGGCTACCCGTGGACCGCCACCGGCATGCGCGACGATTCAACCGGCAACTCGTTGGCGTCCGGCCGGATTGACCACAAGGGGCGACTTGAGCGCAACCGCCGTGTAAACGCCTCAGATCGGGAGGCCGCGCGCGCGTCTGCGCATCTCGACGGCCTTCATCACGATCGCGTACTCGTACCACGCAAGCATGCGGCAATAGTGGTATCCCGCACGACCGTCCAGGAAGCCGCCGCGCAAGACGAACATGTAGAGAAACCTGAGCAACGGGCGGAATGGGACGCGGAACGAGAATTCTTTCAGCGCACGGCGACGCCGGTTCGCGTTGCTGAAGGACACCAGCCCGACCCAATCCACGGCTCGATTCGCGAGGCTCGCCAGCGTCTCTTCTGCCTCGCGCGTGGAGTAGCGATTGTGTTTTTCGAACCAGGCCTCCAGGCCCTTGTTGAACGAATAGTGGATGAAGTGCCCGCGAAGATGGCCAACCCTGCCATCCACGGTCGGCACCGGGTTCACAAGTCGCTCCCATCGCACCCGCTCCGGGCGGAAAAAGCGCAGCACCCAGGTCGGGTAGAGGCTGCTGAAGCGGAGCCACTTGCCAAGAAACATGTTCCGGAAGCGCACCCGGTAGGCCACCGGTTCATCCGCGTCCGTCGTCGTGGCGGTCGACGCAATTGCCATCATCTCGTCACGCAACTCGCTCGTGACGACTTCGTCAGCGTCCGAGTAGTAGACCCACGGATGCCGGAAGTCGATCGACTCCATAGCCCAATTCTGGTGTGTGGCCCAATCATCGAGCTTTCGCTCAACCACACGTGCCCCCGCTGCGCGTGCAATCTCTACTGTGCGATCCGTGGACCCTGAATCGAGCACGACGATGTCATCCGACCAGGCAAGTGACTCGAGGCAGCGCGGGAGGTTGACCTCCTCGTTCAGCGTGAGAATCAGCACCGAGATCGCAGGGGTCATCAGATCTCTCCTCGCCGCGCCGTCGCCTTGACCTCGGCGAACCGGCACCACCAACCCACGCGCCGCACCCAGCGCGCGTAGCACCTGCCGCCAAACCAGCGGAACAGCGGCAAGAGCCGGCGCCTTGCGCCGTAGTGTTCGAGGCCGACCTGAATGTGCCGCCAACCGCAGTGTTCAAGCAGGTTGCGCATGTTTCGAGGATTCCAGCCGAACAGGTGGTGGTCAAGGTCGTTCGCCACCGGCATCGCTCTCGGGTTCTCCACCGGCACGCAGAGCACCAACAAGCCGCCCGGCGCCAGTCGCTTCGCGAGACCACCCAGCACCTGAACCGGGTCGGGAACATGCTCCAGCACATGCCGGCACAGAATCGTGTCGAAGAGCTGATCTTCGCCAAGATCGTCCAGCGTTGCGATCGCCCGGATGCCATGCGAGGCCGCTGTCTCGCGCCCGATGCCAGACGGCTCCACCATCACCACGTCCGCCCGCTTCGCTACTGCGATCAGGTTGTTGCCGACACCACCGCCGAACTCCAGTACCCGGTCACCCTCCTTCACATGCGAGAAGTAGGCGAGGTCAGCAAACCACGACCATGCTTCCAGCAGGTCTGACCTGCCGAGGAACTCCGGGTGGCGTTCGCGGTGGTAGTCGTCCTCGCGATAGTCGATGGAAATGCAACACCTCCTGAACCGGCAACTGGAACGATTGCTTTCACCAACGGCCTGCGCTTCTGGCCTGATCGCGCTTCAACTCACAAGGATATGCCCAGGCGCGGAAGTCGAAGCGCCGGCGCTGCACGGACTCGTTCGCGAGCCCACTCCAGGTCTCGCACGGCAGCAACATTGTGTAGCGAGTTGCGTGCCTCGGCCTCGGCAACGGGCTCGAGTTGACGCGAGAACGGATCGTACCGGCACAAGACAAAGCCGAGCAACGTCAACGATTCGACAGGCGACCGGCCGGTCGTGGGCACCGTCGGCGCATCCGGTCCGGTCGTTGTTTCAAGGATGATCACCCGCAGATCCGGGTCGGCGAGGGTGTCGATCGAGCCGGCCAGCACAGCCGCTTCGTGCCCTTCCACGTCGATCTTCAGTGCAAGCGATGGTGAGGCAAGCTCCTTCTTGATGACATCGAGCGAGGTCATCGGCACGCTGATTGTGGCTTCATCCAGGTCTTCAGCACTTGCCATCCGGTTGGTGGTGTCCAGCCCACGTGTGAATCGAACGGTGCCCGTCGTCGCTCCGACCGCCGACTGGACGAGTTGCACCTGACCGCCGAAGCCGTTGAGGGCAACATTCTCACAGAACCGCTCCACGGCGGTCGGCGACGGCTCGAACGCGGTCACACGGCATCCGCAACCGGCTGCGAGAATGGAGTACGTTCCGGAATTTGCGCCCACATCCAGAACGCGATCCCCCTCGCGCACAAGGTGCGCGAGCAACGCCATGTGCTCGATCTCGTGCAGGCCGAAGTAGATGTTCCCGGTGACGCCGTATTCGCCCCCCCGGGCGTACAGGCGGGTGTCGTTGACGAATCGGAACGGCCACGGCCGGCGGCGGTGCCACAGGCGCCAGCGCAGTTGCCAGCCGCCGAATCGCAGGAGGGTTCGCACTCGCTGACGGCGCCCGATCGGATGGTGCAGAAGGGCGCGTATGGTGCTCGAGATGGGCATAGGAACCGCGTTCGGTCTCAGAGTGTCGGCCGTGCTGCGTGCTCGATGGCGATCCGATCGTACAGCCGATGATACCGGGCAGTGATGGCCGGCCACGCCAGGTCCGGCGCAATGCCCGCTGCGCGCTCCCGCATCAACCGCTGCAGACTTGCATCTCCACATACGCGATCGATAGCCGTCGCCCAATCCTCAACGCGGAAGCCGGGCACCTCGATGGCTGCTCCGCACTCCGACAGGTGGCTCGAATTGCAGGCCGCTGACATGATCACCGGGCACCCGGCGCCCATTGCCTCGGCCAGCACCACGGGCTGTCCCTCAGCGCGCGACGGCAATACGAAGGCGGTGGCGTGTCGCAGGTAGCGCCATTTGGTTTCACCGAATGCCGCACCCGCAAACGTCACTGCATCTTGCAGTCCGAGGCTCGCCACCTCAGCTTCAAGTTCAGCTCTGTGTCCATACGGGTCGGGCCCGACCAGCAGCAGGCGGTGGGTGCGGCACGCGCTGGAACCCGCATACGCGCGAAGCAGGAAGGGGAGTTGCTTCCGTGGATCGAGGTATCCGAGGAACAGCAAGTAGGGAGTTGGCTCGATGGCGGCCAGATCGGCGAGCCCGGCAGGTGCATCATAGCCGTTCGGAATCACGGTGACGGGCGGATGAATTCCGAGACGGGCAAATGCTCTGTCCTCGCCGTATCCGCACACCGTGATGTGGCGGGCGGCATTCACGCAGCGACGCGCCCGCAACTTCCACCACATCAGTTTGAGCCACGCTCGCCTGGACAAGGCATCGGTGGTCAGCTTGCCGTGGGGAGTGAACACGAAAGGTACACCGCGAGCCGACAGTGCCGCCATCGCGGCTTCGGTGAAGGCGGAGAAGCATGAGTGAACATGCGCCACAGCTGGCATCCGGATGGTTCGGAGCAGCCGTTTCAACTCGCCCACCGGACCCCGGAGCGGATTGGCACGCTGTCGAAGGACATGGACCGTGAGGCCGCCATGGCTTGATCCCGCCCCATCGCCGACGACCCGGCCCAGTTCGCGGTCCCCGCAGATCAGCACAACCTCACGTCCCTCGGCCACCGATGCCAGGCAGAGCTGCCGGACGACATTGGCCACGCCGCCGGACTCCCGATCAATGGGTACCCAGCAGTGGCAGACGTGGAGTACGGTCACGGTGGTGGCGGGTGGGCAGCCATTCAGGCCCGTTGACATCGGGTGCCGAAGGTGCCTTACTCGAATCGGCTGTTGGCGAAGACAACCCTGTCGCGCCTCGGTGCCTGCATACTACACCGGCCGGGCGCAGGCGGCAGGTCATCGCCCGACGTGTCCGGCTGCCGGCGGGTTCAATGAAATATGCCGTGGGTCAGATCGGCGCTCGCCGTCATTACCTCGTGCCGCGCGCGATGCACGAGGCCGGCATGCTCGAACGGTTCTATACAGACCTGTGTTCGTCGGTGGGGTGGCTCCGCTGGCTGCATCTCGTCCCCCCGGCGCTTCGGTCTGACGGGCTGCGGCGGCTGCTCGGCCGGATGCCAGCTGGCGTACCACGCGGTCGCATCGTGGCGTTCAATCGATTCGGTTTCGCATATGCGCGTCAGCGGCGTGACGCAAGAAGTGCAGCGCAGACCGCTGAGGCCCACCTCCGCGCAGGCCAACGGTTCTGCGAGTTGTTGCTTGCTCATGATGCCGGCCGGGCCGACGCAGTGTACGGATTCAACAAGGCGAGCCTCGAGATGCTGCGGGCCTTTCGTTCATCGGGGCGGCGCACCGTGCTCGACCAGACCAGCACGCCTCGCACCATCGAACACGCCCTGCTGGCCGCCCAGGCGGAATTGCATCCAGAGTGGCATGCGCCGCTCGATGACGCCGACCAACCGGACGCACTGGCGCAACGCGAGTCCGCCGAATGGGACGAGGCGGACGTGATAATCTGCGGATCCACATTTGTGCGTGACGGGATTGTGGCGTGCGGAGGTCCGTCTGACCGTTGCCGTGTTGTGCCCGCGGGGCTGGACCTCCGTGGCGCTTTCGACGGATCGGGCAGAAAGCGGCCACCTGATGATTGTCCGCTGCGCGTCCTGACGGTGGGGAACGTCAGTCTCCACAAGGGTTCTGCCACCGTGCTCGAGGTCGCACGCGCGTTCGATCGGCAGCGAGTGCAGTTCCGGATGGTTGGTTCGGTGTCGGCGCCAGACGCCGTCCGACCGGCACTGCACACGGCTCTGGAACTGAGCGGCGCGGTGCCACGCAGCGACATGCCGGGTGTCTACGCCGCCGCCGATGTGTTCCTGTTGCCATCGCTGGCCGAGGGGTCGTCGCTGGCGGTGTACGAGGCGATGGCGGCTGGCTTGCCGGTGATCTGCACCGCCAACACCGGAAGCATCGTGCGAGACGGAGTGGATGGGTATATTGTCGGGGTTGGTGATGCCGCCGGGATCATTGCTCGCCTCGACTCCCTTGCGCGCGACCGCGACCTGCTCGTCACCCTGTCGCAAAGCGCAAGAACCCGTGTCGCGGACTACTCGTTGGAGCACTATCGCCAGCGACTGACCGCCGCCATTGCCCTGGACGGTTGATGGAAATCGCGCTGATGTTGCTGCTGTGTTGGCTGTGCTTCGAGCTGCTCGGCCTCGGGATGTGGAAGCACGGCCGCACCCTGACATTCGCATTCATGGCCGGTGGTGTGTACCTGGCATTCGTTGTGCCGCAATTGCTCGGGTTGATAGGCGATCCGAAATTGCCACCCGGTGGGCTGACCCAGACGGTGGCCATGGCGGCGCTGTGCGCGCTCGGGATCTACCTCGGGCAACTCGCCGGCCATCGGCCAATCCATACCATGGACTGGAATCTGGACCCGCGCTGGCTGCTGTTCAGCAGCGGGTTGTTCACAGTAGTCGGCGCGTACTTCTTCTGGCGGATCAGCTTGCTCGATCCCGAAATGACCAGCGTGGCGTGGCGCGGGACGCCGGTCGTGTTCAACTTCTTTGCGGGCTTGCTTGTCTACGGCTTTGCGATCGCCGTCTACCTCGTGGCGCGATACCGCAGCACGCCAGCGATGTGGATCGTCGCTGTCTGTTCCGTGTTCTATTTCCACAGGATTGTCATTGCGGCGCGTCGCCAGGCGGCGCTCGAGTTCATTGTGATCATCCTTTGCATGTGGCTGTTCAACCGTCGCAAGGCGATTCCCCGTTTTTTCTATCTGGCTATGATCCCGATCGGCGCACTGGTGATGTTCAGTACGTCCCAGTATCGCGCGCTTGGTAGCGCGGGTGTTCGCGACTGGTCTACCGTGAGCAACATCGACACCACCGCAAATCTGGAAGCAACACTCGAGGGTGGCGGATCCGAGCTGCGCGCAGCGGCGTATTCAATCGAGGCGCGCTCCATGGCGGGTGGCTACGATTTCGGCCTCGTTCACTGGAACGTACTGGTTCAGAATTTCGTGCCGTCCGGTGTCGTTGGCGAGAGCGTGAAACGGTCGCTGATCGTGGAACTGGGGCCGGACGAGAAAGAGGTGTTGGGCTACGAGAAGGGCACCGGGTCGACGCGCACCGGCTTCGCGGTCAGCTACTCATCGTTCTGGTTCTTCGGGTGTCTCGAATTCGCGTTGATTGCATACCTGCTCAACCGGCTGTTCGTGTCAGCTGAACAAGGACATGCCGTTGCCCAACTGCTCTTCGCGCTCTCGGTGGTGCCGGGATTGCTGTCGATCACGCACGGCACGTATCGCTTTGTCTGCGTGTGGCCGCACATCGCGTTGTTCGTGCTGCCGGTGTTCTACCTGGCGAAGATCGGGCCGCGTCAGAGGGCCCTCACAGGCCATCCGCAGCCGGTGGCTCCGCCCGACGGTGCGTAAACAGCCGGCGAGCATCCAACAACGCTGCTCGCAGCCGGGTGTCTGCCCACGCCGCCACCAACACCATCACCGTGCCGAAGATGATGGCGCCTGACAGCAGGCGCAGCACATCGCCTGCGAACGTGTCCGGCAGCAGCCACCTCACTGCAACTGTCGGTACAACCGCCGCGATGCTTGCGAAGAGCGCCGGTCGCAGGGTCGACCACATCCGCGCGAGCTTGCCCGGCGCAGAGCCAAGCGCAATCCAGGTGCTCAACACAGGCACGACCACGTACGGGGCACACACAGCCGCTGCAAAGGTCTCCAGGCCACAGGGTGCTGCCATCAGGGCCGCCGGAAAGAACACGGCACAGTTGATGGCAGCCAACCACAGAAGCATGCGGAAGCGTCCCAGCGCGTTGAGGTCGGCGGTCGATACCGAGCCGAGAATGCGGAGCGACAGGCCAATACACAGAATCTGCATCACCGGGACCGCAGCGGACCATCGGTCATCGAAGACCACACGGATCAGGCTGTCAGAGGATATGGCGAGAAGCACCTGTAGCGGTATCGACACCAGCGCCACCAGTCGGATCGCCCGCAGCATCGCTGCGGCACGCCGTTCAGGCTGGTCCTGCAGTTTGCTGAACGTCGGGAACAACACGCTGAAAACATTGCCGCCCACCAGTGCGATGCCTTGCATGGAGAGGGTGAAGGCGAAGAAGTAGACGCCCACTACATCCATCGTCGCGGTGGTGGCGAGAATCAGGTAGTCGCCGCGTTCGACGACGCGGTTGAGCATCGCGGCGGCCATTACCACACCAGAGGTGGGCAGGATGTGTTTCCAGCCATCAAAGGACGGCGACCACCGCAACGGTGGCCGGACCACCGCTAACAACACGAGAACCTGCAATCCTGCTGTCACAGCCAGCGGAATGACAAAGCTGAGCGCGCCAAATCCCGACAAGGCCATCAGAATGGTCATTGTCACCCGGACCAGCGTGGCGGCCGCGTTGATCGTGGACAACGCACGAAAACGCAACTCGACCTGCAACGCAGCGATGGGCACCGTGGTCGCCCCTGCCAGCGGCGCTGCTGCAGCAAGCCAGCCGACCAGCGCGGGCAAGTCTGGCTTGTCGTAGCCCCACGCTGCAACAACTCCGCCGACCATCATCACGATGGCGGTGAGAATGCCGGTGGCTATGGAAAACCAGAAGCACGGGTTTGCGAGTTCAACGAACCGCGCCGGGTTGGCGACCAGCAACCGGGCGGCGCCGTTCTGCTGGATGATGCCGGCCATCACGCCAATCGAGAGCGCGAGCGAGGCAATGCCGAAATCGTCGGGCAGCAGCACCCAGGCAAGTACGATCTGCCCGCCGAGCGACAGCAGCCGATCGAGGATCGTTTGCGCGGTCATCCAGGCAAAGCCACGGATCGACCGACCGCTCATCGGCGTTGTCGCGTCTGCTCCCGCCATGCCCGTGTGGCGCCGGAATGCCCTGTGTTACCTTGACTGCTACTGCGACGGCGGGCGATTCTACCGCCGATCGCGGTGAAAGAGACTGAAGATGCGGGTTGCCTACTTTGTTCACCGCATTGGTCCGTACCACCACGCGCGACTTGATGCAGTGGCAAGACAGCTCGACATCACCGCGATCGAAGTGGATGCGGGCGACGCCGAGTACAGCTGGGCGCGGCTGCGAAAGTCGGGCGCCTATACGCGACTGAGCCTGACCGACTCCGCCACCGGGCCACGGCCGGGGCACGCAGATCTGTGTCGGCGAGTGCGTGACGTACTCGGCGAAGTCAGACCCGACGCGGTGGCAATCCCGGGCTGGTCCGAGCGATGGGTCGCTGCCGCACTCCGCTGGTGCCTTCAGCACACGGCGCCTGCCATCGTGCTCTCGGCAAGTACAGCGATGGACGCGAAGCGATCGCGCCCGGTTGAGTGGTTCAAGCGCCAGCTGATTCGAGGCTATTCCGCCGGGTTTGTCGGCGGGCAGCGCCAGCGCGACTACCTCGTTTCGCTGGGTATGCCGGCCGAGCGCATCTGCACGGGATATGACGCGGTTGACAACGCATGGTTCGCGTCGGCGATTGGTCGCGCCGACCTGGAGCAGCGACGCGCCGCGCTCGGTTTGCCAGGACGCTTCGTGGTTTCGGTCACGCGGTTCATCCCCAAGAAAAACCATGTCTGTCTGCTGCGCGGCTATGCGGGCTACCTTGCGCGCCGGACGGCCAACCCGTGGCATCTGGTGTTGGTAGGTGACGGCGAGACCCGGGCCGGGATCGAGGCCACAATTGCCGAGCTGGGAATCGAGGCCTTCGTGCATCCGGTTGGCTTCCGACAGTACGATGAGCTTCCGGAGTACTACGCGCTTGCCGACGCCTTCGTTCACGCGAGTACCGTGGAGCAGTGGGGGCTCGTCGTCAACGAGGCCATGGCAGCCGGTTTGCCGGTGATTGTGTCTGACCGTTGCGGTTGCGTTCCGGACCTGGTGCTTCCCGGCAATGGCTTCACGTTTGATCCCGGCAAGCCGGATGAGATCACCGCACACCTTGTGCAACTCGACGAGATGGGCGCTGAACGTCGGGCAGGGATGGCGGCCGAAAGTCGGCGGATTGTCTCGGCATGGGGTTTGCCCCGATTCGCCGAGGAACTTGCACGCGCTGTGCAGATAGCTCGCGACGGGATTGTGCGTAGTCCCGGATGGCTTTCTCGCGCAGCCGTTTTCATTGCCGAAAGGCGACCGTGAGCACCCTGCCCGCAACCACCGTCGCGATGCTCGCGTCGTCGCTTGGCCGCTCTGGTGGCGGAGTAAGCGAGGCCCTGCGGGGCCTTGCAACGGCCATTTCGGAACAGCCGGACGTTGCCGTGCATGTCCTGTCGCTGGGAGATCCGCCCGATGAGAGTTGGGCGCCGATTCCCACCGCAACGTTCACGCCCGGCTGGCCGCGCCAGTTCGGTCGCTCGCCGCAGATGCTGCGCGCGCTGGTGCAATGCGATCCGGACGTCGCGCACGCACACGGAATCTGGATGTACCCGTCGTTTGCAGCAAGACGCTGGCACCGCCTGACCGGTCGTCCATACCTGATCAGCCCTCACGGCATGCTTGAACCGTGGGCGCTGCGACATAAACGGATTCGCAAGCTGGTTAGCGGCCTGCTGGTGGAGAACGTCAATCTGCGCAAGGCGGCCTGCCTGCATGCCCTGAATGAGGCCGAGCTTGACTCGATCCGCGCTGCTGGCTTGCGCAACCCGGTGTGCGTGATTCCGAACGGCGTGACCCGTCCGGCTGAAGATGCGTCTGTCGGCGGCGGAACCTCCCTGCCGCCATGGCATGAGCGATACGGCCAGGGCACGCGCGTGCTGTTGTTCCTTGGTCGGCTGCACCCGAAGAAGGGGTTGAATGAGCTGCTCGACGCGTGGGCCATGGCGTCGGCCCGGCACTCGGGATGGGCGCTGGTGATTGTCGGTTGGGGAGACGAAGACTATGCGAAGAACCTCCAACGGCTTGTGCACCACCGCGCGATCGCTGACTCGGTGATGTTCGCCGGGCCTCGATTTGGTGCGGAGAAGCAGGCTGCGTTGGCGTGCGCGAGCGGCTTCATCCTGCCGTCGCACAGCGAGGGACAGCCAATGGCGATCCTCGAGGCGTGGTCGTACGGTCTTCCGGTCATGATGACCGCGGAGTGCAATCTGCCGGAGGGGTTCGATGCGGATGCCGCGCTGCGTGTTGTGGCTGAGCCCATCGCTCTGGCCGATGGCCTGAACAAGCTCACCCGGCTTGATGACGCACGACGCAGGTTGCTGGGTGAGAACGGCCGGGCGCTGGTTCGCCGTCGTTTCGAATGGCGACACATTGGCGCCGGGATGACGGCCGTGTACCGGTGGCTGGTGGGTGCCGGTGCGCGGCCCGACTGCGTGCACCTGGTCTGATGTGCACCACTAGTGGCTCAAGTCGGATTCGAGGTGACGGTTTCCGTCGCGAGCAGACCGGAGCGCAAGGAAGGTGATGGCGAGCAGCGGAAGCGGCCTCCCGGCCGCTGAGCAGCGCAGACGAGCCTGACGCCG
>JBFWQT010000104.1:0-16045 GCA_050249295.1 Planctomycetota bacterium
GAACAGGAGCCGCGACCGTCAGGGAGCGGATGTGCCGCTGACCAGTTCGCGCCTCTCCACCCGCCAACAAAGCAAGAGCCGCGACCGTCAGGGAGCGGATGTGATAGCGGGAACTCGTCAGCGGCACATCCGCTCCCTCACGGTCGCGGCTCTTGTTCCTCTACCGCCCGCATCATCGGTGTCGGCAATGCCTGGCGCGGCGACGACGCCGTCGGTATTCAAGTCGCCCGCGAGCTGCATTTGCAGCCCCTGCCGGCCGGCGCCACGATCCACGAATCGTCGGGCGCCGGCACCGGCCTGATGGACCTGCTCGACGGCGCCGACCATGTGATACTGATCGACGCTGTGCGCAGCGGCGCGCCGCCCGGCACGCTGCACCGCCTCGACCCGCGCCGCGACCGCCTGCAGCTGCGCACCACCGGCGGCTCGACGCACGCATTCGGCGTGGCCGATGCTCTGGAGATGGCCGCCAGCCTCGGTCGCCTGCCGGCCCGCGTGACGCTGATCGGCGTCGAGGTCGCGCAGCTTGATCATGGCGAGCAGCTCTCGCCGGCCGTCGCTGCCGCCGTGCCGCTGGCCGTGGAGGCCGTGCTCGCTGAACTCGGATCGGAGTCGCACGAAAGGAACCTGCCGGACATGCACGAACTGTCGTTGCTCAACAGTCTGATGCGCCAGGTGCTGGAGATCGCGCGTGCCAACGGCGCGAAGCGCGTGCTCACCATTCGCGTCAAGCTTGGCGCCCTCTCGCACATGTCGCCGCAGAGTTTCCGCGTCAACTTCGCGTCCGTCTCGCGCGGCACCGCGGCCGAAGGCGCCGAACTGGAGATCGAGCAGTTGACCGACGAGCAGGATCCCGACGCGCAGGACATCCTGCTCGACAGCGTGGACATCGATGACTGACAGCGACCCGGCGCGCGCGCGGCTCACCGTCACCGGCGTCGTGCAGGGCGTCGGCTTCCGCCCGTTCGTGTTTCGCCTCGCCACATCGCTCGGCATGGCCGGCTTTGTGCGCAACGATGGCGGGCGCGTGGTGGTCGAGGTGGAGGGTCGGCGCGAGGCGCTGGCGTGGCTCATCCCGCGGCTGCGCAGCGACGCGCCACTGCACGCCGCGATCAACGATGTCGCCTGCGAGTGGATCGCACCGCTCGGCGCGCGCGAGTTCCGCATCGCCGAATCGGCGGCGAGCGATGGCGGCATGTTCGTACTGCCGGACCTGGCGATCTGCGACGACTGTCGCCGCGAGTTGCTCGACCCGGCCGACCGCCGCTACCGCTACCCGTTCATCGTCTGCACGCAGTGCGGGCCGCGCTGGTCGATCATCGACGATCTGCCGTACGACCGCGCGCGCACCTCGATGCGCGGCTTTGCAATGTGCGCCGCGTGCCGCGCCGAGTACGACGACCCGGCCAGCCGGCGGTTCCACGCCGAGCCGATTGCGTGCCCCGACTGCGGCCCGCTGCTGGTGTTTTTTCCCGGGGGGCGCCGGGGCCGTAAGCCCCGGGTGTCGGGTACCCGGGTGGTACACGATGCCCAGCCTCCGGGGACTACCGACCCCGGCTCGCCTCTGGAACTCGCGTCGACCGCGGTGCTGGCCGGGCAGATCGTCGCCGTGCAAGGTCTCGGCGGGTTCCACTTGATCGCCGACGCAACGAACGCCGACACGGTGCAACTGCTGCGCGACCGCAAGCGCCGCCCGCAAAAACCGTTCGCGCTGATGGTCGAATCGCTCGACGCGGTCCGCGAGCTGTGCGACATCGACCCCGCCGAAGCCGCCCTGCTGGCCGCTCCGCCGGCGCCGATCGTGCTGCTGCGCAAGCGCGACACCACGGCGATTGCCGACAACGTCGCGCCCGGCAACACGTATCTCGGCGTGATGCTCCCGTACACGCCGCTGCACATCCTGCTGCTGGCCGCCATCGGCCGGCCGATCGTCTGCACCAGCGGCAACCTCTCCGACGAGCCGATCCAGTTCCAGCCGCTGACCGCGCGCGTGCGACTGGCGCACATCGCCGACGCGTTCCTCACGCACAACCGCCCGATCCGGCGGCCAGTGGACGACAGCGTGGCCCACGTGATCGACGGCGAGCCGGTGCTGCTGCGTCGCGCGCGCGGCTATGCCCCGCTGCCGATCGGCACCGGCCTGCGCGACGCACTTGCGCTCGGCGCTCACGAGAAGGTCACCGTCGCGATCGCGTCCGGCGGTCGCGCGATGATCAGCCCGCACATCGGGTTGATGGACTCGGCCGACGCGATGCGCGTGCACGGCGATGCATGCCAGTTCCTCCGGCACCTCTCTCGATCCGACCCGCAAACGGTGGTGCACGACGCGCATCCCGACTTCCTCACCACGCAGATCGCGCAGGCATCCGGCGCCCGCGCGGTCGCCGTGCAGCACCACGTCGCGCACCTGCTGGCCGCGGTGGTCGAGCACAATCTGTCGCCGCCGGTGCTCGGCGTGGTGTGGGACGGCACCGGCTACGGCGACAGCGAGGTTCCGATTCGCGGCAGCGAGTTCCTGCGGTGGGATGCCGATCACCATGTCACGCGCCTCGCCGCGCTGACGCCGTTTCCGCTGCCCGGCGGCGAGGCGGCCGTGCGCGAACCGCGCCGCAGTGCCGCCGGGCTGTTGCACGCGCTGGGCATTGCGCACGACTCGCCGTGGCAGCGCGTGCTGGCGGCCCGCGTGAACGCGCCACTGTGCAGCAGCATGGGTCGGCTGTTCGACGCGGTTGCGTCGTTGCTCGGGCTGTGCGACGTGAACACGCACGAAGCCGAGGCGGCGAGCGCGCTGCAGTTCGCGGCGATGCGAGCGACCGGCGACGTGGCGAGCCTCGCGAGGATTGCACTCCGGGAATTCGAACTCGACCCTACCGCGATGATCCAATGGCTCATCGCCAGCGACACGCCCGTCGAGTCGCGCGCGCTCGCGTTCCACCACGCGCTCGTCGACTGCATCGCCGACGTCGCCGCGCGCCACCCCGACTGCCGCACCGTGGTGCTCACCGGCGGCTGCTTCCAGAATCGCCTGCTGCTCGCGCTCGCCGCCGACCGCCTGCGCGCAATCGGCCGGCAACCGGTTTGGCCGCGGCTCGTGCCGTGCAATGATGGTGGCATCTCGCTCGGCCAGCTCGCCGCGGTCTCACTGTTGCAGCACTTCTGATCCATCCGATGTGCCTCGCGATTCCAGGGAAGATAGTTCAGCTGCCCGACGGCGACCCGCTGTTGAAGATGGCGCGCGTCGATTTCGGCGGCGTGGTGCGCGACGTCTCGCTCGCCTACATCGACCGCCCGGCCGTCGGCGAGTACGTGATCGTGCACGTCGGCTTCGCGATCAGCCGCGTCAACGAGGCCGAGGCGCAGAAGATGCTCGACGAACTCGACGCCCTCGGCGAGCTGCTGGAAGCGCAGGGCGGCGACGATCCGCCGGCAACAGCGTAAGATCAGGTCGCTGCCCTTCGGCGACGCCACGCCAACCCCATGCCCGAGCAACCGCTGTTTTCTGACACGCCGCTGCACGTCGAGCACATCCTGCTCGACCTGTACCGCCGCATGACGCCGGCCCAGCGTGCGGCAAAGATGCTCGCGATGTGCCGCGCGGCCGGCGAACTGGCCGCAGCCGGTGTGCGGCGCCAGTACCCGGACGCCAGCGAGGAAGAGCTGCGTCTGCGCACCGCGGCGCGCTGGTTGCCGGCCGACCTGATGCGCAAGGCCTACGGCTTCGATCCCGATGCTTGACGCACCATTGGCTACTGCCGAGGACACGCTCCTGCACAAACTCGACTGGTATCGCCGGGGCGGCGAAGTGTCCGACCGGCAATGGCAGGATGCGCTGGCGATCCTCAAGGTGCAGCGCGACGCGCTCGACCGGGAATACCTGTTGCGGCATGCACGCGCCGAGCGGCTCGATTCGCTGCTCGATCGCGGCATGGCGGAGGCCGGACTCGCATGAAACATCTCGACGAGTATCGTGACGCCGACGCCGTGCGGCACCTCGCGGAGGCGATCGCGCGGGCGACGACCAGGCCGCACACGCTGATGGAAGTCTGTGGCGGACAGACGCACTCGATCATGCGGTACGGCCTCGATCGGCTGCTGCCCGACGGCGTGCGGCTGATCCACGGGCCGGGGTGCCCGGTGTGCGTGACGCCAACGTCGATGATCGACGCGGCGATCGATCTCGCCGCGCGCGACGGCATCACGGTCTGCTCGTTCGGCGACATGCTGCGCGTGCCGGGCTCGCCGGGTGCCGGCAGCCGCGACCTGCTGCAGGCCCGCAGCGAGGGCGCCGACGTGCGCGTCGTGCTCTCGCCGATCGACGCGGTGACCATCGCGCGCAACGAGCCGCAGCGCGAGGTCGTCTTCTTCGGCGTCGGCTTCGAGACCACGGCGCCGGCCACCGCGATGGCCGTGTTCGTGGCGCACCGCGATGGCGTGCGCAACTTCAGCCTGCTCGCCTCGCACGTGCTCGTGCCGCCAGCGATCGAGGCGATTCTCGCGGCGCCGGGCAACACGGTGCAGGGCTTCCTCGCGGCCGGGCACGTGTGCACCGTGATGGGCATCGACGAGTACCGGCCGATCGCGCAGCGCTACGGCGCGCCGATCGTGATCACCGGGTTCGAGCCGGTGGACATTCTCGCCGGCGTGCTGGCCTGCGTGCAGCAGCTCGAGGCCGGGCGCGCCGAGGTCGAGAATCGCTACGGTCGCGCGGTGGCGGCCGACGGCAACACGGCGGCGCAGCGCATGGTGCGCGAGGTGTTCGAGGTGGTCGACCGCGACTGGCGCGGCATGGGTGGCATCGCGCGCAGCGGCCTCGGCATTCGCGAGGCGTTTGCCGCGCACGACGCGATCCGCCGCTACCAACTCGACACGCGACACGACGACGCGCACGACGAGTGCCGGGCCGGCGACGTGCTGCAGGGGCGCATCGAGCCGGCGGCGTGCCCCGCGTTCGGCACGCGCTGCACGCCGGAGCACCCGCTCGGCGCGCCGATGGTCTCGTCCGAAGGCGCCTGCGCCGCCTGGTACCGGTATCGACGCGCATGAACGACTCATCGCTCACACCTGCCGGCGGCGCCTCGTGCCCCGTGCCGCGAGCCGACTACCCGCACATCCTGCTCGCGCACGGCGGCGGCGGCCGGCTGATGCACCGGCTGATCGACGAGTTGATCGCGCCCGCGCTCGGCGGCAGCGCCGACACCACGCACGACGCGGCGATCCTCTCCACGGCGATGGCCAACCGCATCGCGTTCACCACCGACTCGTTCGTCGTGCGCCCGCTCGAGTTCCCCGGCGGCGACATCGGCCGGCTTGCCGTGTTCGGCACGATCAACGATCTGGCGATGAGCGCCGCGGCGCCGATGGCGCTGAGCCTCGCGCTGATCATCGAGGAAGGCTTTCCCACGGCCCGCCTCACCGGCATTCTGCATTCGATCGCCGCGGCCGCGAAGGAAGCCGGCGTGCGCGTTGTCACCGGCGACACCAAAGTGATCGACCGCCGCAGCCGCGAGGCCGAGCCGGACCTGTTCATCACCACCAGCGGCGTCGGCGTGGTGCCCGACAACCTGCCCGTGCGCCCCGGCCCCGCAGCGATCCAGCCCGGCGACCGTGTGCTGATCAACGGCGACATCGCGCGCCACGGCATGGCGGTGATGGCCGCACGCGCCGACCTCGGCTTCGAGAGCACGATCGAGTCCGACTGCGCGCCGCTGCACCACGCGGTGCATGCGCTGCTGGCCAGCGGCGTGCGCATCCACGCGATGCGCGACCTCACGCGCGGCGGCCTCGCAGCCGGTCTGCACGAGCTGGCCCGCGCCCGCGGCCTGCGCATGCAACTGCACGAGCCGGCGATCACGGTGCGCGACGACGTGCGCGCCGCCTGCGAACTCACCGGCATCGATCCGCTGTTCGTCGCCAACGAGGGCCGCTTCGTCTGCATCGTGCCGCCCGACCACGCGGCCGCCGCGCTGGCCTCGCTGCGCCAGTCGTTCCCCGGCCTCGCGGTGGCGGACATCGGCGAGGTGCTTGACGGTGACGGCGACACCGCTGGCCCCGTGCCGCTCGTCCTGCGCACCGCGTTCGGCACCGAGCGCCTGCTCGATCTGCCGGCCGGCGACCAGCTGCCGCGCATCTGCTGACGGCGCGTCCGTCGGCGTCATGATCGCATGACCGCAGCGCCATCCTCGCCGCATCGCAAGGCCAACGGCAGAGACCACGGGTGTGTGGCCCGTGGTCTCCTGTGTGCGCGTGTGTGTGCGCTGCCGTGAAGCCGTCTGGGCGTCAGATGCGGACACCGAACCCCACGTTGAAGCCGAGCGAGAGCAGGTCCTTGGGCGTACCGCCGAACGAGTCCTCGATGCCGATGAAGGTGCCGACGTTGCCGCCAAGCTGGATGAACAGCGGGCCGCCGCCGGGGTAGATGCGGGTGCCGAGGTAGCCGAGGATCGGCACGTAGTGCGACTCGTTGGTGAACAGGAGGTTCTTGGAGTGCACCAGGCCGAGGCCGGAGCGGAACGCGATGACCAGCGAGATCTCGCTGCTGCCCGCACCGAAGATGAACTCCATGCCGATCTGGCCCATCACGTTGAAGGCCAGCGTCTCGTTGTTGGCAAGGTCGGTGCTGCCAAGCTGCGCGACGACGGCAAACTCGAACATGCCGACGCCGATCGGCACACCGGTGCCGAGCGTGAGCTCGCCGTAGAAGCCGTTGGTGTCGTTGCCGTTCTCGGAGTAGTTGTTGAAGTGGAACGCGGCGCCGAAGATGCCGGGTGTCGCGCCGATCGAGCTGGCGCCGCCCTTGCCGCCGGTCGAGCCGGTGGTCGATCGGGCGCCGCTCCACCACGGATCGTCCGCGTGGGCCTGCTGCGTGGCCGTCAGCACGACGACGAGCGCGACAAGCACGGCGAGCACGGCTGGCACGGGGGCCAGCGCGGCACGGATACCAACACCAGACTGGAACCGCGGAATCATGTCCGATCTCCTCGATGCAGGGCGGTTGCAAACGTTCGCATGCTTGTTCCAGCATTCCTGAACCCGATTGGTTCACGCCATCCGCAGAAAATCGCCGGGCACATCGGCCGGGCATGGTGTATCGAAGGCAGCGACTCGCGGCGCCTCGCGGAGACACCATGGAAGCCTTGCTGCTGTTTGCCCCGGCCGTGGTGGTGATGGCGCTGCTGCTGGTCTTCGCCTGGAAGCGCCACCAGCAGATGCACCCGAAGGTGCTGCTGCCCGCCATCCCCGCCGACGTGCGGCTCGGCGTGCAGGACGAGACGCCCGAAGCGCGCGCCTTCATGGAGCAGTACCGCGAGTTCATCGCGGACTTCAACCGGGCCGGCAACCCGATGCAGTACCGCCAGCTGGTCGATCTGCTGGCCTGCGGGCCGCGCAGCCTCGCGGCTCTCGCGGCCGCCGACCTTGCCGCGTCGGGCATGCTCGGGCGGTACGCCAGCGACCTCGAGCTGCGCAACGAGCTCGGCGAGATTGCCGCCTGGAACGCGCGCCGCGTGGCCGAGCGCAGCGACCTTGTCTCGCTGTTCGCGCTGCTCGCCCGCCTCGTGGAGCTCGGCGGCCACAACGAGGACGCGCTCGACGTGTGGTTCGGCCCGCAGGAGGCGGACCTGCGCGCCAGCGATTGCCCGCGCCGTCGCGCGCTGGCCGTGGCGCTGCTCTCGCGCCTCGGCAGTCCACGCCAGAAGCAGGCCGCGGCCGATGCGGCTGCCGGCGAAACGGAACTGCAGGCCGAGCTGACGGCGGAGACGTCGAGTGCCCCGCTGCCGCCCGATGTGGGCGAGCCGTTGCCGACCTACGCCGAGGCGTATCACGCCGAGTGAATGGTCGCCGATTCGAGCTGATGCACTACGACGGTTCACGATCGGGTCAATGGGTTCATACCTGGTAGCGACGATCACTTCACGACCACTTCACGACGCTTCACCCCCACTTCACTCCATTTCTCGCGAAACGAAGCCCCTGTTTATGGGCCTCCGCGGGCGATGTCCGCCGCCGTGGCCGATGGTCCGATAACCTTTCTCGGACAATCGGCATGGATGCTGCATGTCGCATGGCAGTCTATGGTTGAGACGGATCGGGTGCGTTCCACCGAGTCGCGGTCTGTCTGGGTGCGGAGTGGGGCCATGGAGTTGCCGGCTTGCGAGAATGCCGGCCGATCGGGTGAATGCGACGCGCCCCGGCGAAGGTCGGTCGGCCGGGGCAGAGTGTGGCCATGCGTCAGCCGACGGCCGTGGATGGGCGCTACCGCCGGGATGCTGGGCGGCTCGTGGCCCGGCCCGGGCTTCGCCAGATTCTCAAGAATTGTGCAGAACCAAACGGCGTAAATGAGCAAGTTCGACGACATGGATCGGCCTCGACATACAACGTCCCCTATATTACATACCGATGTCCTATGTTTCGGCCGGGTTTCAGACCCAAGTATCTACCCTCACAGGAATAGAAATTAGTTTAGCTAAATTGGACCGATGTCAGACCGAGGGAGTGCCGCGGCTCTGCGCAATCGTCTCGCGCTCGCAGATACCGAAAAGTCCGGTCCGGCAAGAGCCGCGACCGAAAGGGAGCGGGGGCAATCGCAACCTCGCAACCTCGCGGACGTCTCGCGTTTCCCGGCTCCCTGTCGGTCGCGGCTCTTACCGAACCCGAAGCAACTCGCTATCGATGCCTCGCCGTTGCCTGATCCCCGGCTAGCCAGCGGCCCACACTTGCGCCACACGTTGCCGGAACTACAATCGCCGGGCTCCAACGGCTCCACGACACCCCGCGCCGCGGAAGCCGCGTTCAGGCCCCTCCCGGGTGGCCGGACGCCATCCGACACCGTCGTAAGTGCAACACACGGCGGCGCCATTCCCGACCGTTGCATCCAGGGACCGCACGAATGCCCACGATCAACGACATCCGCAACATCGCCCTGGTCGGCCACGGCAACTCCGGCAAGACCACCATCGGCGAAGCCATTCTCTTCAAGGCCAAAGTCACCTCCCGGCAGGGCAAGCCCTCCGAGAAGAGCAGCCACCTCGACCATCTCGATGACGAGAAGGAAAAGGGGTACTCGATCACGGCCGCACTCGGCCGGATGGACTGGAAGAAGACCACCATCAACATGATCGACACGCCCGGCAAGCCGGACTTCATCGGCGAGGTCTACGCGGCGGCGCCGGTGGTCGAGACGGCCGTGGTGGTGGTGGCGGCCAACGCGGGCGTGCAGGTCAACACGCGCAACTGCTGGAAGATTGCCGAGCAGAACAAGTGCGCGCGCGCGATCGTGATCACGAAGGTGGACGCCGAGAACGTGCGCATCGAGGACGTGCTGAAGCAGGTGCTCGACACGTTCGGCGACCGCTGCGTGCCGCTCAACTACCCGAAGGGCGAGGGCCACTCGTTCGAGAGCATCCACAGCGTGATCGACCTGGCCGACGGCGCGCCGGACGAGTGCGCGACGTGGCGCGAGACGCTGGTCGAGCGCGCGGTGGAAGCCGACGAAGACGTCATGGCCGAGTTCCTGGAGACGATGGAGATCGAGCCCGACAAGCTCAAGGTCGTGCTGCGCAAGGCCGTGGCGGGCGGGCAGGTCGTGCCGGTGATGTTCGTCTCGGAGCCGAAGGACAAGGGCTACGAGGAGTTCCTGGATATTGTCGCCGCGTACTTCCCGAGCCCGGCCGATCTGCCGTTGCGCCAGCCGGTGTACGACGCCGACGCGTACGGCAAGTATGAAGACGCGCTGATCGCGGCCGCCGGCCACCACGACGAGGAAGCCGAGGCCGAGACCGAGGAAGGTGGCGAGGCCCACAAGGCCACCGTCATCGAGCCGCCGCCGACCGTGAAGGTGCCGGACGGGTTCCTCGCGCAGGTGTTCCGCACCGTGATCGACACGCACGTCGGCCGGCTCAGCTTCGTGCGCGTGTGGGGCGGCGAGATGGCATCCGACGCCACGATGTACGTGCCGCGCACCGGCAAGCACGAGAAGTGCACCGGCTTCAACGTGGTCACGGCCGGCGCCGACCGCAAGAAGGTCGACAAGGCCACGGCCGGCGACATCGTGATGCTGGTGAAGATGGAAGGCCTGCGCACCCACTACACCATCACCGACAACGCGAAGGTGCGCATCGGCAAGCCGAAGTTCCCGGTGCCGATGGTCGCCAAGGCGATCTTCCCGAAGACGCAGAAGGACGTCGACCGCCTCGGCGACGCGCTGCGCCGCATGACCGACGAAGACCCGTGCTTCACCGACCGCACCGACAAGGTGACCAAGGAGCGCGTGATCGCCGGCATGAGCGACCTGCACCTCAACATCATGCTCGAGCGCATGAAGCATCGCTACAAGGTCGAGGTCGATCATCAGACGCCGAAGGTGCCGTACCACGAGACCTGCACCGGCACCGCCAAGGGCGTGTACCGCCACAAGAAGCAGTCGGGCGGCAGCGGCGAGTTCGCCGAGGTGCACATCGAGATCAGCCCCACCGAGCGCGGCGAAGGCTTCGTCTTCGAGGACGCGATCGTCGGTGGCGCGATCGACCGGCCGTACATCCCGGCCGTGGAGAAGGGCATCCGCGACTGCTGCCAGGACGGCGTGCTGGCCGGCTTCCCGGTGGTGGACGTTCGCGCGAAGCTCTACGACGGCAAGCAGCACCCGGTGGACTCCAAGGACCGCGCGTTCCAGAAGGCTGGCCGCGAGGCGTTCAAGGAGATCTTCCCGAAGTGCAAGCCGAAGCTGATGGAGCCGTACATGACGATGGACGTCACGGTTCCGACCGACACGGTCGGCGACATCCTGGCTGACCTGTCGAGCCGCTGCCGTGGCCGCGTGCTGGAGCAGAGCAGCGAGGGCAACTTCACCACGTTGCGCGCGCACGTGCCGCAGGCCGAGGTCCAGACCTACAGCCAGACGCTGCAGTCGGTGACCGGCGGCGAGGGCTACTACACGCTGGAGTTCAGCCACTACGACGTCTGCCCGGACGGCATCGCCCAGCAGGTGATCGCCAAGTACAAGAAGGAAGCGAAGGACGACGACAAGTAGTCGCCGGTCCTCGTGGCCTGCTCACGCATCGCCGCGACGGCGGCCCTTGCGATGGCCCTTGCCGCCACCGCTGCGCTTCTTCTTGCCGCCACCACCGCCGGGACCCTTTGACGGCTTGCCCTTGCCGGCCCAGCCGTGGCCGCGCCGCGGGCCGCCTTGCGCAGGCTGCCTGGCGCTCTGCTGGCGCCCGCCGCGACGCTTGCCGCCGGTCACTGGCGTGCCCAGCCACGGCGCTTCGGCCAGTTCCAGCGACAGCTCGCCGAGTCCGGGGTCGGCCGAGACGATGCGCACCTTGAGTCGCGAGCCGACGCGGAACGTGTGCGTCTTCACGCCGTACCACGCAATCCAGCTGAACGACCCGGCCGGCTCGAGCCGATCGTACGCCAGGCCGTAGCGGCCGATGAAGCCGTCGATCAGCCAGCCATCGAGCTGGCAGAAGATGCCGCCGCGCGTGCCGCCGGTGACGGTCGCGAGCAGTTCCTTGCCGATGTGCCGCGCGGCGATCTCGCGCAGGATGCGCGTCTTGACCACGCGCTGCTCGGCGTTGTCCGCGCGGATCGACCGCTCGGTGCAGTGGTTGGCCGCGACCGGCGTGATCAGTTCGAAGCGCGACTGCGTCGCCTCCGGCAGGCCCTTCGTCTTGTCGCTCACGCCGCCCTTCGCGGTCCAGCGGAACTCGCGGCCGGTGTCGAGCCACGCGTCGCACACCTGGTGCACCAGCGTGTCCGGGTAGCGACGGATCGGCGACGTGAAGTGCAGGTAGTGGTCGAACTGCAGCGCGTAGTGCGTGTCGATGTGGTCGGCGTACACGGCGCGCTGCATGCTCTTCAGCAGCGCGAGGTGCACGGCCGGGCCGCCCTCCTTCTCGGCGATGTCGTCGAGCAGCTTCTGCACCGTCTTCGGCGAGAACTCGCCACCCGGCAGTTCGAAGCCGAGCTGCGCGAGGAACGCCGCGAACGAATCGATGTCGGTCGGCGACGGGTCGGGATGCACGCGCGCCAGCAGCGGCAGGCCGTGCTCATCCAGGAAGTGCGCCACCGCCTGGTTCGCGGCCAGCATGCACTCCTCGACGATCGTGTTCGAGTCGTCCTCGTGCTCGGGCTCGACCTTCACGAAGCGGCCCTTCGCGTCGACGGTCAGGTGCGGGCGCGGGATGTTCAGCTGGAAGCTGCCCGCCTCGCGCCGCCGCCGCTTGAGCAGTTGCGACAGCGTGCCGATCTGCTGGATCACCTCCGGCGTCCACGCGGGGAAGCGCGCGAGCTGATCGGCCGGCATCCTGCCGAGCATGATGTCGTACGCCTCGACGTAGGTCAGTCGCGCGCCGTTGACGATCACGCTGCGCACGAGCTCGCGCTCGAGGATGTTGCCGTTGGCGTCGTACGTGATGAACACCGTCTTGGCGAAGCGGCGCACGCCCTCGCTCAGCGAGCAGACCTCGCCGGCAAGGCCCAGCGGCAGCATGTGCAGCGTCTTCGCCGGCAGGTACACCGTGCACCCGCGCAGCGCGGCCTCGGCATCCAGCGCCGAGCCCGGCGGCACGTAGTGCGAGACGTCGGCGATGTGCACGCCGAGCGTCGTGCGGCCGTCGGCATGCACCTCGATCGACATCGCGTCGTCGTGGTCCTTCGCGTCGGCCGGGTCAATCGTGATCACGTGCAGGTGCGTGTGGTCGCGTCGGCCGGGGTGCGGCGCGCGAACGTCGTCGGCGGCCAGGCGGATCACCACGCGCGCCTCGGCCGCGGCGGCCGGGTCGTACTCCATGCGCAGGCCGGCCTCGGCGATCGCGACGAGTTCGTCGTCCTCGGGGCTGAACGCGCTGCCGAGGATCTCCAGCACGCGGCACAGCTCGTGGCCGCGGCGGTCCTGGTCCTTCTCGATCTTCACGCGAACGATCGCGCCGTCGAGTCCGCCGCCGGGGATGCCGCCGGTGATGCGCAGCCGCTTCGGCGCGTCGCGCTGCAGGATGCGCACCTCGGGGTAGCGGCCGGTGGCATTGATGATGCCGATCAGCGTGTCGGGCCGGCGCTCCAGCACGCGCACGATGCGCGCCCAGGCGAGCGGCGGCAGCTCGTCGCTGCTCTCTTCGGCGCGCTTCTCGCGACCGCGCCGACCGCGCCCGTGCGATCGCCGGGCGGTCGATTGATTGTCGTTGCTGTCGCCGGACTCGTTGTCGTTGTCGGACTCGTTGTCGTCGTTCTCGTCGACGGCCGCGGTAGCCGGCACGTCCATCAGCATGGCGTGCACGAGGTCGCCGTGTCGCGCGTCGAGCAGGTGTCGGCGGCCGACCTTGATCAGCGGCTTGCTGCGGTCGGTCGGGATGACCAGCGCGAACGAATCGCGCGTGGCGGTGGATACCCGGCCGATCACGTCCTGCGCGGTGCAGCGTCGCCATGTGCCGTCGGCCCGTGTCACGATCAGGCCTTGCAGCGTCATCGTGTGCAGCAGGTCGTCCACGCGGCGCGGATCGTCGCTGGTCTCGCCGGCATCGAGGCCGGTGGCGCGGATCAGTTCGCTGGTGCTGGCTGGCGGCTGCGTGGTCGCGTCGATCCGCTCGAGAATGCGCTGGCGGATGTCGGAGTGGCCGGGGCCTTGGCCTTGCGAGGGCGTGTCACTCACGGGTGGTCTCGTTCGGGGCCCGGGCGTCTTGAATGCTGTCTTCGTCGTCAAACTCGGAATGCTCTGTAACTGTCTCTGTGGGTTTGCGCGAGTGCCAACTGTGGCTCATCGCTCTGTGTCCCCTTGTAGTACGGCATTTCGCCGGGTGCGGTTGCGACCGCGGCTCAATCAATCAATCCAGCGACTTGCCGAGCAGCACGTACCAGCGCTTGGCAAAGTCGGTCCGCGTGCCCAGCTTGCGGCTCGGGTTGTCGCTGCGGATCAGCGCGCCGTACCACGTGTCGTAGAGCGACTCGCCGCGATCGAGCATCCACGCCGTCAGCGCCACCATCAGGCCGCGATGACGGAACGGCGGCAGCACGCCGAGCGTCTTGCAGATCGCCGATACCGGGCCGAGCGACTGCAGCCGCGCGAAGTGCACGGCATGATCGATCTCGCCGACCGGCACGCGCGACTCGCCCGCACCCTGCACCACCAGCGGCCCCCAGTGCGGATTGAGCAGGCTGAACCCGGCCACCGCGCCGGACGGATCCAGCGCGAGCACGCTCGACACCGGGCACGTCTTGCGGATGAACGACGCGCCGCACAGCGAGCGGAACATCGCCGCGTTTATCGGCCGGTAGCCGGGGTTCTCGGCGAAGATCGCATTCACCACGCCGTGCAGCTCGTCGAGCCGCGAGAGCCACTCGTCCGGCGTGAGCGCCACAAACCGGTAGCCGCTGCGCTCGAGCCGCTGCTGCATCGTGCGTCCCTGCTGGCGGCGCTCCTCGGGCAGCCGCGTGAGCTGCGTGAGGTACTCGAGGTGCGTGCCGTAGCCGTGCGCGGTCCACGTGCCGGCGTAGCGCAGCGGGTTGTACGGCTCGCCGACAAACGGCACGGCACCTGGCTCGCGACGCACCACAAAGCGGTAGTTGCCGGCCGTGCCGAAGTTCACGGGGCCAAGCAACTGCCGGATGCCGAGGCCGCGCGCGTGATCTTCCAGCGCGGCGAGCATCCCCCCGGCCGCGTCGTCGGCGCCGTCCGTGCATTCCCAGTAGCCGACGAACGCCGTGCGCTGGCCGTCCATCTGCAGGCCGGCGGGCACGAACAACGCCGCTCGCACCACGCCCGGCACGCAGGCCACCCACGCCCGGTTGTCACCGTCGCCGTCGGCAAACCACGGATTGCCCGCCGAGAACGCCGCGCGCACCGCGGCCGGGTCTTCGGGAATCCAGTCCGGGTCGCCGGCGTACACCTGCGCGGCCAGCTCGCAGAACCCCGCGGGCGGCCCTTCGCGTGCGTCAGTGAGCGCTACCGTTGTGGCCATTCGAGCCGTTGCCGTTCTCGCCGACCTCGGCGGCCGTGGGGGCGGCCAGCACATGCACCACGGCAATCGAGCCGCGCTTCGGCAACTCGACGCGGTAGCGCGGATCGCCCTGCAGCTCGGCCACGGCCTGCTGCACGCCGGGGAAGCGGCGGATGCAGTCGTGCATCGCAAGGATGCCGCCGGGCCGCACGCGGCGGCCCCAGTTGCGGATATCGGCCGACGCGCCGTCGTAGGTGTGCTCGCCATCGATGAACGCGAAGTCGAACTCGGCCAGCCGCGGGTCGTCGTTGTGGATCAGCGCGTCGTTGGTCGAGAGCTCCTTGACCAGCCAGACGTTCTCAAAGCCACTGCGCTTGACGTTGCGCCAGAAGGTCTTCTCGTACGAGCGCGGATGCATGATGCCGTCGATCCACTCGAAGAAGTGCGCCGGCTTGCTCGACCAGATCATCGGGTCGACCGCCACCACCAGGCCGTCGGCGCCCGCGACGCGGCTCAGCACGGCGGTGGTCTTGCCCTGGAACACTCCCACCTCGAGGATGCGCCGGGCCTTGATCCCGCTGGCAAGTTGCTCGATCTGGCGCTTCTCGAAGGTGGATGTCGTGATCATGCGTGATGCGGCAATTCGCCCGGCTGACCGGTGACGTGGTCAGCGGTGGCGAGGATGGGATGATCCAGAGGATCGGTGTTAACTGAAGTAGCAAGCAGCGGGCCAGGTTCAACCATTTGTTTGGGTATGCCACGCCCGGTGGCTACCGGCCCGGCGCGCGTGTATCCAACCGCGCGGTATCACGGCCAGCCCGACCGCGCACATTGAAACGAACGGCACGCCGTCGGGCTTCGTGCGCATCGCCCCGGGTCCGAGGCGGAGGGGAGTGCCACGGGTCCGCGCAATCGTCGCGCGCTCGAGACACCGGGAAGTTCGGGTTCGAAAAGAGCCGCGACCGAACTGGCCTGTCCGGGAAGTCCGGTTCCAGGCGAGCCGGGGGTGTAAGGAGCCGACACCAGTTTACTTCGGGTCTGGTTGATCCGACCGGGGTGCGATCGTGTAGTTCCAGCCAGGACACACTTCGTGGCGACGGATCGACAGTGAGGCCATTGCC
>JBFWQT010000105.1:0-16022 GCA_050249295.1 Planctomycetota bacterium
GAATGGGGTTCTGACATCTGTAAGCAATGCGGGGTGGAGAACAGCACACACCCCCTCTGTATTGAGGAATGTCCTATGTCGGGTCTGTTGGTAGATGCCCAAGTGGTTTGACTTGAGCAGGTTGCGGCTGGATTAGCTAAAATGGACCGATGTCTGACGCCGGAGCCGCCTCGTTTGGCGTGCGTATGCTCTACTGATCCGCTGACTGCGACCCCGAAACCCGCCGCCCATGCCCGCCCCGCCCATCCCGCCCATCCCGCCCGAGCCGCCCGGCGATCGACCGGACTCGGCCGCCACGCAGCCCACCGAGCACGGCGGTCGCCACGTTGCGCAGGTACCGGCGACGGCCCGCGACGCCGCGCGTGACGAGTCGCGCCTGCCGGGGATCCGCCGCTATCACGCCGGCCGCGTGCTGGGTCGCAACGACACCACCATGGTCCGCGTCGCGCGCGACCGAGCGTTGCGCCGCGACGTGGCCGTCAAGACGCTGCACCGCGACCGGCCGGTGGAGCGCGAGCTGTTCATGGCCGAGGCACGCATCACCGCCTGGCTCGAGCATCCCGACATTGTGCCCGTCCACGAGGTCGGCGTGGATGGCGACGGGAAGCCGTTCATGGCGATGCAGTACATTGACGGTCGGCCGTTGCGCGAGGTGATCCGCGCGTCGCACCGTCGCGGTCGGCTGATCGATGCGCAGGGCCCCGAGCTGCGCAAGCTCGTCGGCATTCTGGTCAAGCTCTGCGAAGGCCTGATGCTGGCCCATTCGCGGGGCGTGGCGCATGCCAACCTGCATCCCGGCCAGGTACTCGTCGGCGAGTTCGGCGAGGTGATGGTGCTGGGCTGGGGGCACGCGCGCGGCGTGCAGCCGACCGGGCAGACCAGGGCCGACGCGGATGCCGATGCCGGTGTCGCGCCGCTGCCTGCGCCCGCGGTGCCGATGGCGATGACGGTGACCGTCAACCCGTGGACCGCGCCCGAACTGATTGACCGCCGCATGCCGACCACCGCCGCGGTCGATGTCTACGGCCTCGGCGGCCTGTTGTACACGGTGCTCACCGATCAGCCGCCGGTGGCCGACGACGAGCCGGAGGCGATGCGCGATGCGATCCTGCGACACGCGATCGAGCCGCCTGCGCAGCGCGCGCCCGACGCGCTGGTGCCGCCCGACCTTGCCACGCTGGCGATGCAGGCGCTTGCGTCGCGCCCCGACTTCCGCCCGCCGGACGTGCAGTCGGTGCTCGACGAGCTCGTGCGCTTCCTGGATGGCGAGATGCTGCGCGGGCACCGCTACGGGCTGATCACGCGCGCGCGCCGGGCGGTCGCTCGCCACACCGGCGTGCTGTCGGGCGCGCTGGTCACGCTGCTCGCGTTGTGTGTGGGCCTCGCCGTCGTGCTCGTCAGCGTGGCCAACGACCGGCAGCAGCGCGAGCGCGAACGCGCGGCGGCCGACGAACGGGCCTTCGCCGATCGCAGCGAACGGGCGCGCGCCGAGGCCGACGCCGAGATCGCCAGCTACCGCGCGATGCTGCAGGACGACCGCATCGAGGAGCTGCGCCGCCGGCTCGGCGTGCTGGTTCGCCGCGAGAGCGACGAAGTGCTGGTGGCGTTCCGCGATGCGTGGGTGCGCGCGACTCGCGCCGGCCTTCCGGACCGCCAGTTCTTCAGCGCCCGCGGCCGCGACTCGCTGGAGGACATCGTCCGTCGCGCGACCCGGCTGATCGAGAGCGACCAGGACCTGGCTGCGGGTGGTACCACGCCCGACGACATGCACATGCTCGGCGCGGTGCTCGACGTCGGGCTCGACCGGCCGCGCGAGGCGATCCAGTGGTTCAACCGCGCAATCACGCTCAAGCCCGACCATGCTCGCTCGTTCGCGTACCGCGCGATGGCTCACCAGCGGCTCGGCGAGTTCGAGCTGGCCCTGCGCGACATCGAGGAGGCGCTGCGCCTCGAGCCGGGGAACGTCGCCTGGGTTGGCACGCGAGGCAACATCCGCCTCGCCAGCGGCGACTATCCGGGCGCGCTGGCCGACCTCGATCGCACGATCGCCGACGACCCGTCGTCATCACGCAACTGGTACAACCGCGGCACGCTCCACCAGCAGATGGGCAACCATGCGCTGGCCGAGCGCGACCTCAGCGAGTGCTTGCGGCTCAACCCGAACGACTCCGAAGCGTGGCTGAATCGCGGCGCCGCGCGCCTGCGGCAGAACAATCGCGCCGGTGCCGAGTCGGACTTCACGCGCGCCGTCGAACTGGTGCCGGCCTGGTGGGAGGCGTGGTTCAACCGCGGCGTGGTGCGCTGCCAGTCGGGCCGCCAGCAGCAGGGCCTGGACGACCTGGGCGTGGCCTTCGCGCGGTGCCGCGACGCGCAGCAACGCGACATGATCGCGCGCGCGATCCGCGCGTTCGGCGGTCGCGTGCCCGGCGATTGATGGGTGATTCGGGCGCGCCCGCCATCGGGTACTATCCGGTAACGCGTCCACCCATCTCCCCGTTTGCCCGTCCCATGCCGCGCGACAATCGCCCTGCCGACGAGTTCGATCCGACTGTTCGTGGTGATCGACCGCCACCGCCACCGCCGGCCCGTCGCGGGCCTCCGCCGCCGCCTCCATCGTCGTTGCCCGGGGCCGACCTGACGCGCCCCGGCTCGCGGCCGATCCAGCACTCGCGCGGAGGCCAGGCTCCGCCGCCGCGCACCGCCACACGCGCGCTGCAGGCGGCCGGCTTCACGCGCTACCAGTTCGGCGAGGAGCTTGGCCGTGGTGGCCTCGGTGTGGTGCAGGTCGCGCTCGATGCGTCGTTGCAGCGCGAGGTCGCGATCAAGTCGATCCTGCGGCCCGACAACCGCCGCGCCGTCGAGGCGTTCATCGAGGAAGCGCAGATCACCGGCCAGCTCGAGCATCCCAACATCGTGCCGGTGCACGAGCTCGGCACCGATCCGCAGGGCCGGCCGTACCTGGCGATGAAGCGCGTGGCCGGCAAGACGCTGCGCGAGGTGGTCCGCGAGTCGTTCGAGCGCCGTCGCAAGGACCCGTCGTGTGCCGGCCGCGAGGAGCAGCAGCTGATCGACATCTTCCTGCGTGTGTGCGACGCGATCCGCTACGCGCACAGCCGTGGCGTGCTGCACCGCGACCTCAAGCCCGACAACGTGATGGTCGGCGAGTTCGGCGAAGTGCTGGTGATGGACTGGGGCCTTGCCCGCCCGATCGGTTTTGAGGGTGACGTCGATGAGGTGGATGCCGCTCGCCCGGTCGTGAGTGATCGCCGTGCCGACTCGACGGATGTCACGCGCGATGGCGCGATTGTCGGCACCCCCGCCTGGATGCCCCCCGAGCAGGCTGCCGGCCGCGTCCGCGAACTGGACGAGCGCAGTGACATCTACTCGCTCGGCGCGATGCTGTACTTCATCGTGTCCGGCGTCCAGCCGTTCATCGGCGACGCCAGCACTCACATCCAGCAGATTCTGGCCGACGTCGTGGCCGGCCGCTTCGACCGCCCGAGCCTCGTTGCGCGCGGCCGCGTATCGCGCGAACTGGAGTCGATCATCCTCAAGGCGATGGCCCGCAAGCCCGCCGCCCGCTACCGCGACGTTGCCACCATCCAGTCCGACCTCGCCGCCTGGCGCGCCTGGCAACAGATTACCGCCCGTCGCGCCTCCCTCCCCGAGCGCCTCGTCCGCTGGACGCGCCGCCACCCGAAGACAACGTTGACCGCGAGCCTGCTTCTCATTGCCTGTGGCGCGATTGTTTCGGTGGTTGAGACGATGTCCCGGCAGGTGGCCGAGGCACAGGCCCGCGCGTCAGAACAGGAGCAAGCGAGCCTTCAACAACTCGCACGTGCCGGCCAACTGCAGGACCTCCTCGACCGGCTCGGAGCTGGAATCCGAAACGACAAGGATGCCGCCATCGAGGAGTTCCAATCGGTCATGCGGGCGTCGAAGAATGGCGTGGGGGCTTCGACTCTCCTGTGGCAACTCGGCGAGCAGAAAGTCCGTGGGTTCCTGCAGGCCCATGAGAAGCTGATTGCTGCCTGGGAAAGTGGTACGGGTGCGGTGCGCGCTTCCGCGGACGATCTTGCACACCGGGGGATGCTCCGGTTCTTTTTCAATCGGGTAGAAGGCGCATTGTCCGACTACAACCGGGCCCTTGAAATGCGTCCGGATGATCCGGAACTCCTGGTGCAGCGCGCGAAATGCAATCACGCGCTTGGCCTTCTGGACAGTGCACTTCGCGATCTCGACCGGGCGATCGAACTGGACCCGCGACTCTCCACGGCGTTCCACTGCCGTGCCAACGTAAAACACGACTTGAAGCGGGACTCCGAGGCGCGGGCCGACTGGAGCATGGCATTGGAGCTCACCACCGATGTGAGTCCGATCCTTGCCGATCGCGCGCAGGCGCTTCTTGACCTGGGTGAGCTGCAATCGGCGGTTCGGGACTGTGGTGAAGCTATTCGGCTGAACGACGGGGATGCAAAATTGTGGAACACGCGCGGGATAGCTTTTGCCCGACTCGGAAGACTGGAAGAGGCAACAGCTGATTTCACGCGTGCGATCACCATCGATCCCCGGTCCCAGGTTGCATTGTTGAACCGCGCCAAGGCCTACATCGATCGAAACGACGCCGCGTCGGCGATCAATGACGTCGATGCGTTGCTCAAGATCGCCCCGACGAACAAACGTGCATTCAAGAGGCGAGCGGAGGCCCACCTCCTTGGCGGGGATCTGGAGAGGGCTGTGTCCGACTACGACGAGGTAATCCGTCTGGACTCCGCCGATGCCGAGGCATTCAACGAACGCGGTGCCCTCAAGGCACGGCTCGGGAGATCGCAGGGTGCGCTGGATGACTTTTCGGCTGCGCTGCGACTCGATCCAGACCTGGTGTCGGCATGGATCAACATGGGCATGCTCCGCGCGCGGCTGGGCGACCCGGCGACGGCTTTGTCAGATATTGAGCGAGCTGTCGCATTGGCGCCAGACAACTACTCGCTACTTCGTCGGCGCGGAAGCCTGAAGATCTCCATCGGCGATTTGCGTGGAGCCATCCGGGATCTGGATGCATGCCTGTCGCACCTCCCGGACAACGGTCCTGCGTTGTACGAACGTGCAGACGCCAAGCGGATGCTGGGCAGCTTTGATGAATCGATCATCGACTTCCACGCTGCGCTTCGAGTGGATCCGGACAACCCCCAGTACACAGCTGGGCTGGGGTATGCCTACCTCGGAAAGGGAGACTTCAGGAAGGCCGAGGACATGTTCACGCGCGTGCAGAGGATGGACCCCCGGGATATCCATGCATACGACGGTCGGGGAGCTGCCCGCTTCAATCTGAAAAACTATGCCGGCGCAGTGGACGACTGGACACAGTCAATCCGGCTTGAACCCAGCCGCCTCGACGCGCGCCTGAACCGCGCGGAAGGACTTGAGCGCATGGGGAAGTTCCAGCAAGCGATCGACGATTGCAACGTCGCGTTGCAACAGGAGCCCGGCAACCTCCGGGCACTCAAGGCGAGAGGGCACCTTCGCCTGAGGCTGAACGACTTTGCGGGCACCATCGACGACTGCACGGCGGCTCTGCGGATTGAGCGGAGAGACCCTGCCGTGTATGGCGATCGGGCCATGGCCTATCACTACTCTGGCGACTTCGAACACGCGATCGAGGACCACAACGCGGCGGTTACCGTCGAACCAGCGAACCCGGCCAGATACATTGACCGTGCCGCTACGCGATGGGCGATGAGCAATGCGGAGGGCGCGTTGGCAGATTGCGACGTGGCAATTGCCTTGGATCCCGGCATCTGGCTTGCGTGGTCCCGCCGTGCCGAGTTCCAGGCGGCCATGGGGGACAAGGCAGCAGCCATTGCTTCGCTTGAACGGGCACGCTCGGTTTGCGGGGATCCCGAAGTCCGCCAGCGGATGGCGGACATGATCCGTCAGTTGGGTGGAGTTCCCCGTTGACACACTAGGCGCCGTCGGGCACTTCCACGGCCACCGGCGGCAACTGCAACGCCGTCGCACTCGCAGCTGCGGCCGAACGGCGGCGGGCGGCGCGGCGGTAGCGGGGGAAGATCGAGGCCACACCGCAGTAGAGGAAGCCACAACTGAAAAGCAACAGGAACGGAAGCGACGGCAGGGCGAACACGCCGGGCGAGACGGCCACCGCAATCGCCAGCAGGAAGTACAGGCCGAGGGCCACCTCGACATACGGCAGCCACGAACGGTTCGGCGAGTAACGACGCACCTTCAACTCGGGGGCGCCGGCGGCGTCGGTGACGTTGTACTTCGGCGTGCGAACAAACTCCGACTCGCGACGCAGCAGCGCGGACAGCACGGCGCGCGAGTTGTTCACCGCGAGGCCCATGCCCACCGCCAGGCACAACGGCAACTCGAACACGCACTGGCCGATGGTGCGGCCAAGGCGGCGCTGGCCGGTGAGAAAGAAGTCGGCCACGGCGAGCGTGCCGAAGAAGAAGATCGGCAGGTCGATGAACAGCAGGTCGTTCCAGCCGCTGATGCTGGCGCGGAAGTACACGGCCGGGCCGATCAGCAGCGCGAGCACGATCATCAAGAGGTAGGTGATGTTCGCGGTGAGGTGGATCGTCGCCTCCAGCCGCACGCGCAACGGCACCTCGCGCAACGGCGCGCGCCAGATCTGCGGCAGCAGCTTGCGCGCTACCTGCACCGAACCCTTCGTCCAGCGGTACTGCTGGCTCTTGAACGCATCCATCTCCACCGGCAACTCGGCCGGCGCATCGAGCGTGGGCAGGTACACAAACTGCCAGCCGCGCAGCTGCGCGCGGTACGAAAGGTCGAGGTCCTCGGTCAGCGTGTCGTGCTGCCAGCCGCCGGCATCGTCAATCGTGCGACGGCGCCAGATGCCGGCCGTGCCATTGAAGTTGAAGATGCGGCCCGAGCGGTTGCGCGCGAAGTGCTCCACATTGAAGTGCGCGTCGAGCAGCATCGCCTGCATGCGCGTGAGCCACGAGTAGCGCCGGTTGAGGTGCGCCCAGCGGGCCTGCACCAGGCCGATGCGCGGCTCGGTGAAGTGATGGATCGTGTCGCGCAGGAAGCCCGGCTGCGGCACGAAGTCGGCATCGAAGATCGCGATGAACTCGCCGCGCGCCGACTGCAGCCCGGCCGCGAGCGCGCCGGCCTTGTAGCCCGTGCGGTTGCCGCGACGGATGTGCCGGATGTCGAGGCCGCCGTCGCGCAGCAGCGCCACGTGCGCGGCCACCAGGTCGGCCGTCTCATCGGTGGAGTCGTCGAGCACCTGCACTTCCAGCCGGTCGCGCGGGTAGTCGAAGCGCGCCACGGCATCGAGCAATCGCACCGCCACCGTACGCTCGTTGTAGAGCGGCAGCTGCACGGTCACGGTCGGCAGGTCGGCATCCTCGTAGCGGCGCAGCGGCTCGACGACATCCTTCTCGTGGCGATGGTAGAGCGCCACGAGGAACAGGCGGTGCAGGCCGTAGAGGCACAGCACGCCGAGGATGACGAAGTACGTCGTGATGAGCAGTGCGACCGATTCGAACATCCGCCTGCGTGCCTGCGGGAAGGAAGAGCGCGCGCGCCCGGTTGCGGCGCTACGTCAGCACAGCGGACGAGTTGTGTCAACGCGCCGCTGCGTCCCCCGGCGCGACCCGCTCGGACGACCGGTTGCGCGAGCCGGGTGCTCCAACACCGATGGTCTCGGCCATGCGGGCCTCAGGTCGCGCCGAGAGCGATACGCGGGGGCGCTCATTGCTTTTGCATCCGGGTGTGACTGCGTATACTCGTGATACGCAGGTTCGCCACGGCCGGGATTCGACTTCCAACCGCCCATGCCACGCTCGCATTTCCACGCGTCACCGTTCGCGGTTGCCTTGCTGCTGGTCTTCCTGGCGGGTTGCACGCCACCCGACGACCGCGCTCCAGCCGTCACGGGTATCGTCGCCGAACCCGGTCCGGGTGTGGTCAACGGCCCGGATGTTGACGGCGACTACTCCACTCAAGTGTCACTGGGCAACTCGCTCGGGCTGCGCATCAATGCGGCGCATCCAGACCCGGCGGCCGACTACGTGCTGTCTGTCGTGCAAACGTCGGGGCTGACCCCGGCCCAGGCGGGATTCGATCAGCCGTTCCCGACTGCGTCCGGCAGTGGAGACCTCTCCATCCTGCTGGACGGCAGCGCCGCCACCGCCGGCACAATCACGCTGGTGATCGAGGCGCGCGACGCCAACGACCATGCGACGACCACCACGATCGCGGTCGAAATCGTGGACGTCGCTGTGGCGGTGGAGGTCACCACGCAACCCGTCAATGCGCAGGCCTACGCGACGATCAGCAGCGTCACCGTCCGGCTCATCAACGGCATCGGCAACACCGTGACCGCGACCGGCGTGGACGTGAGCGTGGATATCGGCGCAAATGCCGGCAGCCCGGCTGGTGTGCTGACGGGCACCCTGACGCGTCCGACCACAGCGGGCGTGGTCGTGTTCGACGACCTGTCGATCGACCAGCCGGGTAGCGGCTACACACTGATGCTCTCGTCGGCCGGACTGACCGATGCCGAAACGGGCACGTTCGACATCATCGACCCCGGCACGCCGCCGACCAACACCGCCGTGATTGTGGACCCGGGCCCTGCCCAGCTGGTTGGCCCCGACGTCAACGGCAAGTACACGGCCGTGGTGGTCGCCGGCTATCCGCTCGGCTTCCGGGTCCAGGCCAGCCATCTGCCGGGCATCCCGTACGTGTTGCAGGTCTACGCGACCACCGGCCTCACCCCGGTCGAAGCCGGCTTCGATCAGCCCTTCGACACCGCCAACGGCCCTGGCGCCACCGAGCTGGTGCTCAGCGGCACGGCGTCCACCGTCGGCACGATCGCGCTGGGCATCGAGTCGCGCGACGTGTTCGATCGGGTGGACATCACCGTGCTCACGATCGACATCGTCCCGCCGCCGTTCGCGGTCGAGGTGCTCGGCCAGCCTGCCGCCACGACCGCGGCGGCGGTTCCGATGGCAGCGGTGAGCGCGCGACTCGTGGACAGCTTCGGCACGCCGGTCGTGCTCGACAACATCGACATCACGGTCGCGATCGGTGTCAACGCGGGCAGCCCGCTCGGCGTGCTGACCGGCACACTCACGCAACCGTCCACCGCCGGCGTGGTCACGTTCACCAACCTGGCGATCGACGAGCCTGGCTCCGGGTACACGCTGGTGTTCAGTTCGTCCGGCCTCAACGATGCCGAGTCCGACCCGTTCGACGTGATTGGAAGCGATGCGCCGTTCGTGACCGGAGTCGGCTACGTCGGCGCGAGTGGCGTGATCGAGATCACGTACACCCTGGTGCACGCGGACTCGCCTCGCTCCGACGTGCAGGTGGAGTACGACGCCGACACCGGCGACGCCAATGACGTGTGGCTGCCCGCGTCGCAGGCCCCGACCGCTCCCGGCGTGGAGGGCTCGCTGCAGCGGAGTTCGTCTCCGGGCGGGGTCGTGCACAGCTACTTCTGGGAGAGCTCGCGCGACCTGCCGGGTGTGGACAGCACCATCAAGGTGCGGGTGCGCACGGTCGTGCCCACCGCGCTCGGCGTCTGGGCCGAGGGTGCCGGCCACGCGATCGCCAACTCGGCAGCCCCGCCGCTGCCCACGCTCTTCGCCGGCCCGCGTCGCCTCACCAGTGTTCCGGCGATCCCGACATCGGCCAGCGGCGACTTCAACGCGGATGGCAAGACCGACTGCATCGTGAAGGACGCAAGCAACATCTTCCGCGTGCTGTTCGGCGATGGCACCGGCGGCTGGGTCGACTCCGGCTTCACGGTCCCGTTCGCGGCCACGACCCGGGTCGTGCGCACGGCGGACCTGGACAAGGACGGCCACATCGATCTGGTGGCGAGCCGCTACACCTCGGGGTATTCGGTGGCGCTCGGCCTCGGGACCGGGCAGTTCGCCGCTCCGGTGCCCTACACGCCCGGCGGGACCGGACGGGCCGAAATCGGCGACATCAATGGCGACGGCTGGCTGGACATCCTGTTCATGACGGGCTCCACGTTGCGACGGTGTCTGCAGGACAGTGCCAACCCGGGCACGTTTACCCTGGCCGGCAGCGAAGTCGGCGTGCTGCTCAGCGCCAACGCCTTTGCCGACGTCAATGGCGACGGCCGCATCGACCAGATCCGCGAGGACACATCCAGCGACGAGGCCGATGTCCGCCTCGGCCAGCCGGACGGCACCTTCGGCGCAGCGATGACGATCGCGGCGCTGGTCAACCGGCCGGCCTTGCTGGCCTGCGGCGACATGGATGGCGACGGGCTCGCCGACGTGATGACGATGCAGACCGACCTCGGCACCCGTGAGTGGATTCTGCGATCGTTCCTCTCCAACGGCGATGGCACGTTCACCGAAGGCAACACCACACTCGTGAACTTCGAGGTGGGCATCGGGCTGGAGTACCCGATTGGCGAGTACTTCAACACGATCCGCGACATGGACGGGGACGGCCTCGGCGATCTCGTCGGCGTAACCACCGAGACGACGATCTGGAAGGGTGACGGGACCGGCACGTTCACGGCGTCTGGAGTGTCACCCGGCTACGACTCGGACCACACCGGCGAACATGTGGACTTCGGCGACTTCAATGGCGACGGGCTGATCGACGTGCTGGTGGATGGTGCGGCCGTGCTGCAGCAGCCGGGTGCGCCCGGCACGTTCTTCCGTCCGGGGGTGGTGACGGCCCCGGTTGATACCGCCGGCAAGGTGCTGGCGGCCGACATGGATGGCGACAACGTGCCCGACCTGGTGGTGAGCGCCACACCGGTCGGCGGCCCGGGCATCCGCGTGTGGCGGCAGTCGTCTCCCCGCGTGTTCGAGCAGTACGGAGAGATTGCCGCCGAGTTTGCCACCGACATGGATGCCGCCGACCTGAACGGGGACGACCTGGGCGATATCGTCGTGGTCAACCAATCCACCAGCGAACTCCGCGTCTACTTCCAGGACACGGCCAACCCCGGGACGTTCCTTGCGTTCACCGCGTTCGCCGCACCCTCCACGGTTCGCGGGCTGCAGATAGCGGACGTGGACGGCGACACGCACCTCGACGTGGCGGTCGCCACCGACTCGGGACTGTCGGTGTACTACGGCGATGGCGCCGGCAACCTGTCGCGACAGGACATTGCAACCAACGCGATGAGGGCGGTTCGCTGTGCCGATCTGGACGCCAACGGCCTGCGCGATCTGGTTGGCACCGGCTCCGGCATCTCCGTCGTGCGCCAGGTGACTGCCAGTCCGCGCACGTTCCATGCGGTGGACACCTACACGGGCGCCGGTTCGACTCCGCACTGCCTCGTCATTGCGGACACCGACATGGACAACCGCCCCGACGTGCTGCTGGCCACCACCAACCAGCTCAACATCTACATCAACAACCCGGCATCCCCCGGCCACCTTCTGTCCGCCTCGGTGACGGCCATCTCGCCGGACTCGGCCAACCTGGCCGCGGCCGACCTCAACGGGGATGGACTCGCCGACATCGTGCTCGGCGACGACTCCGGCAACGGCGGCCTGTTCTACTTCCAGGTCCTGTTCCAGCGATCGGACATCGCGCCGGGCAGCTTCGAGCAGCCGGTTCAGTACGTGATGTACTCGTCCGGCACCGCGCCCAGCCTGGTGGACCTGGACAATGATGGTCACCTCGATCTGCTGATGGCGCAGTACAACACGTCGCCCGGCTATGGCGCGATCATCTGGGGCCGCTGACGGATCCTCCACGGTCGCGCCGTCGGCGGTGCCGGCCTGGCACTACTCCGTCGCCTGACGCCGCCGACCTCGATCGCATGCGTGAGGTGTGGCGCCTGCTGCAAGCGATCGCCGATGGGCAACCCGTGCCGCACCGGCTCGACCCGAATGCCGGGTGCTGATGACGACAAGCACCGGGCCCGATGACTCACACCGACGGCCAACGGACTATCGCGCCATGCCGCCGGACATTTCACTGGCCGAACTCCGCGCCGCGATGCGTGAACGCCCCGCGGCACTGGCGCGCAACATCGGCGATGTCTGCGCCATCGTGCTGCTGTTCGCGGCATGGGAGGGCCTGCTGCTGGGCTGCGTGTGGCTCGACTTCGGCCTGATGTTCCACTCCACCACGCGCAACGTCACGCCGCCCGGCTCGCTCCTGAACGTAGTTGGCGTGACGTACCTGATCCCGGCCCTCGTCACGGTGTTCGCGGCCCTGTTCGTGCCGGCCATCGGAGTTATCGCGCTGTACGTGCGCCGGCTCGGACCGCCGATGCCGATGCAGGCCGCATTGCGGGTGGCGCTCGAACGCGCGTCATATGCGCCCGGCATCACGGCCGAGACATTCGCGGCAGTGGGCGCGACCGGCCTGGCGGTGGCGAGCATCGGCTGGGCCGTGGACAGCGCGGCGCTGATTGTGCGCGGCAGTGGGGCCGGCAGCAGCGTGCTTGCCATGTCGCTCTTGATCGCGCCGCTGTTCCTGTCCGGTGCCGTGATCCTGATCGGCCAGGCGCTGTGCGGACCCACCAAAGCCATTCGCGCCAGGGCCAGCCAGCTCGAACCGCTCGGCATGCGCGTGCCGCTGCGACTCGTGGGGATCCTGCTCTGGTTGGCGCTGCCCGGCCTGCTGGTGACGGCGGCGGTGCAAATCGTCGTGACAGGCTTGCCGCACGCCTCGCCGATCGTATCCGCCACGGCCGTCGTCGCGACGATCGTCACGCTTGCGCGCTGGCTGGATGTGCTGCCGGCCGTCGAACTGGTCATGCACCGTCGCGGCGCGGCTCAGGCGTGGCATTCCGGCGCCGGCTTTGCGGCCGCCGAAGCGGCCGACGCCGACCTGCTACCGCGGCCGGTTCGCGTTGGACGCCTGGAGATGCCGATCGACGACTTGCCCCTCCGGCTGGTGCTGCACGTCCTGCTGACTTGTCCGCTGGTCCCTGGCGCCATAGCCCCCATATTGTTGTGCCTGACGTGAACGGGCCGCGCCCGAGCCGTAGAGGATGTACGACACGGGCGCCGATCGCAGGTCGCGGCGCGGTTAGTCCCGCTCGGGCGCCAACTTCCACATTCGCATCGCGCAACCGAACGTAACTGCGCACGACCCGTCCGGCGCAATTTGCGCCTCTGGTTCGCCGATTGTGCCGTACCGTTTGCCGTCGGCGACGGCAATGACCACGAAGTGATGGCCCTCGGCCACCACCGCGAAGCGGCCATCGCTCGACACACACTTGCAGGTCGTGGTCGCTCGCACGGTACGAGTCTCGTCACCCGCCGGCAGCGGGATCAGCCGTTCGACCAGCGTGCCGTCTGCCTGCTGTTCGAACGAACGCAGCGCCGAGCCGTCGGCGGCAAAGACCAACTTCACGACCCGCGATCCATCGGCGACCTTGCGCACTTCCGTACCGCTCGCGTCACGGATCACGATGCCTGCGGTAGTGGCGTTCGCGACCATCGAACTGTCCGCGCTGATCGCGAGCGCGACCCAGTTGCCCTCGAACGTAGCGAAGCCGACGCTCTGTTTGGTGTCCAACGATCCCTTTGCGATGTTGCCGCCCGTCATCGGGGTGATGACAAAGGTACCGTCAGGGCTGATCGCCGATGCCATCGTGATCGCCCCGTTGCCGAAGCCCCAGGTGGCGATCGCAGTGTAGTCCGGCAGTTCGCATACCCCCACCTGGGTTGGGTCGGCTCCGCCGGAGCCGGAGCAGGCAGTCAAGACCACCCGCTTGCCGTCGGCCGCAACATCCACATAGAACGCGTTGAACCCGGGGGTGAGCACCTTGCCGTGCTTCCCGTTTCGCAAGTCCCAGGTGGTCCAACTGGTGGAACCGGTCAGCACCGTCTGGCTGCCACCCTTGCCGTCCGGGACGAAACAACCGTTGAGCGGCTGATAGTCCTGGTGGTCGATCGTGAACAGTTCCGGCGCCCGGTCCTTGAAGTCGGCCGGATCCTCGTTGAACGGTTCGATGACGACCGCGCGCGTCTGGCGGTTGTACGACACCACCCACTTGCCATCGGGCGATACACGAGCATGTTCGCCATCGACGTGCCAGGTGAAGACCTCGGTAAGCTTCCTCGCGTCATAGGCGCGGATGATCGAGGCACTCAGACTGCGCTCTGTGCCGGCCACCATCAGATACTTGCCGCTGTTCCAGCAACGAGATGCCGCCATCTGCAGCACGCCCGTCATCTTGCTGGTGCGCACGTCCCACAACAACGTGCGCCTCGCTCCGGCCAGCAGCACCGTGCGGGCGTCGGCCGCCACGCCAACGGCGCGATGGAATCTGTGCCAACCGCTCACGTCGATCGGGTGTGTGATCGCGGCCGCCTCGCACTTCTTCAGATCGACCGGCGTCACAGTGGTTGGCGTTGACAGCACGGCCAGCTTGCCGTCCTCGCTTGACACCACCGGTGACTGGAACGGCATGATCCGGCACGACTTGCCGGCGGCCAGAGAACTCGCGTCATAGAGCCGCAGGTCGCGGTCACACACGATCGCGATGGTGCGGCCGACCAGGCTCGCGCCCTTTGGTGGATCGGCGATCTTGATTTGCTTCTCCTCCTCGCCGTCTGCGCTGAACTTCGACAGCGTGCCGTCCTTGCACACCACTATCAGTGCGTTGTTGGACGCCCAGTCGGCCAGACATGGTTTGTCCGGCGTCTTGATGACCACTTTTGGCTCGCCGGTCGCCGTGTCGATCAGGTGTACGGCGTTGTCATGGTAGAGCCGGATTGCCAGGCGCTTCCCGTCAGGGGAAAAGCAGAAGTCGATCTCCGAGATCGATCCGCTGAGCTGGATCTTGTGTGTGGTCGCGGGGTCGCCATCTTGCGGCATGGCGGGCTGCAGCACGACCAGGGCCAACAGGCCAATGATCGCGGCAGCGACAACGGGCCGGCAGAGAATAGATGTCTGCATGACTAGAAGGGAGCAGGGGGATCCATGATGCGTGCCGCGTAGCATATAGGTGATGGGCGCGTGCCGCCAGCCGAGTCGGCCGTGATCCGTCGTCTACGGTGGAATCCCCCGGAACAACGCCAGTCGCTCACGAGTAGCTGCGCGTCGTGAGGCACCGGCCTGGTATACTCATCCGCCTGGCGGCGCGACCACCCACCGCCCACGCCCGCCGACGCTGCGTCCCACACACACGACCTCCGCCCGATGCCCGACGTGTCGATACCGCTGCTGATTGTCATCGGCAAGAACAACGAACGCGCGGTGATCAGCCTCGAGGCTGAACGCACGTCGATCGGCCGCGGACCGGACAACGCGCTGCCACTCTCCGACGAGAAACTCTCGCGACACCACTGCGTGATCCGCCGCCGCGAAGGCGACCCGGGCGAACTCGAAATCGAAGACCTCAAGTCGCTCAACGGCACCCGCGTCAACGGCCGCGTGATCCGCCGGCGCACGCCGATCGGCGTGGGCGACACCGTCGTCATCGGCAACACCACGCTGATCATCGAAGCCGAGGACTCGCCGCTGCTCGACACGCAGGCGATCCAGTCGGTGGACGACACGGCCGCTGGCGGGCCGGGCAACATCGACAACCTTGTGGGGCAGGAAACCGAGGTGCCGGGCTTCTCGACGCAGCACGGCCGCGCGGGCCACGGCACGATGCTCTCGGCCTCCGACAGCCAGCCGCTGAGCGACGACGTCTCCGACCGGTTGCGGCGCGAGAATGCGTTCCTGCGAAGGCTGCTCGAGATCAACACGCAGATCAACTCCGACCTCAAGTCGCAGAAGGTGCTGAACTCGATTGTCGATGCCGCGATCGAGCTGACCGCGGCCGAGCGCGGTTTCCTGCTGATGAAGCCGGACGACAGCGTGCCGGGCGAGCGCGTGGAGCCGGACGACCTGAAGGTGACGGTGGCGCGCAACCTGGACAAGGAGCGCATTGTCTCGCCGAAGTTGTCGTCCACGATCCTCGAGAAGGTGGTCAACGACGGGCGCAGCATGATCGTGGCCGACGCGCAGCACTGTGGCGAGCTGTCGGAAGCGCGCAGCATCTGCGACCTGAGCATCCAGTC
>JBFWQT010000106.1:0-15952 GCA_050249295.1 Planctomycetota bacterium
CTGTGGTGATTCCTGCGCTCGGGGCTAGGGCAAGGGCAAGGGCAAGGGCAAGGGCAAGGGCAAGGGCAAGGGCAAGGGCAAGGGCAAGGGCAAGGGCAAGGGCAAGGGCAAGGGCAAGGGTGAAGGGGCAATCACGCCGGAACCCCCGCCAGGACCAGGCTTGCGGGCGAAACGTCGGCGATTCCCGGTTGACTGGACAACGTCGCGTGTGTTTCAATCCGCACCGGACTCGGGCGCGTCCACCACCAAAGGACTGGATTCCGGCTGCTGCGGAACAACGGAAACGGCTGCGAGCAAAGCACTTAACGTGCCACTCTTCGCGCCGACAACTCCGCTGCACTAGCACAGCAGGTCCACGGCCGCGTGCCGAGTCGCCCAACGTCCGTCCGCCGCCGAACACCAGAGAAGCACTCGCCGCCGATGCGCCTGTTCGATTCCATCCTCGCCGCGGCACCCTTCGATTTCGAAGGGATCAAGCCGATCATCGAGGTGGCGATCATCTTCTTCACGCTGTTCGGCATCTTCCGCTTCCTGCGCGGCAGCGGCGGCCACGGCGTGCTGAAGGGCATGGTCATCTTCTTCGTCGCGTACCTCCTGCTCGTCTGGCTGTTCGCCGACCGGCTCGAGCTGTACCGCATCGACTACATCCTCAAGAACTTCCTCAACTTCTTCTTCATCGCGGTGCTGATTGTCTTCCAGCCGGAGCTGCGGCGCGGCCTGATCCGGCTCTCGCAGAACCGCTTCTTCACCGGCCTGTTCGGCTCCGACCGCGAGCGCACGGTCAACGACCTCGTCGCCGCCGTCGTGAAGCTCAGCAAGAACAAGACCGGCGCGCTGATTGCCCTGGAGAAGGGCGTGGGCCTGCAGGCCTATGCCGAGGGCCGCACGCAGATGGACGCGCTGATCACGACCGAGCTGATCGAGACGGTGTTCTACTTCGGCACGCCGTTGCACGACGGCGGCATGATCGTGCGCGACAACCGCATCGTCGCGGCCGGGTGCTTGTTCCCGCTGACCGACAACGCGAACATCAGCCGGCGCATCGGTACGCGCCACCGCGCGGCGATCGGCCTGACCGAGGAAAGCGACTGCCTGGTGATCGTGGTCAGCGAGGAGACCGGCCTGATTTCGGTCGCGCAGAACGGCGTGCTGAACCGCGGCCTGGACCGCGAGACGCTGATCCGCAAGCTGATGGATTTCTATCGCGAGAGCGCGCGCATCAAGGCCGAGACGTCTGCCCCCGGCATGTGAACAAGAGCCGCGAGCGCAAGCGAGCGGGCCCCGGGGACGTTGCGATCACGAGTCTCCGTCGCGAACCTCACGCGCCGATCACCGGCTCCGGTCGCGCCTCGCGATGGCGCAGACGCTCGACACGGAACCCGCGGCCGATCACCAGCGCCGGGATGCGGCGGATCAACGGCAGCGCGCGGATCACACGGGCGATGAACGGAATGCGGAACGCCTCGCCGGCCTTGAGCGCCTGCCGGACCACCCGCTGCTGCGCCTGACCCTGCACGAACTGGATCATGCGCGTCGGGTACAGGCGCCGCTTCTCGACGGCCTCGAGGTGCGCGGTGGTCAGCGTGCCGTCGCGCAGTGGATCGGTCAGCAGGTTGGCCGTGGCCAGCGCATCCTGGATCGCATAGTTGATGCCGACGCCGCCGACCGGGCTCATGATGTGCGCGGCATCGCCGATCAGCAACAGGCCGGGCTTGTACCAGCGAGTGACGCGCGCGATCTGCACGGCGAGCATCTGCGTGTGCTTCCAGTCGGGCAGCGCCGGCGCGAAGCGACTCGCCATGTCGGGCAGCAGTTCGCTGAGCAGCTTGTGGAAGGCCTCGATGCCACCGGCGTGCAGCTCCTTCGCGCTGCCCTTCATGATCACGAATCCGAACTGCCAGCGATCGCGACGGTTGAACGTGACGAGAATCGCGCCCGGCGCGAACCGAACCGCGAACGGATCGATCGTGTCGTCGCCCTCCTGCGCCGGCAGGTTGAACCACACGATGTCCATCGGCGCGGCCATCTTCTTCAGCTCGAAGCCGCCCGCCGAGCGGATCTTCGAGCCGCGGCCATCGGCGCCGATGACGAGCTTCGCGCGCAGTTCGTGCATGCCGTCGGTGGCGTGGTAGCGCACGCCGACCACGCTGCCGTTCTCCTCGATCAGTTCCTGCGCGGCCGCGTGCATGCGCAGCTCGAACGCCGGGAACCGGCCCGCTTCGGCGGCCAGCAGGTCGAGGAAGTCGTGCTGCGGCACCAGGCCGACATAGTTGTGTCTGCTGTGCAGCCACTCGAGGTGAATGATGTCGAGGCTGCCGGTCGGCGTGATCAGCTTGAGTGTCTGCAGCTTCGAGTGGACGATCGCGGCGACCTTCTCGCCGAGGCCGAGTTCGTCGAGCAGCTCCATCGTGGTGCTGTGCAGCGTGTCGCCGCGGAACTCGCGATTGAAGTCGCCGTGCGACTCGAGCAGCGTGGTGCGGATGCCCTGCCGCGCGAGCAGGTAGGCCAGCACCATGCCGGCCGGGCCGCCGCCGACAATGCAGACGGTAGTGGAGGAAGTGGAAACCGGGGTCGAATCGCTCATGGTTCCGCGGCGCGCTGATGCGAACGAACCACGATAGCGCAGAGCGGCGCACGATGCGCGACGTTGCATGCGATCGCACAGGCCAGAAGTCTGACGAGCCGTCAGGCCGCCGTACCGGTGCCGGTGCCGCCCTTCGAGAAGCCGCGGATCACCGAGCGCAGGTAGTCCACGCCGGAGTACGCCGTCACGCAGGTGGCGATCAGCAACAGCCAGAACGCGATCGTCACCGACGGCACGCCACCGACCCCGACGCGCGGCAGCGCGAAGGCGATGATCGTGCCGAACTGCGCGATAGCGATCACGAACGACTTGACCTTGCCGCTCCAGCGGGCCTGCAGCACCACGCCGTGCAGGGCGCAGAAGATGCGCAGGTACGCGACCAGGAACTCGCGGAACAGCATGATCGCCATCATCCACACCGGCAGCCAGCCGGCCGCGACGAATGCCAGGAAGATGAAGTTGTGAGTCGTGACGTCGCTGAGCGGGTCGAGCAGCTTGCCGGTGTCGGAGACCTGACCGGTGGCGCGGGCGACACGGCCGTCGAGGTTGTCGGTGATCTCGCTGACGATCATCAGCGAGATCGCGGCCCAGAGGAACGCCACCGACGCGTCGGGCGGCGCGCCGAGCACCAGCATGGTGAGCGTGACCGGCGCGATGACGAATCGCGAGAGGGTCAGCATGTTCGGCACCGTCCACAGGCGGAAGTCGTGGGCGGGCTTCGCGTTGTCGGGCGCGGCGGGCGCGGTGGCGGCGTCGGTCATGTCGAGGGTCAGTGGATGAAGCGGGATTCGTCGGTCGGCCAGAAGCGCAGCAGCGCGCGGCCGATGAGATTGCGGCGCGGCACGAACGGCGCACGCTCGATGCGGTACTCGTGCACGCCGAGCAGGTCGATCGATTGCACCACGCCGGCGGTGTCTTCGAGCAGCGCGATGCGGCCTTCGCGCGGCGTGTTGGCGCCGCGCAGCTCGGCCTGCAGCATGCTCATCGCGTTGGCGCGATCCTCGGCGCGCAGGATCTGCCCGACCAGGCCGCGGCGCATCAGCATCTGCAGGCCGGGGCTCGGGTGCTGCGTGTCGGAGGTGGGGTCCGGTTCGATCTTCGTCTCGCGCATGCCGGTCGACGTCTCGTCGACGATCGTGCCGATGTGCCACATGCGCGAGTCCTTCGAGCTGTGGCAGTTGTCGCCGAGCACCAGGAAGTTGTCGGCCGGGATCACGTAGCGCGCGGCCGGATCGTTGTGCGCAAAGTAGTGGATGTCGCGGTCGATCTTCACGTGGCCGACGGCGGCGCCATCACCCGACGCCGAGATCAGCAGCGTGGTGGGCCGCTCGGGCGGATCGCGATCGACCACGGTGCCGATCTCCGGCTGCTGGAACGGCGCCGGCGTGTAGTCCCAGAACGGCACGGGTACGCCGTTGATCTCGATCGTGGCGCGACGATCGGCGTCGCCGAACGCCAGCTCGAACGGCTCGCCGGCACGGATCGCCAGCCCGCGCGCGGCCAGCCGGGCGGAGAGGTCCGGCGAGGGCGTCTCGAGGGCGTTCTCGTCGGCCGGCAACGTGGCTCTCACGTGGCCGATGTTGTCGTCGAGCAGCGGCAGCGTGCGCAGGTCGGCCGTGCCATCTCCGCACAGCGTGAGCTGCAGGCGCTCGCGATCGTTGAACAGCGTGAAGCGGATCTTCGAGCCGGCGCCGGCGAGGCGCACGCGCGCGCGCACGCGGATGTCGCTGACCAGATGGTGCTGGCTCGACGCCTCGATGTCCTGGCGATCCTTCACGTCGAGCAACTCGTACGCGCTGCGCGAGGCCGGCAACTCGAAGCGATCGACGATGTCGCCGCAGAAGCCGATGCCCGACCACTGCGCCGACGGGGCGGCCACGAAGCCGGGCACCGAGGGGTCGTCGGGCTGCGCGAGTTCGGCGACCGCGGCCGTGGCCGTCCACGCGCTCGGCGCGTCGGGCAGCGGCGGCGCCCACCACACGCGATGCATCATGCGGTTGTCGCCGTTCTCGCGGTCGATGCGGCCCTGCTCGTCGCGCGCCAGCTGCGTGGGTGCCTGGCACGGATCGGCCACGACCCAGTCGGCGCGCACCCAGTCGGTCCAGACCGGATGACGGCCGGGGCTCATGTCGGGGAACAACGGGCAGGCGGGCAGCTTCCACTCTGTGGCGTCTTTCATGCCGTCGGGCGCCAGCGGGTAGATGCCGTAGAGCGTGCCGTCGCTCTTGCGCGGCTCGATCGTGAACCCGGCGTACTTGAGGTCGTAGAACGGAATCCACAGTTCGTCCTGCACGTCGCCCGGCTTGCGCTGCAGCTGGTAGCTGCCTTCGGGCCGGCCGCCGGGAGCGGGGCGCGTCCAGATGTCGCCGCGGTAGATCACCAGTTCCTCGCCGCCGAGTCCGGTCAGTCGCTTGATGAAGTTGCGCTTGGTGTTCAGCGGGTACTTGAAGACGATGATCTCCCAGCGCTGCGGATCGGCAAAGTAATAGGCCAGCTTGTTGACGAGGATCTTGTCGCCGCTGCGCACCACGCGGGTGATCTCCTGCAGGCCGAGGCCCTCGATGCGGTTGATCACGCCGATCAGGTCGTTGCGTGGCACGCGGCGCGCCAGGCCGATGGATTCGTCCTCGCGGATCCGTTCGAGCAGTTCGCGGTCGGAGTCGCCGAACGAGTTGCGGTCGTGGATCGCGCGTTCGAGGTCGTTGGCGGCGCGTTCGATCAGGTCGGAGTCGGACATCCGGTCGAACTGCGGCGCGTTCCAGGCGCTCTCCTTGTTGTCGCCGACGAGCGTCTGCTTCATCGAGCCGGTCGGAATCTTGAATGCCTCGAGCGAGTAGGTGCGGATCACGAGCGCCATGATCAGCGCGATCAGCACCGACTCGAGGTTGTCGCGGACCCAGTTGTCGCTGTGCTCTTCGTCCTGCGGCGCCGAGACGAGCATTGCGCCGATGAGATGGCCGCCGAGCAGGCCCGCCACGCGGTCGAGGCCCTTGCTGACCGCGCCCTGCTTTGCGCCGAGGCGCTCGGGGACGTAGGCCTTGACCAGCGAGTAGTTGCGCAGCGCGCTGGCGTAGACGCGGCCGAGCACCAGGCCGACCATGCCGATCAGGCCGAGGCCCGTGCCGCCGCCCGGGTTGGGTGAGAGCAGGCCGAACATCAGCGTGAGCCAGATCGACGCGACAAGGTGCGGAAGCAGCAGCGCGCTGGCGATGATGAATCGCGCGCGTGTGAACTGCACCGTCAGCAGCGCGATCGCCAGACCGCTGAAACCCATCGTCGCCAGCGCCGTCACGGCCGCGTAGAAGGCAAGCGGATCGCCCGGATGCAGGCCGAACGCGGCCATCATGTAGAGGCAGACCGCGCCGTGCATGCCGCAGGCAAAGGCCCAGAGGTACACGTGGGTCGGCGTGATGACCGCAGGCTTCGGGTCCGGGCTGGTCATGACGGGCTCGTCGGGAGGCGGTCGGCGGCAGGGTCGTGGTCGCGGTATACGCGCCAGGCCCCGCGGCCGTCCAGTGCGCGGATGCGGACCTGTCCCGTACAGCGCACACGGCCGCCGGGTTGCCCGCGGGTCGGCCGTGCCTCAGTTGTACTCGAGCAGCAACTCGGCGGTGGTGGCCCGACGGAACGGCAGACGCTGCTCGAGGCGATGCCACCAGCGCACCAGAAACGCCGCGGCATCGGCGGCCATCCGATCGGCGTGAGCCGGGCTGATCGCGGCCAGCAGCGACTCGAAGGCCGACGTCATGTCGACGTCGTCGGCGTCGATCTCGATCACGTGCACATGCGAGCCAACGAGCCGGCCGAGGTCGGTCTCGATGCGTTCGACGATCAGCGCGACGAGCTCGGCCCAGGTCAGCGCGCCGGAGTGCCACGTCCAGATGCCGGCCACGACGTGCCGCGCGGTGGCGCGCCCGTGCCCGCTGGCCATGCGCTCGCGGTTGTGCGCAACGGCCTCGCAGAGTGCATACAACTCGTCGCGCTCGCGGCCCGGCTCCTCGACGTGCGACCGCCTGGCCAGCAGATCGTCGGCCAGCACATCGAGCGCGGCCTGCAATGCCACCACCGCCTGCAGCGCGCCGCACGCCGCAATCCGCCCGGCCGCGTCGTCAAGCGTGCCGGGCGGGCCGTGGCCGTCGGGCGAGTCGGGATGCGCGGAGAGAAAGCTCATGGGTCGGATGCGCGGATGGCCGACTCGAAGGTCGCTCCAGCATATCGGGTCGTGGCGACAGCGGTGGCCGATGAAACGACGACGCACGGACCGGCTACAATGCGCGCCGAACCCGCCGCGCCTCCACGACGACCACGACGACGACGATGGCCGACTCCGATCCGACACTGCGCCCTTCGGGTTCCGGTCCGTCCGACGACGGCGCCAGCGACGATGCCGGCGGCGGTCTGGGGTTCGCGTTGCCGCCGTTGCCGTCGCTCGACTACGGCGGCGACGTGGAGGAGAGCATCGCGGACGGGCTGTCGTTCCCGCCGATCAGCCCGGAGTCGATCGCACGCGTGATGCGGTCGGGCCCGGATGACGACGATGCCGACGACGCGGCCACGATCAGCGCGCGACGCCGGCAGCTTGCGCCGCGGCCGGCGGCGGGGTCGGGCGGCAGCGAGGTCAGCTCGCCGGACCTGCGCTACGACGACGCCAACCTGCTCGCCCGCGGTGGCATGGGCATGGTGCTCTCGGTCACCGATCGCCGGCTGAATCGCGCGGTGGCGATGAAGCTGATCCGCCGCGACCGTACCGGCGATCCGCAGGTGCGCGCGCGCTTCCTGCGCGAGGCCCAGGTGCACGCGCAGCTCGAGCATCCCAACATTGTGCCGGTGCACGACCTCGTCGAGTCGGACAGCACGCACACGTACTTCACGATGAAGCTGGTGCGCGGCCGATCGCTTGCCGCGCTGATCCGCGACCTGCGCGCCGATGTCGTGGCCGGGCGCGGTGAGGGCCAGTTCCCGCTGACCGACCGGCTCGAGGTGTTCCGCAAGGTCTGCGACGCGATCGGCTTCTCGAATGCGCGCGGCGTGATCCATCGCGACCTCAAGCCCGACAACATCATGGTCGGCGAGTTCGGCGAGGTGCAGGTGATGGACTGGGGCCTCGCCCGCCTGATGGATGCGGACGACGACGCGCACGCAACCAGCGCCGCAACAGCGCCCACGCCGGTCGTCGCCGCGCCGACCACTGACGTCGCGCCCGGAGCAGGCACTGCCAGCACGGATACCACCACCACGGAGGTGCCGCTGACGCACGCCGAGACGCACGCCAACACGCGCTCGGGCGACACCTCGCACTCGCAGGCCGTGCGCGTCACCGACGACGCGAGCGACGCCGGCTCGGTGGATGGCGACGTGCTCGGCACGCCGCAGTACATGGCGCCCGAGCAGGCGCGCGGCGAGAGCGACCGCCTGGACCAGCGCGCCGACGTCTACGCGCTCGGCACGATCCTCTACGAACTGCTCACGCTCAAGCCGGCGTTCAGCGCGGGCCTGCTGTTCGGCGTGCTGCATCGCGTGTCGACCGGCTCGTTCGACAAGCCGACGCGATCGGTCGCGGCCGACGACGAGCTGGCGACGCGCGCGTGGCGTGTGCCGGCCGAGCTCGAAGCGATCGTGCTCAAGGCGATGGCCACCAACCCCGACGACCGCTACCCGACCGCGTCCGACCTGCGGCGCGACGTCGGCGAGTTCATCGGCGGTCGCATCGTCAGCGCGGCGCGCTACTCGCTGCTGACCCGCCTGCGTCGCTGGGTGCGCGCCAATCGCGTGGCGGTCGGTGTGGTCGCGCTGATGCTGCTGATGGGCGCGGGCGGCGTGGTCGCGTCGATCGCGTCGGCTCGCAGCGCCCGCGACGCGGTGCTCAACCGGATGCGCGCCGGCCTCGATGCGGCGACTGCCACCCGCGACGAGATTGCCGCGAAACTGCAGGCCGGGCGCTACGAGGCCGCGGTCGAACTTGCGGCGCAATTCCAGATCGAGCACCAGCCGGCCCTCACCGCGCTGCAGGACAACGAAGTCGTGCAGGCCGATCGTGCCGGCTGGTCCGCCGATGCGGCGGCGCTCGCGCCAGCGGTGCAGTCTTTGCGCAACGATGCGCTGGTGGCGTGGGCCACGCGCGACCTCGCGGCACTCCCGCGCGGCGCCAATCGCGCCAGTGTGAGCGACGCGACGATCGAGGCGGCGGCCGCGTCGTGGCGGCGCTTCGAGCCCTGGCTCGACACCGACGACCTGCGCATCCGCCTGCCGATCGCCGAGATCGCGTACTGGCTGGCATCCGCCGAAGCGGCCCGACTGGCCGCCGCGGAGCAGGCCGGCGGTGACGAGGCGTCGGTCGGCCGGCATCGCGCACAGATGAGCTACTGGGTCGCGGCGGCATGGCAGGAGCAACCGCTGTCGCCGGCCGTGGGTCGCGGACTGCTGCTGCTGGCCGATCATCAGCTGGCGCACAGCGAGAGTGTGGAGCAGGCGCAACAGCTTGTGCAGCAGTACGCGGCGGCCGCCACGATGAATGCCGGGCACGAGCCATGGCTGGAGGCGCGCGCGCTGATCGGTCTGGCGCGGGCGCAACTGGCGGTGCCGGGAGCGGGTGCTCCCGAGAACGCGCTGATCGCGTTGCTGCGCGTCATCCAGCCCGACGGCTCGCCGCGCCCGGCCTACGCCACGCCGCCCGACGACGACGCGACGCAACTGCTCGCCGATGCCGCCGACCTGCTGATGATCGCGCGACGGATCTGCGCGCCAGCGGGCGACGCCGACAACGGCAACGTGTGCCGGCTGCCCGACGGCAACCTGTGCATCGGCTCGACCACCGGCGCGCGCATTCTCGTGGTCGAGCAGCCGACCGACGCGGGTGCCTTGCCGCTGCGCCTGCTGCAGGGCGGTCGCGCGCTGATCGGCGTAGGTGTGGCGCGCTGCGAGTTCTTCAACGGCCGTGCCGACGGTCGCACCCCGGTGGCGATGATCACCGTGCCCGGCCACGAAAACGAGCGCGTGACCATCGCCGACCCGCGCGACCCGTCGTCGCATGTGGTCGAACTGCCGCACTCGGTGATCGACATCGTGAGCGGCGACTTCAACGGCGATGGCCTGCCCGACGTGGCCGTGGTGCAACTCGACACCGACGACGCCGGGGTGCTGGTCAGCGATCGGCAGCTGGTCATCGTCGGGCTGGTCGACGCCAACGACTCGGTGACCTCGGCGCACGTGGTCTGGGCCGGCCGCTCGCCGAGGCTGCGCGCCGCCGACCTCGATCAGGACGGCCGCGACGAGCTGGTGATCTGCGACAACGGACGTATGGCGGTGTTCGATGCCGACGTCGCGCCGCTCGGCGAGCACGATCAACTCGACCCGTCGAAGGCGCCGGTGCTGCCGTCGGTGGCGGTCGGCCGCACGCTGGCCAACGTGGTGGACATGGCCGGGCAGCGCGCGCTGGCCGTGTGCGGCTGGTACAGCGATCTCGAACTCGCGCAGCGCCAGGTGGCCGGCGAGTCGATGCGCTCGCGGCCGCGCTTCTTCCGCTATCACGACGGTGCGATCGACGAAGCCGACGCGCCGCCGTGGCATGTGCGCGCCGACGACCGACCGTTGCCCGACGGGCGCGGCTTCGAGGTCGTGCGTCTGGATGCCGGACGCATCGCGCTGATCGACCGGATGCAACGCGGCAACTGGCAGCTGTGCCGCTGGCTGCTTGCCGACGGCGACGCCCGACCCGGTGGAACCGGCAGCGTGGCGTCGCATGCAATCGGCACGTCGTGCCGCGAGCTGGGCGACGGCGTGTTCGCCACGCCGTCGGGTTTCACGCGGCGGCTCTCCGACGCCGACCTCGCCGTGCTCGCGACGCAACCGCTGCGCACCGGCCGGTCGGGCCGCGCGCTGCAGACCGAAGATCGCCAGCTCGCGCTGCTGCGCATGCTGCTGTGGTTCGGCCAGGCCGACACCGTGATCGCCAGCGTGCTGCCGCGCATCCAGGACCAGTACGAAGCCGACCCGCAGACGCAGCCGCGCGAACAACCGCCGGCCGGTCATCCCGCGCTGATCGGCGAACGCCTCGCACTGTTGATCCTCCAGGCGTGGCTCGAATCGAGCCAGCTATCGTGCGCGCTGAAGCTGGCGTACGCGCTGCCGCTGCAGTCGCGCTACGTCGAGCACGTGCTGCTCGTGGTCGACGAGGTGCTGCGCCGGTCGGGCAATGTCGAGGCCGTCGCGCCGCTGCTAGAGCGCTGGAGCACCGGCTGGTCGCTCACGGCCGGCGAGCGCCAGCGCGTGCGCAGCCGACAGCGGCAGGTCACGCGCATCATCGAGGCCCTGCAATCGGGTGCGATCGAGATCATCGGGCGCAGCGCGCGCTTCTCCAGCCACGAGTTCGACAAGCACGTCTACGACGTCAGCACGATCGACCACTTCTGCATCACCAACGACCCCGCGCTGGCCCATGCCACTCACGACGGCTGGCACATGGTGGCCGACGGGCGCAACTACCGCCTCGCGATCGACGCCGACGGCAACACCGCGCCGCCGTTTGCCGGCGTGCCGATCTGGCTCAGCGGCGACGTCGTGCGCATGGTGATGGACTTCCGGCTGCTCGCGCTCGAACCCGGCGCGACGCCCGGCATCGGCCTGTTTGCCGTGCGCCGCGGCACGGTCGATCGGCCCGACACCGTGACCGGCCCCACTGCCGACGCGCTCGGCATCGGTGGCGGCCAGATGCTTGCGTCACGCATCGGCGCGAAGCTGCGACTGCAGCACGACTGGTTCGGCCCGCTCGGCATCGAACGCGTGATCCTCAGCGACGCCGCCAGCGGCGAGATCCTCTCGCTCGAGCTGCGCGAATCGGCCGGCGTGAACTCGAAGGGCACGTTCGCCATCGTCGGCGTCTGCGCGGGCAGCCGCGGCCGTTGCGAGCTGACGATCGAACGCATCGGACTCAACGGCAACGTGTGGTTGCTCGACGACACCGCGCCGGAGTTCGAGGCGATGATGCCGGACGACATCACGCGGCGCGTGTCGTCGGCCGCGCGGCTGCACCTCTCGGGCGACAGCGCCGACGGCATCGGCGAGATGAGCACGCTGGTGGAGTGGCTGCAGACGCAGCGGCCGCCGCAGTACGAGGAGGAGTCGGCGTTCCGCGCGTTTGACGCGGCGCGCTGGGCCGGTGACGCGCCGGCGATCGCGCGTGTGCTGGTGCGGGCCGACGAGGTGCTGCCGGCCAACCTGGTGCCGCTGGCGCTGCGACAGCCGCAGGCGCGGCTCGACATCGAGCTGTGGATCGCCGTCGGCACGGTGTGGGCCGGGTCGCCGCGCGAGAACGACGCCGCGCCGGATCCGCGACGCAAGGCGCTGGAAGACGCCGAGCTCGGTCTGGCGCTGGCGTGGGCCGAGGCGAAGGACAAGCGCGACGACGCGGCGTGCCGGGCGAACATCCTGGAGGCGGCGCAGCGCGCGGTAGAGGCGGCGCAGGCGCAGGGCGCGGGTACCGAGACGGTCGCGCTGCAGACACACCTCGTGGCGGTGTCGCGATGGCTGGCCGCGTTGCAGCCGCTGACCGCGCAGCAGCGTGCATGGCAGTTGTCGGCGCTGGCCGCAACCGGTCACAGCCGGGTGATGCAGCGCAGCCTGCAGAAGGAGCAGGTGACGGCCGCCGGGTTCGAGGCCGCGTACGGTGTGCCGTCGGCCGTGCCGGTGCTCGACCAGCTGACGGCGTGGCTCGGCGAGCGTGCAGCGGCACAGGCGGCGCGCGCGCGTCAGCTCGGCATCTCGCCGACCGACGCGATCCGTCCGCGCGCGGTGGATGACGGCGGCGCCGACACGCCGCTCGAGTTGATGAAGATGTGGGTCGAGTTCGTGCGCAGCGGCGACGCGAAGTTGCTGGCCCGGCTGGTCACGCCGGAGGAGCGCGGCATGCTGCGCCCGGGCACCCCGGCCGGGCGCGTCGCCGAGCTGCTACCGCGTGCGATCCATCTGGCGCCGGGGCAGGAGCCCGAGGTGCTCGAGAACACGCTGGACCGCGCGGCGCTGACGCACACGCTGGTGTTCCGCTGGTCGGCGACGTTCGACGACGCGCTGCTGCGCGAGGTGGCGCACGAGCGGCTGATCGCGACGGTGTGCGTCACGCGCGGCGTGGGCAGCGAGGAGGCGCGCAAGGTCCTGCGTGACGAGTTCAGCGACGACGAGATCACGAACATGGAGAACTCGCTGATCGCCGACGTGCACTACGACGCGCAGGACCTGGACATGCTGCGTCAGGGTGGCCGGTGGTACATGGTGCCGCCGTGGCTGGTCGACTATTGATCGGTGGCCGTTGCCGCCAGCATGCGGTCGAGCAACTCGCGCATCCGCCCGCGCAACGACCGTGGCCGGACGATCTCGACATCCTCGCCCCACGAGAGCATGAAGCGCAGCAACCAGTCCGGGTTGGTCAGCGGGATCTTCATGCGGTAGCCGTCCGACAGCGGCGTCAGTGCACGCGAGCCGAAGCTCTCGCGCATGTAGGGCGCGGCGCGTTCGCTCACGTTCGCGACCATCATCTGCGGACGCCCGCCGCTGCCCGGCTCCGGCCGGCGCGGACCGCGCTGCACCAGGGCGTCGAGTGCCGCACGATCAACCGGCCGGGCCGCCTCGTCGAGCACCGCCACCGACTCGATGCGGTCGACGCGGAAGCTGAGCAACTGCTGCCGGTCGGTGTGGTCGAAGCCGAGCAGGTAGAGCAGGTCGCCGTCGCGCATCAGCTGCGCGGGGCTGACGACCCGCTCGACCAGCGCGTACCGGCTGGTGGAGAAGTGTCGCATGCGCACGCGCTTGCCGTCGCGGATCGCGCGCTGCAACGCGGCGGCACGCTCGCGCACGCCGGTGCCGGGGGCCGCGAGATGAATCGGCAGCGGCTCGGCGTCGCCCGCTCCGGCGCGCGGCGGCGCCGCCTCGTCGAGCTTGCGCAGCAGCCCCTCGCACGCGGCCGCCAGCTTGCCGTCGTCGTCGCCGGCCGTGAGCAGCGGGTCCTGCAGCATCAGCTTGAGGCACGCCACCTCGCGCGCCGAGAACGCCACCGGCCGCCGGAAGTGGTCGGCCAGCTCGGCACGGATCCGGCCGGTCGCGTCACGGTACACGCTCACGTAGTCGCGCGGCGAGTACGGCGGCACGCCGCACATCAGGATGCGGTCGAGCACGCGTTGCACGTCCTGCTCGCTGCAGTGCAGCAGGCCGGCCAGGTCCTTGCTGGTGACGCCGCCGTGCCGTTGCAGGAACGGGATCACGTCGAGCAGCAGCCGGACATCGTCGCGCAACTCGCCCACGTCAGCCGCCTCCCGCCCGGAACGGCCCGAGGTCCTCGCGCTCGTCGTGCTCGCGTACCATCTCCGGCGTGACCACATCGTGCGTGGCCCACAGCTGTGCGAGGCCGCGGTAGCGCAGCGCGCTCTTCAGCAGCGCAGCGACTTCTTTCTCGCTGACCTCGCGGACGATCTTGCCGGGTACGCCGGCGACGACGGTGCGCGGCGGAACGACGAAGCCTTCCTTGACCACGCACCCGGCCGCGACGACGGCCTCCTCGCCGATCTCGCAGCGCGAGAGCAGGATCGCGCCCATGCCGATCAGTGCGCGGTCACCGATCGAGGCGCCGTGCAGCAGCGCGCGATGGCCGACGGTGATGTGCGAGCCGATGCGGTTGGGGATGCCGGTTTCGCAATGGATGATGGTGCCGTCCTGGATGTTCGTGCACTCGCCGATCGTGATCGGCGCGACATCGCAGCGGATGATGCTGCCGAACCAGACGGAGGTGTCGCGCCCGATCTGCGCGTTGCCCACAACGGTGGCGGTACGCGCGCGGTACCACCCGGCGGGTTCGAGGATCATCTGACGCGCGACGGGAGAGGAGTCGGTCATCGGTTCAAGCCCACGGGCTGCTGCCCGCGGGTCGCATGCCAGGTACGATCAACTGTGCGTGTGACGCTGATTGCACGTTTGTGGGGTCGCGACGGGCGAACGGCGGGCTTGAATGCGGATGTTGCAGGTCGCGGACCCGCGCTCGCGCACCCCGCGTTCAACTCAACTGTTCGCGGCAACCGGGGTGTGCTTCTCCGCATACGCGCGCGAGGCCTCGCGCACCCACTCGCCGTCCTCGTGCGCCTTGCGCCGCGCACGGATGCGCTCGCGGTTGCACGGACCCTTGCCCTTCACCACCGACCAGAACTCGTCCCAGTCGATCTCGCCGAACTCGTAGTTGTCGGTCTCGGTGTTGAACTTCAGGTCGGGGTCGGGAATCGTCAGGCCGATGGTGTTGGCCTGGCGGATCGTGAGATTCACGAAGCGCTGGCGCAGCGTGTCGTTGCTCTCCTTCTTCACGCCCCACTTCACCAGCTCGGCCGAGTTCGGCGAATCCTTGTCGTGCGGGCCGAACATCATCAGGCTCGGCCACCACCAGCGATTCACCGCGTCCTGCACCATCTGCTTCTGCTCCGGCGTGCCAGCGGCCATCGTGGCGCAGATCTCGTAGCCCTGCTGCTTGTGGAAGTTCTCCTCCTTGCAGATCCGCAGCATCGCGCGCGCATACGGGCCGTAGCTGCACTTCGCCAGCATCGTCTGGTTGACGATCGCGGCGCCATCCACGAACCAGCCGATCACGCCGATGTCGGCCCACGTCAACGACGGGTAGTTGAAGATGCTCGAGTACTTGGCCGTGCCGTAGAGGTACTGGTCGATCAGCTCGGCGCGATCGACGCCGAGCGTCTCGGCCGCACAATAAAGGTAGAGGCCGTGGCCCGCCTCGTCCTGCACCTTGGCGATCAGCGCCAGCTTGCGACGCAGCGAGGGGGCGCGCGTGATCCAGTTGCCTTCCGGCAGCATGCCAACGATCTCGCTGTGCGCGTGTTGCGAGATCATGCGCACGAGCTGGTGGCGGTACTTCTCCGGCATCCAGTCCTTCGGCTCGATCTTGTCGCGATTGGCAATGCGATCGACAAAGGCGGCTTCGCGTGCGGCGTCGTCTGCCATCTGTTTGCGACCCTGTGCGGCGTGAGGGAATGTCCGGAGCAGCGATTGGACGGTAGCGCGAGGACGGCGAGGTGGCAAGGAGGAGATGCCAGGCTCGGCCATGCGTTGCTGATCACATCCTGGCCGGGACACGGAGAGGAGAAGATCAGCAGCGCACTCGCTTCAGATCCCTCTCCGTGTCCTCCGTGTTCTCCGTGGTCATTTCTCTCTGGATGCAACCCGAGAACGCAGCGAGCTCGAAAAAACGCACGTTCCTTCGTGGTCCTTCGTGTCCTTCGTGCCTTTGTGGCCGGCCATTCATCGCGCTCTCGATCTACACCCGCCTCGCGACTCTCCACGTCGCGCACGCGCTCTCGTCGACGTCAGCTGCGCGCCTTGACGACG
>JBFWQT010000107.1:0-15932 GCA_050249295.1 Planctomycetota bacterium
GGTGGCCAACCTGTGCGGCTCGAACCCGCTGGTGGCAGTCGGCGCCGAGACACTGCACGACAAGGTCAACGACTGGTTCCGCGTGCCCGACCTGCTGCACAACCGGCTGACCGGCGACAAGAAGGAATGGCCCGTGCCCGGCGTGGACGGCGCTCCCGACGTCGCCGAGGTCAGCGAGGTGATGTACGACGACATCAGCAAGCGGCTGCTCGGCTGCCTGTTTGCCGTGGCCGGCGAGGTGCTGGACGCGGGGCTGATCGAGGCCGGCGATCTGGAGCTGGCGCTGGTCAACGGCCTCGACATGAAGTCGCTGTTCGGGCTGATCAACAAGCTCGGTCCCTCGGTGGCACTCGACTGCGTCGAGGCGTTCCGGCTCAAGGCGCCGGAGATGAAGGTGCCGGCGGTGCTGCAGGCGCACGTCGCGGCGCGCAGCAAGTTCGTCGTGCCCGTGCTGCGCGTGTCGCGCGACGTCCCGCACCCCGGGGTGGCGATCGTGCAGATCCGCCGGCCGCAGGCGCTCAACGCATTCAATGTGGACGTGCTGACGCAACTGGTCACGGCCTTCGAGGCACTGCGCGACGACGCCAGCGTGACGGCCGTGGTGCTGACCGGCTTCGGCACACGCGCGTTCGTGGCCGGCGCCGACATCCGCGAGCTCGCCTCGCTACTGGACGGCAAGGACGCGGCCGCGGTGCGCGAAGCGGTGCTGCACCATTGCGACGTGATGCAGAAGCCGCTTCGCCTGATCGAGACGCTGGGCAAGCCGGTGGTCGCCGCGCTCAACGGGCTCGCGCTGGGCGGCGGATCGGAAGTCGCGCTGGCGTGCACGGCGCGCATCGGCGTGAAGGGTGTGTTCCCGTTCGTCGGCCAGCCAGAACCCAACCTCGGCCTGATCCCCGGCGCCGGCGGCACGCAGCGCTTCCCGCGGCTGTGCGGCTTCGAGGCCGCGTGGCCGATCCTGCGCACCGGCAAGCCGATCACCGATCAGCAGGCGCTCGGGATGAAGTACGTCGACGAGCTCGTCGACTCCCATGCGCAACTGCGCACTCGCGCCGTCGAGATCGCGCTCGAACTCGCGGCCGGCACTCGCCAGCCGGTGGCGCGTGTGACGGAGCAGCCGCTGACGCCAACCCCACCGCCCGGCCCGCCGGACGTCGACCTCGGCCACCTCTCCACCGTGATTGACGGGCTGCTGGTCAAGGCCGTGATCGAGGGTGCGACGAAGCCGCTCGACGAAGCGCTGCGCGTGGAGTTCGACTACTTTGCGCAGTGCTTCGACACCGCCGATGCGCGCATCGGCCTGAAGAACTTCATCGAGAACGGCCCGGCCGCGCAGGCGACGTTCACCAACGCCTGACACGTGAGCCCATCCGGGTCCGAGCCGCAACCGTGCAGGAGCGGCCGGACCATCAGCGCCTCAATCCGCGTCGCGCACCGCAATGCCGTGCGCGCGCAGGTGCTGCTTGACCTGCGCGATGCTCAGCTCGCCACGGTGGAACACCGACGCGGCCAACGCTGCATCGGCGGCTCCGCGGGAAAACACCTCGACAAACGAATCGAGCGTGCCACCGCCGCCCGACGCGATCACCGGTACATTCACGGCTGCGCCCACCGCGCGTGTCAGCTCGAGGTCGAAGCCGGCGTTCGTGCCGTCGCGATCGAACGACGTCAGCAGGATCTCACCGGCACCGTGCGCGACGGCCTCCTGCGCCCACGCCACCGCCTCGCGCCCGGTCTCCTTGCGACCGCCCGCCACCAGCACTTCCCAGCCATCGCCACTTGTGCGCCGGCGCGCGTCGATCGCCAGCACACAGCACTGACTGCCGAACGACTCGGCGATGCCGATGCACAACCGCGGATCGGCCACCGCCGCCGAGTTGACGCTCACCTTGTCGGCCCCGGCCAGCAGCAGTCGCCGTGCGTCGGCCACGGTGCGCACACCGCCGCCGATCGTGAACGGAATGAACACCTCGCGCGCGACCGCCTTCGCCAGATCGACCACCGTGTCGCGCGCCTCGTGCGTGGCAGTGATGTCGAGGAACACCAGCTCGTCGGCCCCGGCCGCGGCGTAGCGTGCGCCGAGTTCCACCGGGTCGCCCATGTCCACGAGGTTCCGGAAGCTCACGCCCTTCACCACGCGGCCGCGGTCGATATCAAGACACGGGATGATCCGCTTGCAGAGCATGGTGCGTCCAGGTGCGCAGCAGGCCGAGGCCGTAGCTGCCGCTCTTCTCGGGGTGGAACTGCACGGCCGTCAGCGCCGCGCCACGCGACACGCCGCTGCAGAAGTCGCCGTGGTAGTCGGTGATCATGGCGGCCGTCGCAGCGGCACTTTCGTCGGGCGCGCAGTAGAACGAATTGACGAAGTACGCGAACCCCTCGGCCGGGCAGTCCGGCAGGCCGGGCATCTCGCGGATGCGGCGCACCTTGTTCCAGCCGATCTGCGGGACCTTCATCGTTGCGCCGTCGAACTTCTTCACCATGCCGCGGATGATGCCGAGGCCGGGCACGTCGGGCGCTTCCTCGCTGCCGTCGAACAGCACCTGCATGCCGACGCAGATGCCGAGGAACGGCACCTCGCGCGCGATCACGTCGCGGATCGCGGCGTCGAGTCCGCGCTCGCGCAGCCGGTGCATCACCTGGCCGAAGTGGCCCACGCCCGGCAGCACCACCACCGGCGCCGCCGCGATCTCCGCCGGGTCGTCGCTGACGTGCAACGGCACGCCGGCGTCGAGGCGTTCGAACGCGCGCGTGACGCTGCCGATGTTGCCGCCGCCGTAGTCGATGAAGGTGATGCGCATGGCCGGCTGGTCGCTCACTTCTTCTTGTCGGGGTTGATCAGGACCCCGAGGCCGTGGTCGCCGAGCGCCTCGTTGAGCGCGGCGTTCTGCGTGGCGTCGAGTTGCGCGCGCACCTCGTCGAGCGGGCCGCGCTCGAAGGTCTCTGCGGCGTCGATCCACCACGACCAGTCGGTCTCGCCGTTCTGCTTGGCGACGCGCGCGCGTTCGAGCAGCTTCTCGTAGTCGTCGGAGTAGCCGCGCAGCATACGGTCAATGGCGTCGCGCTGGGCCGGGTAGAGTGTCACGAGTTCGTCGATGCGATCGATGATCGTACGGTTGTATCGCTCGAGCGCTGCGTGCGTTTCCTGGCGCTGTGCCGCCTCCTTGTCGAGGCGGGCCTGCTCGGCCGCGCGCTTCGCCAGCTCGTCCCGGCGCTGCGTCTCGCGGTCGAATGCCGCGCGCACCGCGGCGTCGAAGTCCTGTGCGGTGGCGTCGGTCGCGCCAGCGGCGGGCGGCGCGGCCGGAGCCTCGTTCTCCGTGGCGGCGCGCGCGCGGGCGAGGTCGGCCTGCAGCGCGCGGATGCGGTCGTCAGTGGCAGCGAGTGCCTGCACGTGGAGCTGTTCGAGTTCGTCAATCCGCGCGACCAGCTTGTCCACGTTCAGCGTCGGCGGTGTCGCGGCGTCGTCGGCGCTCGCCGCTGGCGGGGCGGTGTTGCCGGCGGCCGGTGGGGCGGCGTGCACCGGCCCGGGCGGTGGCAGCAGCAGCGCGATCACACCGGCGCCGACGCAACCGCCGATCACTGCGGCTACAACTGTTCCTGCCACGCCCGTTAAGTTGCCCATCAGCTCACCGGTGCTGGCACGGCAAACAGGAACCCGGCGCGCGCGCTCTTCTCGGCGCGGCCCGGCAGGTCGACATGCATCACGGTACCGGCGGCCAGCGCGTTGAGCCCGGGGTGCGGCGCGAGCAACGTGCCCTCGCCAAGGTAGCCGAGGTCGCTCCCGGTGCCGGGCACCGGCCACGGCGAGAACGTCGCGCGAGCCGGGGGTTGCAGCAGCTTGCCGTCGGCGTACTCGGCCTCGCTCGGCCGGAAGCGCGACAGGCACCACAGGGTGCCGGCCGCCGTGGTATCGGCCGTGGCCGTGTGCTCGTGCGTACCGACGACGCGGAACGTGCCGGCGCCGGTGCTGCGACCGCCACCGATGCCGCAGTCGCCGAGGTAGTGCAGCACCGCCTCGAACGGCGCGCGCAGGGCCGGCGAGTCGAACCGCACGCCCAGCCACAGCCCCGCGTTGTCGGCGAAGCGCACCTCCGACACGGCGAACCGTTCGTCGCGCCGCGCGCTGCGGCGGTTGAAGCTCGCGCGTGCGCGGCGCGAGACGCTCCACGCCGATGAGATTGCGGCGGCATCCACCGGGCCCTTGCCCGGCGCAGCCAGTTCGAGCAGCTGCCCGTCGGCCGAGGGCGCCAGCGCACCTGGCGACGCCACCCACGGCAGCGCCGACGAGACCCGCAGCTGCGGCTTCTCCGGCCATCCTGGCGGCGCGGCCTGCCCGTCGGGCTGCAGTTCGCGCCATGCGCCGGCGAGGGCGCGGTAGACGAGATCGGAGTGCAGGCGCGGCCACGCGCAGGCGGCCTCGTGATGCTCGTCGCCCACGCGCAGCGGCCCGTGGAAGGCCAGCCGGTACTCGAAGAAGTTGAAGCTCATGGGTGCTGCCGTCGTCGAAGTCTCGCCGTCGTCTTGCCGTCGTCTCGCGGCGCGGGCGCACATTATGCAAACCGTGGGCAGCCGGAGACAGGGAGTGCCACGTTCCGGCCCGGCCGTGGTGCGTTATGATCTGTTCACGCCGGGAGTGTGGAATGGAGCGCGCGATGACCGTCTGGATGTGTGGCGAGCCGATGTGCAAGACGCAGGTGACGCAGGACTCGCCGCCGGTGTCGTGCGGCAAGTGCGGCCGGCACCTGTTTGCCGAGGACGACCCGGAGTACCGCAACCAGGTGGATCGCGACATCCCGTGCGCGCCGTTGATTATGATGGTGGACGGCCGCCCGCGGGTGGCGCGTCGCAGCGATCTGTCGCCGTTGCTCGCGTCGATCCTGGATGCCGGCGACGGTGGCAACGAGACGCCACAGCAGAAAGCGAAGCGGAGGGTGGCGCTGATCCTGCAGGTCAGCGCGGTTGCGCTGATCGCGGCCGGCGTCGCCGTGATTGCCGCTGGCAACATGATCGTGGGAGCGGTGCTGATCGGCGCCGGCGTCAGCGATGCGATGGTGTCGGTGGTGCTCGGCGTGAGCAACGCCAACCGCGGGTAGGACCCTGGACCGAGGGTATGAGCCGCGGTCGCGGCTCTTGTTCGCCGACTGACCACGCGGCACTCACACGAAGCGCACCAGCGCGCGGCGCTGCTTGCCCAGCCCGAGGATGCACACACCGCGACCGCCGGTCGTGTCGGCCGTGAGCGCGGCATTCACGTCGCTGACCTTCTGCTGGTTGAGCGTCACCGCGCCCTCCTGCAGCTTCTTGCGAGCCTCACCCTTCGACTTCGCCAGCCCGGCCGCGGCCACCGCTTCGATCAGCGGAATGCCGGCGTCGGCCAGACGCGACCGCTCGAACTCGGCGCGAAGGTCGATGTCGTCGAACACGCCGAGCAGCACCGCATCCGGTACCGACGCGAAATCGGCCTTGCCGAAGATCGCCTCCGTTGCCTGCTGCGCCGACGTCACACCGTCGTCGCCGTGCAGCATGCGCACGACTTCCTCGGCCAGCCGACGCTGCGCCGCGCGCTGCTGGCGCGCCTCGTTGTGCTCCGCCATCAATGCGGCAATCTCGTCGACCGGCAGCAGCGTGAACACGCGCAGGTAGCGCGCGACCTCCTGGTCCGCCGGGTTGTCGCCGGCGTCGGCGGTGTTCAGCAGGTGCTGGTAGAGCCGGTACGGCGAGGTGCGCGACGGGTTCATCCACAGGGCGCCGCCGCCAGTGCTCTTGCCGAACTTCACGCCGGCGTTGTCGAGCAGCAGTTCGAGCGTCGCGCCGCAGGCCTGCGGAGCCTCCTCGCCCAGCTTGCGGCGGATCAGCTCGGTGCCGGCCGTGATGTTGCCCCACTGGTCGGAGCCGCCGATCTGCAGCCGGCAGCCGTGCTCGGTGAAGAGGTGCAGGAAGTCGTAGCTCTGGATCAGCATGTAGCTGAACTCGGTGAACGAGATGCCTTCCTCGCGTTCGAGGCGGTCGCGCACCGAGTCCTGCTTGATCATCACATTGACGCGGAAGTGCTTGCCGACGTCGCGCAGGAAGTCGATGACGGAGAGCGGTCGCACCCAGTCGGCATTGTTGAGCACCATCGCGGGCTGGATACCGTCGCCGCCCTGCAGGTCGAGCACGCGGCCGATGTCGTTGCGCAGGCCGACGAGGTTGGTCGCCAGCGTCGCCTCGTCGAGCAGGTTGCGCTCCTCGCTGCGGCCGCTGGGGTCGCCGATCATGCCGGTCGCGCCGCCGACGAGGGCGATCACCTTGTGCCCGGCCAGCTGGAACCGGCGCAGCGCCATCAGCGAGACGAGGTTGCCGATGTGCAGGCTGTCGCTGGTCGGATCGAACCCGCAGTACACCGTCCACGGCTCGCCGGCAGTCAGCTGCGCGCCAAGGTCGGGATGCGTGAGGTCCTTCAGCGTGCCTCGCGCCTCGAGGTCGGCAATCACGTCGGTCGGCATTGGCGTGTCTCGCCTGCGGGATGAATGGAACGATGGGGCGATGGAGCGGAGGTGGTCTACCCCCGGGTGTCCATGCGGGCAACTTTGTAGTACGACAAAGCAGACCGCGTGTTGAGGTGCGCAATCGTGACGGATCCTGCCGGCACAACTACCGCCCGCGTCATTGCCAACGGCGAGCCGATCGAGGCGTCGCTTCCGTGCACGCTGGAGCAGTTCATTGCGGGGCTCGGCTTGCCGGTGCGCAGCGTGGTGGTCGAGCTCAACGGCGAGGCGATCGCGCCGTCGGAGTTTGCGGACCGCGCGTTGCAGACCGGCGATCGGCTGGAAATCGTGCAGATGGTGGGTGGCGGCTGATGACGAGGTGACCGTGCGACGACTCCCGGGGTTGATGGTCGCTGCGATGTCGGTGTCGGTGTCGATGCTGTCGGCGTGCAACTCGCCCGCACCCGCACCGGTTGCGACCAACCCGGCAGCGGCGCCGACGCGGGTTCCGGACCGCCTGCACGACCCGCTCACGCAACTGCTCGCGCGCGACGACGGCGAGGCGATCATCTACCGCTTCAACGCGACGGCCGACACGTGGCTCCGGCAGCATCCGGACCAGTCGCGCTGGATCGGCGTGGAGCACGCGCCGCCGGGCACGATGACCGACCGGCCCAACCCCGGCCTGCCGCACGTGCGTGTGCCGAACCGCCTGCTGCGCCCGCTCGCGGCCCTGTGCGACGACCGCCTCCGCCCGGTGCACACCGACTTCGGCCAGCACGAATTCCTGATCGAGTTCCTCGACGCGGCCGATCATCCGATTGCGCGCTTCGACTTCCACACCGCCGGCGGCCCGCAGACGCTGTTCGCGATGGTGCCCGGCGCGCTCACCGACGGCGCGCAGCAGTTCGCGTTCGATCGCGACTGGCACGAATGGAAGCAGACGCTCGACGCGATCTGGCGCGACGCCGCGGACGAGTGACGCGCATGGACCTCCACCCTCACCGCCGCAAGATTGACCGCGCCATGAAGCGCGTCGCGATCGGCCTGGAACTGCTCACCGTGGCGTGCATGCTCGGCGCGTCGCTGGTGGGGCTGCTCGTGCTGTCGGGGCCTACCGGGGTGCTGGTGCTGATCGGCGTCGTGTACCTGCTGGCCGGCACGATCTCCGCCATCGCTTGCACGCCAGCCGGAGCACCGCGTCGCTGGATGATCGGCGCCGCGATCTCGGTTGTAGCCGGTCCGGCCGCGGCGCTGGTGTGCGTATTGGCCGCGTGGCGCGTCACGCTGTTGCCGGAGGTGTGGGTGGCCGTTGGCACGCAGTTGCTCTGGTGGCCGTTTGTCGGCTGCATGCTCGGCCTGGCTCACTCGCTGGAGACATCGCGTTCGCGCCACGTGCCGTACTCGCTCTACGTGAGCATCCCGGCGGCGACGATGATTGGTCCGGCGATGGTGGTTGGTGTGCGTACCGGCGCGATAGCCATGGCGCTCGCGTTCGCGGCCGGCATGGGCTACCTGCTCGCGCTGGCGTTTGTGTTCAATCGGCTGGTGCAGGTCGTGGATGACATCCGCACGGCGTTGCTCAACCAGACAACGGCCTTCGCGCGCGCTGTGTCACCGTTGGACTGATTCGATGCCATTTCGAAGGTGGCGAGCGGTCCGCTGCCACAAGAGCCGCGACCGCAACGGAGCGCCCGGCGCGCGGAAGTGCCGTCCGCGTCGCGCTCATCGCATTCGTCGATCGGCGGATTCGACGGCGCAAGGCCCACCAGGCCCGCTCCCTTGCGGTCGTGGCTCCTGTTCTGTCACAGGTGCTTCACACCTCGTCAGGCGCGCGGATGGAAGCGATCGTGCATGTCGCGCATCTGCTTGCGATCCACATGCGTGTAGATCTGCGTGTTCGAAATCGTGGCGTGGCCGAGCAATTCCTGCACCGTGCGGATGTCCGCGCCGCGCTCGAGCAGATGCGTGGCGAACGAATGCCGCAGGATGTGCGGCGAAATGCTCTTGCCGCCGAGTGCCTTCGTCGTGCCGCCGGTCGCCCGTCGCGCATGCTTGCGCACCAGCGTCCACGCGGCCACGCGATCGAGAGGTTTGCCGGTGCGCGAGAGGAACACCGTGTGTTCGGTCGGCGGCGGGGAGAGGCGCGGACGGCCGCGGGTGATCCACTCGCCGAGCGCCATGCAGGCCGGTTGGCCGAGCAGCACCATGCGCTCGCGCCGACGCTTGCCAAGCACGCGGGCGAGGCCGCTGTCGAGCATCACGTCGGGCAGGCGCAGGCCGAGTACTTCGGAGATGCGCGCGCCGGTGGCGTAGAGCGTTTCGAGCAGCGCGCGGTCGCGGATCGCCAGCGCGTCGCAGACCGGGCCGTCGTTCTCCGCGGCAGGTGCGGCGAGCAGTTGCTTCACGCCGGATTGGGTGAGCGCGCCAGGCAGCGGGCGCGGCATGCGTTGCGGCGCGAGCTTCTCGGCCGGGTCGATGGCGCCGGGGTGCAGGTAGCCCTCGGCCAGCAGGAAGCGGAACAGCAGGCGCAGCGTGACGCGGCGGCGCGCGATGGTGCGCGTGCTCATGCCGCGCGTGCGTTCGTGCATGATGAACGCGCGCAGCGTGTCGGCCGTGACGTCGGCGTAGGTCGTGATGCCGTTGGTGAGGAGGAAGGCGTCGAACAGCCGCAGGTCGGTGCTGTAGGCGTCGAGCGTGTGCCGACTGGAGTCGCACTCGTAGACGAGCCAGTCGTGGAACTCACGACGGCCGGCGAACTCGTGGCGGGTGCTCGGCGCGGTGTTCGGCATGCGGAGGCTCGGAGTCCGGTTCCGGGCGAGCCCGGGGGGCTTACACCCTATGGCGTTAAACAAGAGCCGCGAGCGCAAGCGAGTCGGGCCCGAGGGCGTTGCGATCACGAATCCACGGAGCGTTCATCGCAAATTGCCTGGCGCGGATTCCTGGTCGGAACGCCGCTCGGGCCCGACTCGCTTGCGCTCGCGGCTCTTGTTCTGGCGCCAGTAGGGCTTGCACCCCGGCTCGCCCGGAACCGGATGGACCCGCTTTGATTGCAACTGGAACGAATCAGCCGATCAGCGCGGTCGCGACGCGCGTCCACGCATCCGGCTCGCCGTCCGCCTTCGGCACGCTGCGCAACAACGGCAGCCACTCCTGCTCCGGCACCAGCGACTGCAGCAGGAGCAACACACTGCGCACGTACGCGTCCTGCTCGAACGCGCTCTCGCGAAGCGGCAAGCGGCGGGCCGTGACCACGCCCTGCAGCGTGTCGCGCAGCGCCTTGCGCCAGGTCGGCTCGTTGCCGCTGACATCGGCCGGCAGCGAGGCGAGGTTGACCAGAATCCGCTCCTCGATCGCGAGGTTGGCGGTGTTTCCCGGCATCGCGGTATACCAGGCCACGACCCGGCGGATCAGAATGTCCGGCCCGTTGAGACGGCGCAGACCGCTTGCCGACGATGCGTCGGGCACGCTGTACATGTTGCGCCCGTCGGCGGCGAGCACATCAAAGACGAAGATCAGGCGGCGATCGTCGGAGCCGAGCTGCTGCCCGAGCGGAACCACGAACCAGCCGCAGGCGGGCGCCCACGCATCACGCATGCGCTCACGCCAGAAGCGATCGGGCAGCCGGCCATCGGCCCACGCGCGCAATACCTCGCCCGCGCTGGCCGCCACCGGATGCGACGCGATGAACTGCAGGCTGACCTGCGCGAGCGGCGCCTCCGGCGTGATGCCCGGCAGGCGCAATACCTCGAGCGCCTCCTGCACCGCCACATCGACGCCGGCCTTCTGCGCCAGGAACTGCAGCACGCGCTCGGCGTGAGTCGGCGCGATCGACGGATCGGTGAGACGGCCGCGCAACTGCTCGACGCTGTCGTCGCCGATGACGTCGCGGTACGGCTCGACCACCACGTTGGGCATCGCCAGCGTGCCGATGATCAGCGCCAGCAACACCGCGCCGATGGCGACCTCGGCGGGCCGCGGCAAGAGCGAGTCGGCTGGGCGAGGGGGCTTGCGCCGGGTCGCGGTCGCGCTCACTCGTCAGCCCCCGTCGGCTTGCGGCGTTCCTCGAGGCGACCGTAGAGCAGGTCGAATACCTCGGGCTGCACGATCTCGGCGTGCATCGTCTTCTCCTCGGCCATCCGCGAGGTCCACTCCTCGAAGACGTCGCTCGACTTCAGCGATACGCCGAGCTTGAACTCCTCCTGCGTCAGCAGGATCGCGTCGTGCAGGTCGGCCTCGCCGGGGGCCGGGGCAGCGGCACGGGCCATGTCCACCTGCGCGCCGCCGGGCACGCCGGTGCGACCGCTGATGCTCGGCAACGGCGCGGTCGGCGCGGGCAATTCGGTTTCGAGCCCGGCATTCAGCTGCCGGCGCACAAGCTCGGTGATCGGCACGCCGAGCTGGATGCGCATCGTCTTCGGGCGTTCGGCCTTGCCCTTCGACTTGCTGTACGCGCGCAGCTCGGCGTCGGTCACCGACCCCATGATCGCGCTGATCGTCTGCTTCTTCGTCGACTGGTCGGCCGAGAGCTCGGCCAGCTGCGTCTCGAGCAGGTCGACGAACGTGGCGCCGTACGGGCTCTCGGTTTCGTCCTGCGTCGCCTCTTCGCCCGCGGCTTCGATGTCCACCTCAACGGAGCTGACCACGCCCTTCACGTTCTGGTAGGTCGGCCGGCGCGAACCCGGCATGCTGATCACGCGCGTCAGTTCGTCCTTCTTCTTCGGACGCGGCGCGCGCGTGACCTTCTCCTTCATGTTCGCGTAGTTCGGACGCTGCCGCATCAGGCGGCCGGAGTGGCTGTTGTCCGGCTTGCTCATGCGGCGCGTCTGGCCGGCGCGCGGATGATCGTCGTCCACCTCGGCATCGCCGTCGTCGTCTTCGTCGTCGGCCGGTTCGGCGTCGGGCTCGTCGGCGTCCCCCGTGCTGCTCGCAGCGCGCATCAGGAACGCCAGGTCGTCGTCCGGATCCGGCTCGTCGTCGCCGGCACCCACCGCGCCCGCATCGGCATCGCCGTCGTTCGGCTTGCGGCCGTAGCTCGGGCGCGACGCGGGGCGGCCGGCGTCAGCGCTGCCATCACCTTCGCCACCACTGCTGTCGCGCACCGCGGTGAGGAATGCCAGGTCGTCGTCCGGGTCGGGCTCCGGTTCGCGGCCGTAGCTCGGGCGCGGGGCCACGGCGCCGGCCTTGCGCGGGTCGGTCGCTTCGGGTTCGGGCGTGGACTCGGCCGCCGCGGTGAGGAACGCGAGGTCGTCGTCGTCATCGTCGACTGGCGGCGCGGCCTTCTTCGGTGCGGCCGCGGGCGCTCCGGCCGGAGCAGGCGACTTGCCGTAGCTCGGGCGCGGGGCCACGGCGTCGGCCTTGCGCGGGTCGGTCGCTTCGGGTTCGGGAGTGGACTCGGCTGCAGCGGTCAGGAACGCCAGGTCGTCGTCGTCATCGTCGACCGGCGGCGCGGCCTTCTTCGCAGAGGTCACGGGTGCAGCACTCGCCGCGGGCTTGCCGTAAGCCGGGCGCGGTGCGACGGCGTCGGCCTTGCGCGGGTCTGCCGCTTCGGTCTCGGGAGCAGCCTCGGCTGCCGCGGTGAGGAACGCCAGATCGTCGTCGTCATCGTCGGCGGGCGGCGCGGCCTTCTTCGGCGCACTGGCGGGCGCGGCGGCCTTCGCCGGCTGACCGTAACTCGGGCGCGGCGTAATCGCGTCGGCCTTGCGCGGATCGGCCGGAGCCGTGTCGGGCGCGGCGTCGGCGGCCGCAGTGAGGAACGCCAGGTCGTCGTCGTCGTCGTCATCGCCGGCCGGCGGCGCGGGCTTCGCCGACTTCACGGGCGGCGCGGGCGAGCCCGCCGGCTTGCCGCCGTAGCTCGGGCGCGGCGCAATCTGGTCGCTGGCGCGCGGATCGGCCGCCACGTCGGGAGCCGCATCGTGGGCCGCCGCGAGGAACGACAAATCGTCGTCGTCATCATCATCCACGGCCGCGGCGCGCGCCGCGGGCTTCGCGGCCACCGGCATGTCGTCGTCGCTGTCGTCGTCGAGGCCTGCCAGCAGGTTGGCGGCGCCACCCATCTGCGGCGTGGCCTCGCCCGGCGCAGCCGCGGCGGCAGTGTCGGCCGGCGGACGCGGCTGGCCGTACTTCGGACGCGGCGCAAAGCCTTCGCCCTCGGCGGCGGCCTGCTTCGCCGGTGCGGCCGGAGCGGGCGCATCGGAGTGCGCAGCAGCCAGGAAGCTCAGGTCGTCGTCATCGTCGTCATCTGGCAACGTCGCGGCAGCCTTCATCGCGGGCGCGGGCATCGCGTCGTCGCTGTCATCATCGAACAACGCGCCGGCCAGCGCGTCAGCAGCAGCTGACGTCTCGGCCGACGGCGTGGCATCCACGGCCGGCTCCGGCGTGCGCGGTTGACCGTACTTCGGACGCGGTGCGGGCGTGCCGCCGTCGTCGGTCTTCGCGGCGGGCGCGGCGGCCGTTGCGGCTCCACCACCACCAGCCGGCACGAAGTCGTCGTCGCTGTCGTCGTCGAGCCCGGCCAGCGCGGCGGCGGCCGCCGAGGACGCGGCGGGAGCAGCGGGAGCAGGCGAGTAGTCGTCATCGTCATCATCGAACAACGCGCCGGCAAGCGCATCGGCCGCGGCAGACGTCTCGGCAGACGGCGTCGCATCGGCGACCGGCTCGGCCGACCGCTGGCCGTACTTCGGACGCGGCGCCGGCGTGCCACCCGCATCGTCGCCACCGGCACCGCCGGCCGGGGCCGCCTTCGCGGCGGGCGCGGAGGGCATTCCGGCAAGGTCGTCATCGCTGTCGTCGGCGAACAGCGCACCGGCGAGCGCATCCGCGGCGGCCGACGTGCTCGGCCCGGGGGTGGCATCGGCCGGCGGCGCGCTTGCACCGCCACCACCGTAGCGCGGACGCGGCGCCGGCGACGCGGCCGGACCGGCGTCATCATCACCGGTCGGCAGCGAAATCGCCGGACGCTTCTTCGCTTCGGTGCCGGCCACCGCATCGGCCGCGCTCGCGGCGCCAGCGTACGGCGACGAGCTTTCGTTGCGTCGGCGCGTGGTCTGCTGATCGAGCGTCGAGGCGGCGTCGGCAATCGAGTAGCTCGACGTCTCCTGGCCGCGGCGCCGCCTGCCAGGCCCGCTCGCGGACGCGTCGTCGAGCCGGCTCGTCGCATCGCTCACCGAGTACGGGCTGCTCTCGGCCTCGCCGCGGTCGGTCGACGCGCTGGCCGCAGCGGCCGCGGCATCCATCGCGCTCGTGATCGAATACGCGCTGCCTTCTTCGGTCTTGCCCGGCGAGCCCGGCGTCGCGCTCACCGCGTCGCCCAGCGACTTCACCGAGTAGGTGCTGTCGGTCTCTTCGCGGCCCGCGCGGTCGCGACGGCCCGAGCGCGGCGGCGTGGCGGTCTGCTCGTTGATGCGCGCGGCGACAGAGTAATCGGAGCCAACCTCGATGCGGCGCGTCGGGCCACCGCTCGGCGGCGCCGACAGCGCATCGGCGACGGCGGACGGCGAATAGGCGTCGAGCTCTTCGCCACGGCGACGGCCGGACGACCTTGCGCCGGGCTTGCCGGGCGCGTCGCCCTTGCCGGTGCCTGTGCCCTTGCCCTTGTCGTCGTCGTCGTCGTCGCCAACCGGGATTGCGTCCTGCGCCTCGTCGTCATCTGCGTCGGCCGACGCGACGACTTCCTGCAGCGGCTTGTCGGCGTACACCGGCATGCGGATGTCGCTGGTGATCTCGACGATCTCGTCGGCCGAGTCGAGCGGCACGTTGGCCACCTGCGGCAACTGCAACGACATCAACTCCGCGCTCTCGAGCATCGCGAACTCGTGCACCTCGTCCGGGATGTCCGGCAGGTCATCGGGGATCGGCGCCATCGGCGCAGGCGTGAACGGCGGCGGCTGCGGACCGCCGCGCTTGCCGGGCGGACCAGGGCGCACGCCGGCACCACCAGGGCCACCCGCGCCACCCGCGCCGGGCGGCTTGCCGAAGGGCACCACCCGGATGCCGGGCGGCAACTTCGCGGGCGCGCCGCTCTCGGGCACGATGTCGAAGTCCTCGTCGATGTCGATCTCGTCTTCGCTGCCGAACGAGGGCATCGGCGCAGTGCCGGGCTCCTCAGCCGGGCGCTGCTTCTTCGGCGGACCGGCGGCACCGGGCCGCGCGGCAGGATTGGCCGGATTGGCCGGAGCTGTCGGCCTGGCTGGCGCCGCTTGCGGATTGGCAGGCTTCGCCGTGGCGGGTCGCGCGGCCGGATTGGCGGCAGTCGCTGCCGGACGGTTGGTGTTGTTGGGTGCGTTTGGCGGCAGCGCGAGCTTGCCGGGCGCCTGCGCCTGGCGGTTGTTCGCGTTCGCCGCGTTCGCCGCAGTCGGACGCTGCGGCTGCGCCTGCTTCGGCATCGGAGGCGGAGGCGGTGGCGGAGGCGGAGGGGGCGGCACGCGCGTTGATGGCGCCGGCGCGTTGTGCGCCGACGTGTAGCCCGCGTCGTAGGTGTTGGCCAGCGCATCCAGGTCGAGCACGTCCGCGACTTCGCTGTCGAGCTTCACCGGCGGAGGCGGCGGCGCGGCCAGCAGGTCCACTACTTCGGCGGTCTCATCGCGTGGCGCGGGTGGACGGCCGGTGCCGCGCGGCACGCCCGCTGCACCCGGCGCGGCCGGCACAGACTGGCGTTGCGGTTGGGCCGTTCGGGCGGGTGCCGGGGCCGGACCGTTGCCATTGGCGGATCCGGAGCGATCCGGCGTCCGCCGTGGATCGGGTCCTCCGGGGTTGCGCGACATGGCCATTCCGGGTGCGGTGCTGGTGACGCGGGCGCAGGTACACACGGCGCGGCGTCGTGAGGCGGCGTTGCAATCGTCTGCCGGAGGGCTGCGGCAGCGCGGGTGAGTGTACCACGAGGTGCGAATCGGCGGAACAACCCGGCACCCGGCTTGGCAAGTTGAGGGTTCCTCCTGTGAGCCGTAGAATTGTCGGCCGGTGGGATGGCGGTCCGGGCTACGATGGGTTGTGGCAGCAGGGCCAGGTCAGGCGGTGCCGAATGAGTTTGCGAACGATCATCTGCGCATTGGTGATGCTCCTGTTTGTCGCCACCATCGGATCGGGCCAGGCTTTCGATGACCCGCCGCCCGGCGGCCAGCCCGACCCACCGTCGAAGCCCGCCGGGAATGCACCGGAGTCACCCGGCGACCGCGGTGCCACTGCAGACGGGCGCACGGCGATCGTCGGTCGCATGGTGGACGCGGGCGGCAACGGTGCGAGCGACGTGCCGCTCTCGCTCGAGATCGACCCTCGGGATGCTGTCGGGGATGGCCCGCGTCGCCACCGGACCACGACCGACGCCTCCGGCCGGTTCCGTTTCGAGCTGGCGGCGGGCGTGTCGATCGAGCACGGACTCCGGCTGGGCGGGGTTGCACTCACTGTCGTGCAGGGACACCTCAACGATCTCGGCGACCTGGCCCTGTCGCACGGTCGTGTGAGCGACGA
>JBFWQT010000108.1:0-15776 GCA_050249295.1 Planctomycetota bacterium
GCCGGCCATCGGCGGCCACCAACCGGTAAGCACAAGGAACCAAACCATGAAGAAGGCATACCTGATAGCAGCCGTGATGGTCTGCTGTCTGGCCTCGGCCGCCTTCGCCCAGTCGCCCAAGGTCGGCGAAACGGCACCCGAATTCGGGAGCGCCAACTGGGTGATGAACCCCCCCGAGACCGACAAGATCGCCGACCTGGCTGGCGAAGTCATCGTCATCGAGCACTGGGGGACCCGCTGAGGTCCGTGCATGCGACTGCTCCCGCACGTGCAAGGCTTGCACAAGGAGCACGCGGCCCAGGGGCTGCACATCTTCACGTTCGAGCGTCAGGGCTCGTCGGCTGACGCCATCCAGGCGGCCGTCAATGGTCGTGGCGGTGCCGGCTACTCGATCTCGGCGGGTGGTTGCAACAACTACAACGGTAGCGGTGGCATCCCCGTGGCCTGGATCATCGGCGTGGACGGCAAGGTGATCTGGCAGGGCAACCCGGGCAATGCGACGTTCGACCAGACGATCAAGGCCGAACTCGAGAAGGTGAAGTACCCGGGCCTCGGCAAGCTGAGCGTTCACAAGGACGTCGACAAGGCGGCCAAGGCGTTCATCACCGGTGACCTGGCCAAGGCCCGCGACGAAGTGACGAAGGTGATCGAGGACGAGAAGGCGGAAGAGGAAGCGAAGACGGACGCGCAGTTCGTCAGCGACCGCATCAGCTCGGCCTACCAGCGTCACCTGACCGCCGCGAAGGACCTGGAAGCGAAGAAGCGCTACGTGGATGCCCAGGGCGAGTGGGAATGGATCATCGCCCGCTTCGGTACCCGCAGCGAGGAAGGCACGGCCGCGAAGGACCGCCTCGCCGAGTACAAGAAGGACAAGGACATCAAGGAAGAGATCAAGGCGGACGAGGAACTGTCGAAGCTCCGCATCAAGCTGGAGTCGATGGCCACCACGCCGCTCGATCGCCGCCTGAAGGAAGTCGAGAAGTTCACGAAGAAGTACGAGGGCAGCGCCGCTGCCGCCCGTGCCATGACGGACCTCGCCGAACTCCTGAAGTGATCGTCGTCGATCGCTGATCCTGCCGAAAGCTGAACGACCCGCGGACTACGGTCTGCGGGTCGTTCGCGTTCGTTCGCGTTCGTACTGGCGTCTTGCGAGCTACCGGTTGCCGCCGCCGATCAGGGGCTGCCACTCGGGCGCCGGGAAGCGCAGGTCGATCTCGCTGATGCCGGCCAGGTCCGGGCGCTTGTCGATGAAGCCACGCAGGTGCGCGAGCTTCTGCTCCACGGTGTTCTCGCCATAGAGCGCTTCGCCGGGCGCGCGGCCCCACAGCAGGGTGACGAGGTGGCCGTCGGCCGCGCGCGCCGTCAGCGTGATCTCGCTGCGGGCCGGGTCGAGCGCGCCGCCCACGTTGCTGACGTCGATCGACTCCACCGCCAGCAGCGCGGCGAACGCATCGACCTCGGCGTTGACCGCCAGGCCCGCCACGATCGGCGCGTCGGCCCACTTGCCACCCGCCTCGGCCGGCGGCGGCGGGCAGCCCACCAGCGTGCGCAACGGCGGCGTCATGCCGGCATTGAACTCCTTGAAGGTGGTGCCCGACGCGAAGGCCAGCGGCAGCACGCGGGTCTCGCCGTCGAGCAGCAGGAAGCCGCGATCGCAGAGCGCAGCCAGGCGCGGGCGCGCCAGCGTGAACGACACATGCAGCGTGCGCGGATACTGCACGCGCACGGCATGCACCTCGCGCACCCATGGCGAGGCGTCGAACGCATCGTGCACCAGCTGCGCGAGGCCCGGCCGCAACAGCGAGACGCGCGCGCTGACCGGCTGGCCCGCGGCGAACGCCTGCGGATCGAGTTGTTCGCGCAGCGTGCGCCGCAGGCTCGCCTGGAGATGTTCGTCGATCAGTTCGCGCGCCCGGCCGTCGGCCCACTCGAGGTTTGCGTCGGCCTGCGTGATCGTGTCGAGGTCGACGTCGAAGATTGGTTGCCGGGAGACGTAGCCGTTGGCCGCGAGCAGGCCGGTGGCGGTGAAGGCGAGCATGGCGAAAGCGATGATCAGCGAGCGCGAGAGCTGACGCCGGCGCGCGTGACGCAGTTGCAGACCGGTGGCGGCCGCGGCCACGCTGTGGCGAGTGCGCTGGCCGGTGATCGCCTCGTTGAGCTTCTGCAGGCGGCTGAGGGCCGGGATGGTCGGCGTGTCGTCGTGGGCGTGGTTGCGTCGCTTGGCCATGGTCGTCTCGTCGTCGTTGGCTCGTCGTCGTGTCGTTGTCGGGAGAGAGCAAGAGCCGCGACCGTGAGGGAGCGGATGTGGTGCGCGAGGCTCCCGGCGTACCTCCGCTCCCTTACGGTCGCGGCTCTTGTTCGTCGTCACATGGTGCGCGAGGCTCCCGGCGTACATCCGCTCCCTTACGGTCGCGGCTCTTGTCGTCGTCACATGCCAGAGCGCGAATCATGCGGCCGCGCGGAACTCGCTCGCCAGGCGGCGCAGCAGTTCGCGATCACGCATCGCCACGCGCACCTGCAACTCCAGGAAGTGACCGAACCCGTAGCCGGCCGCGCGGGCCGCCTTGGGGGCGAGAGACGTGGCGGTCATGCCGGGGCAGGTGTTCACCTCGAGCACGATCGCCTCGCCGGTGGACTCCTCGAGCATCACGTCGACGCGCGCCAGACCACTGCAGCCCAGCGCGTTGAACGCCTGCAGCCCGGCCCGTTCGACGCGCGCCGCATGCGCGGCCGGCAGGTCGGGGTTGATGTCGTAGAGCGTGTCGCCGCTCTCGTACTTCGCTTCGTAGTCGAAGAAGCGGCGCTGCGGGCGCACACCAACCAGCGGCAGGATGTGGCCGTCGAGCACCGCGACGCACAGCTCGCGGCCGCGGATGTAGCGCTCGATCAGCACGCGCGAGCCGTGACGGAACGCCTCGGTCAGGCCAGCCGCGCCGGCTGCCGGGTCGTCGGCAATCGTCACGCCGATGCTCGATCCTTCCGTCGATGGTTTGATCACCAGCGGCCAGCCGTGACGCCCGGCCATGCCAGCGAGTTGCGCGGTCGCGTCGAAGGCCGTGACTTCCACGCCGTCGGCCACCGCCACGCCGTGAGCGATGAACGCCTCGCGCGATGCCTGCTTGTCGATCGCCAGCGCCGACGACGCAGCACCGCTGCCGGTGTACGCAATGCCGGCCGCGTCGAGCTGGGCCTGCAAACGGCCGTCCTCGCCGAAGCCGCCGTGCAGGGCGATCACCACGCAGTCGGGCTTGCGGCGGATCAGCGGCGTTGCGCTCTCCTTGCGCAGGTCCACGAGGCTTACCTTGTGGCCACGCTCGGCCAGCGCCTCGGCCACCGCACCGCCGCTGCGCAACGACACCTCGCGCTCGGCCGACACGCCGCCGGCGGCCACAACGATGCGGAAGGTGCGGGAGGGGCGAGCGGTCATGGGATCCTCGGTGCGGCGGAGAAGTGGTGGGCGGATGAAGATGGTGGAGAAAGCGGCACGGTCGCGGCCCGCTCGAGGACCGCGACCGTGCGGGGGTGAGTCAATCAAACGGAGTGTGTCGGTTCAGACGACGCGCACGTCCACGGCGTCGAACTCCAGGCCGAGGCAGCCGCTTTCGTCGGCCCAGCGCGGCGCGGAGCGAACCTCGACGAACATCGAACCGTCGTCGAAGACGATGTCGAGCGCGAGGCGGTGGGTGTCGGTCAGCTCGGTGCGACGGTGCAGGCGCAGGCCGCGCAAGCGCACGCCGGAGGGCGACAGGTCGGCGACTTCGGCCCAGCCCTGGTCCACGACCTGCCCGGACTCGTCGTGCACGACCACGCGCACCGGCTGCGAATGGTCGCTGCGCCGGAAGCGCCGCAGGTCGGCCACATCGAGCGGGGCGCGGCGGCCGGCGTCGGGCGTGGGCGTGCCGACTTCGGCCGGGGCAGGGATCGCGCTGGCGCTGGAAGTGCTCGCGCTGGCGTCGGACTCGCGTGCGTCGTCAATCATCATCGGTAGTGCCTCGGAGAAGGTTGGACCCGGTTGCACCCGTGGCCGGCGCCAGCATGCATGGGGCTGCTGCGCGCCGGCCAGGGGTGTTCGGCGACCTCGCGGCCGCCCGGGAGTTGCAGGATCAGGCGATCGCCTTGACCGGCGCCTTGGGCTTGTCGATGAACTGCGTGTGGCTGTTGCCGGCGGCGCGCTGCATGCGCTTGCCCTTGACGCCACTGACGCGCTCGTAGTCCTCGATGAAGATCTCGAGCGTCGTGATCAGGTTGTCGAAGTCCATGCGGCTGACGTGGATGTCCTCGCCGGCATTGAGGTCCATCTCGCGATTGAGCATGCCGACCAGGATCTTGACCGGCTGGAGCTTGCGGTGGATGAACTCGTCGAGGCTCATGCCCTTGGGCTGGTCCATTGTGTCCTCTTCCTTGCGGTTCCGGTGGTGGTGAGAAGGTTCTCGGAAGGGCGCGTGGCGCGGGTTTGACCGCAATCGGCGCCCGTCTCCTGCGTGATTTGTCGGCCGATATCCGGGGCGGGTTGAGTGGAATCGCCGAATTGCAATCCCGGAGGCTGAGTCAGCGCGATGCGCCAATCCGCGGCTACGCTCACCGCTCAACGTCACAGGCACCCGGGCCGCCGACAGCGCGAAGGCGGATGGAGCGGCGCACCGCACCCGGCACCACATTCGCTCCCCTACGGTCGCGCCTCTTGCTCGCTAGCGGTCGCCGATCGCGACGAACGGGCTCCAGAAGTACGGCGCGCTGAAGCGGTCACTGCGGATCAACTGCCGCTTGGCTTCAGCCAGCGCTCGCGCCGTGGTGCGCGACGCCGCGTCACCGCCGGCCTGCCACAGGCGGTCGTAGAACGCCGTCATCAGCGTGGCCGTCGACGCGTCATCCACCGACCACAACGACACCACAAGCCGCGGCGCGCCGGCATACATGAACGCGCGCGTCAGCCCCTCCACGCCCTCGCCGTTGACGAGCCGGCCGAGGCCTGTCTGACATGCCGAGAGCACCACCACCTCGGCATCCACCTTCAGGTTGAAGATCTCCATCAGATAGAGGTAGCCGTCGTTCTCGCCCGCGCGCGCGGCCGCCGCGTCGCCGGCAGGCTGCGTGAGCACAAGGCCGGAGAAGGCGGGGTTGCGTTCGTCGAGCACGCCGTGCGTGGCGATGTGCAGGTAGCGCGCGTGCGTCGCATGCGTGCGCAGGTCCGCCTCGCTGGCCTCCTCGCGCACAAGGCGAACGACCTGCCCGCGGTCGGCCGCGCCGCGCACAATCGCGTCGACCTCGCGTGCGGTGTTGGGCAGGCGTGCGAAGCCGTCGAACACCGCCGGTGCCGTGTCGCCGGTGCCGCCGCTGCCACCGGTGCCCGTCGCATTGCCGCGTCGCTCGGCCGCGTAGATCGGGTCGCCGAGCGCCACGAGGAACGGGCGCGCGTCGGGCGTCGGGTTGCCGCCTCCATTCGCGGCTGGCGACATGCCGCCGCTACCGAGCCACACCAGCACGCTCGCCGACTGGACGTAGCGCACCGAGCCGACCGACGAGAGCAGCCACGGCACCTCGGCGTAACGCGCCAGCTTTGCCGGCGGCGCGGCCGTGGCCAGCGTCTCGAACGGCAGGTAGTGCAGCGGGCCGTCGGGCGCGATGACCAGATCCTGGTGCGTCTTCAGCGTCGCGGCGAACGGCGTGATCAGTGTCTCGCCGAGTCGCCACGCGATGCCGGCGAGATGCTCGAGCACGATTGGCGTGCCGGCGATCACCAGGTCGCGCTGGTAGCCGATCTGCCACGTCAGCTCGTCGGCGGCCGGCAGCGCGCCATGCGCGATGCCCTCGCGCGTGATCGCGAACGCGTGACTGCGGCGCGGGCCGATGCTGTACGCGATGAGCAGTTCGGTCGGCGCGAGCGCGGCCTGCACATCCTTGAGTGTCGCCGGCTCGGGGTAGTGCAGCGACGCCCATGCCGGGTGCTTCTTGCGGATCTCGGCGCGCAGCTCGGTGGCGGCCACATCGGCGCGGCCGATCTCGGCGTTGATCGCCGCCAGCTTCTCGGCCGACGGATCGGCCTGCGAGAGCAGATCCATGCGTGTGCGCTGCAGCGCCGCCAACTGCCGACCGAGCGCTGCTTCGCGTTCGAGCAACGCCGGATCGACGCCGCGACGGATGTTGTCGCGGCCCTCGGCGAGCTGATCGAGGAACGTGCGCGCCTTGCCGGTTTCACTCCACTGGAAGGCCGCGGGGATGTCGCCCTTCTGCACGCAGAGGTCGACAATCGCGCTGAAGATCTCGGCGTTCTGCGCGACCAGCGCGGTGCGGTTCTCGTTGCCGGCCAGCGTCTGGCGCGCCGACTCGAGGCGGGCCGCGGCGGCGGTGTAGTACTCGAGCGAGCGATCGGTCTGCTCGCTGAGCATGGCGGCGCGGCCGAGTTCGGTGTACGTGTCGGCGAGCATCTGCGGATCGTTGATGCCCTGCGCATCTTCCAGCGCGGCCGCGAGCCAGCGGATCGAATCGTTGACCTTGTTGCGATCGACGCGACCACCGGCGGTCGCGCGGATCAGCAGGATCCGCCCGCTGAGCAGCTTGGCGCGCCACGTGAGGTCGGTCCGGCGGTTGCCGACCAGCGAGAGCGCCTCGGTGGTGAAGGTGCTGGCCGAGTCGGGCTTGCCGCCGACGAGCTGTTGCTCGGCCGCGTTGAGCAGGATGCGGGCCTGCAGGCGCGTGTCGGAAATGTCCTTCGCGATCTTCGCGGCGCGGACCAGCGGTTCGAGCGTGTTGCTCACCGCGCCGAGTCCGGTCAGCACGCGGGCCAGATCGCGCCGCGCACCCGCGCCCTCGGCCAGCGTGGCGGCCCGGTTGAGCACGGTCGTGGCGGCGGTCGCGTTGCCGATGCGCGCGTAGGTGGTGCCAAGATCGAACAACGCGTCGATCTCGCCCCGCGCGTCGCCGATGCGATTGGAGATTGTCGCCGCCTCGCGCCGGCGGTCGAGCGCGGCCTGCCACGCGCCGCGCAGCACGGCGAGGTCGGCCAGGTAGCGCTGCAACTCGGCGCGCAGCCGCGGCGGGCCGTCATCGCCGAGCAGCGTCAGGGCGTCGCCGAGCAGCTTCTCGGCCTCGCTGGCGCGTCCGCGTGCGAGCGCAATGCGACCGCGCAGCGCGGCAATTCGCACAGCCAGCGGCGCATCCTTGTACTTGCCGTCGGCCATCGTGCGCGCCGCCTGGTCGACCATCTTCTCGGCCTGGTCCCACGCGGCGATCTCGAAGTAGAGCTGGCCGAGCTGCAGCCAGATGGTGCCCGAAAGGCGCTTCTCGCCGGCCGCTTCGGCGTACACGAACGCGTTGCGCAGCGCGCCGACCGCGGCCTCGCGCTCGAACTGCCGCCACAGGAACAGCGCCTGCTCGAAGAACACCTCGGCCCGCAGCCGCCGCGCGAGCGCCTGCTGCTGCTGCCCCGGCGGCAATGCGTCGAGCTGCTGCAGCGCCAGTTCGTGACACTTGCGCGCCGCCGTGGTGTCGCCCTTGCCGAGGTTGTAGCGCGAGAGCGTCTGCAGGTAGAGCGTAAGGCTCTCGATGTCGCCGGCCTGCTGCGCGGTGGTGCGCGCGTCGCGCAGCGTGGCCGCGGCAGCCTCGGTGTCGCCGCGCTGCAGTTGCAGCTGCCCGCTGAGCACGCTGGCGTAGGCGACGAGCCGCTTGTCGGTGGCGTTCGCGGCCAGCGCCTTGTTCGCAAAGTCGGCGGCGTCGGTCTCGCGGCCGTCGCGCGAGGCGAGCTCGGCGAGGCGGATGTACGCGTACGCCGCCTCGTCGCCCATGTTGTTGCGTTGCGCGGCCAGCGCGGCGCAGGTGGTGAGCACGGCGCGAGCGTCTTCGGTGCGCCACAGGCCGATCTGGTCGGTGGCGAGGCGCAGGCCGATGTGCACCTTGCCGGCCGCGACGTCGTTGCCTTCGAGGCGGTCGAAGAGTTGCGCGAACTTCGGGATCGCGGCGGCCGGGTCGTCGCTGCGCGCGCCAAGGATGTCCATGTACTCGATCCACACACCCTGGTTGACCTCGCCCGTCTTGAGCGCGGGCGGCTCGAGCGCGGCGGCCGGGGCTGCCGCGAGCAGTGCAAGGGCCGTCGTGAGTATGAGGATGCGTGCAGGCCGCAACAGATGGCGCATCAGGCTCGGCTCCCCGTGGTGTCGCGTGGCGTGCGGCGACTGTAACAGACTGAACCGCCGGGGGCGTGCGAGCCCGCAGTGAAAGCCGCGAGCGCGAGCGTGCGGCAAGCGGCGTCGCAAGCACGAATCCACCGTCCATTCCTGCATCGCGCGGCATGCAGACCATGGGCGCAAGGCCCACGGGGCCCGCTCCCTCGCGGTCGCGGCTCTTGTGTGCGGCACGGAGGACCTGCGCCGCCGGTCCGGCTCACTGGCTGCGCGAATCGCCACTGCTACTGATCCGCCGGCCACGGGCACGCAACTGTTCGCGCGCATTCGCCGCCAGCTTGAGCCGCGACTCGATCGCGCGACCGAGCACGGGGTGCTGCTTGAGCCAGTTCTTGACCTGCAGCGAGAAGTCGCGCGCCGCGTTGCTCAACTGGCCGTTCGGGTTGAAGGCCAGCTTCACGAGGCAGATCTGGCGGTCCTTCAGTTTCAGCACGAAGCCGAGGTGCGTCTTGTTCACGCCGTCGATCCCCGGCTTGTAGCGCACATCCATGTCGAACCCGGGCGACCGGCAGATCGTCAGCTTGCGCGTTGCCACTTCGTACGCCAGCACGTGCGCCTGGAAGAACACCAGCACCCACGCGCCCTTCACGTCGGTCGGCGACGGGCGGATGTAGCCGAAGAACTGCGGCATCGGCGCGTCGGGCACGCGCGTGTCTTCCGGCGGCTCGAGCAGTACCGAACAATCGTTGGTCGCCTCCATGTCCTCGATCGCCACGCGCACCGCCTTGAGGGCAATACGTTCGGCCTGATGATCGGTGAACATCTCCTCGCGCGCGGTGCCGAATGCGTCGGACACCGTGGGGATGACCGCGACCGAGCCCTCCGACAAGCGGCGGTGGACGTTCTGCGCCTGGTGCGAACCGGCCGTGGCCACCTGGTTGACGACATCCTCGAGCGCACGGTCGGCATCGTCGAAACCGAACTGCGCATCGACACCGGCGAACAACGCGTCGACCGCCTCGTTTTCGGCCTGGCGCGCATCCTCCAGCTCGTCGTGCGAACCAGCCGACGACTGCGACCATGCCGCGAGTTCGTCGTCGCTGACCGGCGTGGCCTCGAGAGCGGCCGGCGCGTCGTCGTCGGTCGTGCCCGACTGCGAGGCGTCGTCGCCGCTGTCGTAGTCCTCCTCGTCAATGTCCTCGCGCGAGCCCTCGTTGGCGGCGGCGAGCTCGGCTTCGGCGGCGGCGTACTCGTCGTCGTCGTCCGGAATGACGTCGTCGATCTGCGACTCTTCGCCGACGTCACCGACGTCTGCGGAAGTCCCGGTGGCGGCGACCGGCGGGCCGGCCTGCATCATCGCCGAGTCGTCGCTCAGCACGGCCGGCAGCGCAGCCACCGACTCGTCGTCGATCGTTGCCGGCGGCGACGGCTCGCCCAGTGTGGTGCGCGGCGTGGCCGACGCGGGTCGGCGCGGCACGCCGGGTTGCGAGGGCGCGCGTGCGGCGCGCGACGGCACGTCGGCCGTGGCGATCACGTCGGCCGCGGTCGGCTGGTCATCGTCGAGCAGGATGAACCCGCGGCCGCCGGTCTTCGGATTGATCGGCCGCCTGGCGCTGCGATCCTTCGGCTTGCTGCCAACGCCGACCGTGCGCTCCTTGCGCGTGCGGCGATCGGCGCCGGCGGAGGACGACGAACCGGCGAGTGTGCGCTGACCGGCGGCGCGCTGACGGCCCGATGGCGACGGACGGCGCGGGCGGTCACGGTCACGGTCACGGTCACGGTCACGGTCACGGTCACGGTCACGGTCACGGTCGCGGTCCCGGTCGCGGCGCGTGCCGCTCACGCTCTTGCCACGTGCGCCGCTCATCGACTTGCCGCGTGCGCCGGCCGAGCGTTGTTGCGACAGCCGGGTGGGCGTCTTGCGTGGGCTGGCAGCCGCGGCGCGCGCGTTCGGGTCGGGGATGGCGAAGATGTTGTCGCAGGCCGGGCAGGCCACATCCTGCCCGACGTCGGCCATGCGGGCCGACAGCGCCTGTCGGCAGGCCGGGCACTGGAACTCGAACTCATCGCCGCCGCCCACCACCTTGAGCGCGGTCATGACGGTGCTCGGCGGCGCCGGGATGCGCAGCTGCCCCTTGCAGGACGGACACTCGGCGACCCGCCCGATGTCGGTCTTGCTGGCCTCCAGGCGTTGGCCGCAGTACTGGCAGAAAAACTCGAAGGCGTCCATGGAGCAAGAGGCTAGCACCCCGCGTAGCGGAGTGAAACGCGCTGTCGCAACGGCCGGTTGGTGGACGGTCGGGCTGCCCGGCTCGCCTCGCGGCGAGTTCTGGACTACCATCAGGTGGTCGCCGGCACCGCATCCGCACCTGCATTCGCGCTCGCATGCACACGCCGCTCCGCCCTCAGCTGTTCCCGACTGCCGTGCACCGCGCCGTGGCCGTCGCCCCTCGCGCCGAGAGCGACACGGCCGTGCTCGACAGAGTGGACATCAAGAAACCGGCGACAAAGAAGCCGTGGAACCTGCTGCTCTACAACGACGACCACCACACCTTCGACGAGGTGATCTTCCAGCTGCAGAAGGCCATCGGATGCTCGCTGGAGGTGGCCGGGCACATTGCGTTCGTCGCGCACAACGAGGGCAAGGCCGTGGCGCTCACCGGCGAGCGCGAACGCTGCGACCAGGCGGCCGGCATCCTGCGGCAGATCATGCTGATCGTGGCGGTTGTGCGCGCCGAGTGACTTCCGGCCCGCCATGCGGTATGAGTCGCGCATGCTGAGCTACATCATCAAACGCGTGCTGCTGCTCCCGCCGGTGCTCATCGGCGTGTCGCTGCTCGCGTTCCTCTGCCTCGCCACAATCCCCGGCGACCCGGCCACGCACCTGGCCGGCAAGTACCAGGACCCGGCGACGATCGAACGCCTGCGCAAGGAGTTCGGCCTCGATCAGCCGTTGCCGGTGCAGTACCTGCGCTTCCTCGAGCAGATCGTGCTGCACCAGAACCTCGGCCTCAACCGCGAGACCGGCGAACCGGTGTCGCGCGAACTCGGCCGGCGGTTCATGGCCACGATCGAACTGGCGATGGCCGCGATGCTGCTGGCGACGCTGCTCGGCATCCGCCTCGGTGTGGCGGCCGCGCGCAAGCCGGGCAGCGGTGCGAGTGCCGGCGCGCTGGCGGTGGCGTACGGCGGGATCAGCATTCCGATCTTCTGGCTGGCGATCGTCGTCGTCGGCGTGCTCTCCGCGTGGCTGCAGTGGTTCCCCACGTCGGGCCGCTACGAGTGGGCCGCGGCCACGCCCGACACGTTCAACCAGACCAGCATCGTCACCGGGCTGTACCTGGTCGACACGCTGCTGGCCGGCGACGCGCGCGCGTTCTTCCGCGTGTTGCATCACCTCGCGCTGCCGGCCGCGGTGCTGGCCACCATTCCGCTGGCGATCATCGTGCGGCTCACGCGCGCGAGCATGATCGAGGAGCTCAACCAGGACTACGTGCGCACTGCGCGCGCCAAGGGCCTGACCGACCGCGAGGTCGTCCGGCAGCACGCCCTGCCCAACGCCGCGATCCCGATTCTCACCACCACGGGCGCGCAGTTCGGCTACCTGCTGTCTGGTGCCGTGCTGACCGAGACGGTGTTCAGCTGGCCCGGGCTCGGCTCGTATGTGGTGGATGCATCTCTGGCGCAGAACACGCCGGCGCTGATGGGCGGCATCCTGTTGATGTCGGTGGTCTTTGTGCTCGTGAACCTGGCGACCGATGTGGCGTACGCCGTGATTGACCCGCGGGTGCGACTCGGCGCGGCGAGCGGCAAGGCGGATTGACGGCTGCCGGGATATGGCGGGAACTCAGCGCGGCACGCGCAGCCGCAATCGTTGGCGGTCGTGGCCGTCGGCCGTGATGATGTTGCGCCGCTCGGGATGGTCAGGGTCGGATTCGATGAAGCGCCACACGCTGCCCATGGTGGCGCTGCGCGCGGTGTCGAGATGGAACAGGTCGATGTTCACCTGGCCCGGCTCGTTCGACACGAAGCGCGGGTCGCGGCCGCGCAGCTCGCCGACGCGACGGCCACGCAGGTCGTCGGTCCAGTGGAACTCGTCGCCGCGCGCCTCGCGATCGCCCTGCGTGATCGTCACGTTGCCGGCGGCCGTGAGCTCGCGGAATGCCAGCGACCCGCCGCCGTCCGCCAGCAGGCCACGACGGCTGCGGCGCGCGCGAGCCGCAATCGAGTCGTCGAACGGCACCACCGGCGGCTCGACCTGGCCGGGACGCGGCGGCGGCGGCGCATGCGCGAGGCCGATGTCCATGCGGTCCGCCATCATCAGCATCGCCTCGCCGTTCGTCGGCGTCCAGCGCAGGCCGCAACGCGGGCGCACCACAATGCGGTCGGGCTCGCCGATCAGCTCGATGCGACGGCTCGCCAGCTCGACCGGGTTGCGCGTCTCGGGGAAGACCACCTCGCCGACGCCGTTGCGCGATCCGCCGGTCAGCGTGTAGCGCACCGACGGCGAGCCGGAGAGCTCGAGGTGCGGCAACGGGTCGGCCGAGTCGAGCGGGTCGTGGCGATAGTCGACGCGCTGCGCGCCGCACTGCAGGCCCTGCAGCGTGTAGTCGAGGCTGGCGTTGCCGGCCAGCGCGAGTTGCTCCACGCGTTCGAACGGTATCGGCGTGCCGTCGTCGCCGGGCAGATGATCGGTGACCATCTTCGCGTGCAGGTAGTCGCCGCGCACGAGCATCAGGCGGCGTGGCGTCTGATCGCTGCGCAGCAACAGCGGGTCGTCGGCGAACGCCTGCAACTCGCACGGACCGATCAACTCGAGCGTGCGGCGTTCGATGGCGGTCGGATCGGCCAGCGTGCGCAACAGCGCGGTGCGCAACACCACGCGCTGCGCACACACGAGGCGCACGAACGCCGCGACGTTCGCATCGCCATTGCGGCCGGCGACCGGAATCAGCCGGCACGTCGCCGGGTCGCGCAGTTGCAGCTCCACCGGCCCTTCGAGGCGCAACATCTCGCTCCACGGCGACGGCAGCTCGCGGCCGTCGAGCCGCCCGGGGCGCGGGTCGGCGCCGGTCGGCTCGCAACGGTAGAGCAGGCCGAGCGTGTTGCAGTGGTCCGGCCCGATGTGCAGGTCGACGCCGGTGACGCCGGCCGGGCCGGTGGCGGGCTGGCCCGCGTCGGGCGCGGGCAGCGGCTTCGCGTCGATCGACACCAGTTCGAGGTTGCCATTGAACGCCGACGTGAAGCCGAGGTTGAGGTCGCCGCAGTCACACAACAGATGATGGCGGTCGGCGTCGATGCCGCGGCCGCCGGTCCACAGCGTCTTCTGCAGGCGCGCGCGGCCGGACAGTTCGAGGTCGAGGCGTTCGATCGTGCGGCGGCCGTCGGCCGGGAAGCGCTGCCGCATCGTGATCGGCCCGGTGGATCGCGCCGAGTAGCGGAACATCGTTGGCGAATCGGGGTCCGGCTGCAGCGACTGATCGCTGGCATCGAGTTCGGCGAGCGGATTGAAGTCGCGCTGCGTGAGCCAGATCACCAGTGGCGTGCCGCCCGAGAAGCGCGTCAGTTCAACGTCGCCGGTCTGGCCGCCGGGGACGTCCGCGCTGCCCGGCACGCGCCGCACCTCGAACCGCCCCGCGAAGAACCGCAGGCTCGATCGCACGTCGTCGACGTGAAGCTCGAGTACCGGCACGTTGCCGGGGTTGTGCGCGAACAACGCCTCCAGGGTGCGCACCGGCTCGCTCTGCCGCACCGTGCGCGTCGGCGACCGGTCGATCTCGGACAGCGTGAACTGCAACACGATCGCGCCGATCGGCACCGGCTGCTGCAGGATGATCGGCGGCGCGCGCAGCAACGTGGCGGGGTCGTCGACGTCGTTCGACGTGGCGCCGGGCTCGGTTGACCCGCCGGTCTCGTTCTCGTTGCCCGCGCCGTTGAGCACAGCCGAGAGCGTCCAGCCGTCGGAGGTGGCGCGCGGCACGGGCGACTGGTCGGGCCGCGGACGCAGCACGTCGGAGTCGACCACATCGCGCGAGAGGCGCACGCCGAAGTCGGCGACGTCGCCCTCGGGCGTGGTCTCCGCGTCGGCGCGACGGATCCAGCGTTCCATCCGCGCCTGGCCGACGAACTCCCACGTCTCGGCGCCGGCCGGTTCGCCGCGGCGCGGCACGTTCAGGCGATGACTGCGCAGCACGATGCGATCGCGCGCCGTCGCATCCACGCGCGCGCGCACCGCCGTACGACCGCCGCTCATCGACGGCGTGAGGCCGCCGGTGCCCGTCTGCACGTTGTCGCTGGCCCAGAGCTGCAGTCGCACCACGTGGCGCATCACCGCGATGAAGCGCGAGCCCACGGCGTCCTCGTCCCACGACATCACGAGCAGGCCGACGCGCGCGCGGAAGTTGCCCGGCACCGAGAGGTCCACCTGGTCGCGCGCCAGCAGCCGGCTGATGCGCGGCGGATCCTCGGCCGTCTTGCCGGGCACGAGCGTCACGTCGAGCTCGCGGCAGTGCAACTCGCGGCCGACACCCTGGGACAGCACCACGCCGCGGCGCATGCGGATCTCGCGCGCCTGCCCGCTCATCGACCCGTCGAAGACGATCGTGCACGATCCGTCGCAGGCGAAGCGCGTGCCCTCCCACGCCGGCGTCGTGTCGGCCGAGCCGATCGCCAGCGGCAGGCGCATGAACGTGCCGTCGACGTCGCGCTGGATCTGCACCGTCGCGAAACGCTCGGCCTCGCGCGTGAGCAGGCCGGTGCCCTGGCGGATGACGATGTCCTGCTCGGGCGCGTTGAGCGTGAAGCGCTCCTCGGTGAAGATCGTCGCGACCTTCTCCTTGAAGCCGGGCACGGTCTCCCACTGGATGTAGAGCCGGTCGGTAAGCACTTCGGGCCCGTTGCCCCTGCGCTGGCCGCGCGCGCCAGGCTCGCCGGCTGCAGCGGGGTCGGCGCTGTCGCCGCTGCCCACCGCATCGGAGTCGCGACGCACGCTGCGGTCGGAGTAGCGCAACTCCATGCGCACGCCGTTGAATTCGAGCAGGTCGTACTCGGGGAAGAAGCGCGCTTGATCCGACTCGAGCACGATCACGCGCGACGTCTCGCTGCCGGCCGCGTTGCCGCCCGGCGTGCGCACCGGCAGCACGACGCGCACGCCGGCTTCCTCACGCTCGCCAGGCCGGCCCGGGCTGGTGTTGCGCGTGACCGACGCGCGCGTGGGGCTGCGCTCGAACACGTGCGCATGCGTGACGATGTTGCCGCGCAGCGGATGGCGGACGCCGAAGCGGTGCTCGCCGCGGTCGGCGCGAGCGAACCAGACGATTTCGCCGGACGGATTGCGGAACGGGAACTCGATCGCCTTGCCGGACTCGTCCTGCGCGGAGGCCGCGGGCAGCGCCGGCGTGAGCGTGCCGAACACAATCCACGCGACGGCAAGCGCGAGCACGCGCCGGCCGGGTGCATGCCGGTCGTGCCGGTGCCGGCCGGTTGGCCTGCCGATCGTAGCGAGTCCAGTCATCCTGTGGTGCAGGCTTCCAGCCTGCCTCTGTGGTGCAGGCTTCCAGCCTGCCTCTTGTGGTGCAGGCTTCCAGCCTGCCTCTTGTGGTGCAGGCTTCCAGCCTGCCTCTTGTGGTGCAGGCTTCCAGCCTGCCTCTTGTGGTGCAG
>JBFWQT010000109.1:0-15758 GCA_050249295.1 Planctomycetota bacterium
CTGGTGCAGCGCATGCAGGTGCTTGGCCGCATCGAAGTCGACGAGACGCGCCGTGAGCACATCGCGGCGCGGGCCGGCGGCCGCATCGAGAAACTGCATGCCAACACGATCGGCATGGAGGTGCGCAAGGGCGATCACGTGGCCGACCTCTATTCGCCGCAACTGTACGCCGCGCAGGAGGAGCATCTCACCAACGTGCGCGCGGCCGCCGAAGCCGGCCCGATGCAACCGCAGATGCAGCGGCTTGCCGACGTCTCGCGCGGGCGGTTGCAATTGTTCGGCCTGACCGACGAGCAGATCGTCGCTATCGAGCGCGGCGGCCCGCGACCGACGCTGACTGTGACTGCGCCGCAGGGTGGCGTGCTCGTCGGCCGACATGTGCTGCCGGGCCAGTACGTGAAGGAAGGCGAGATGCTGCTGGAGATCGCCGACCTCAACACCGTCTGGCTGGTGCTCGACGTGTACGAGCATCAGTTGCCACTGATTCGCCAGGGGCAGCGGGTGGCGGTCACGACGGAGTCGAACCCCGGCTACGAATCGACCGGTTGGGTCGAGTTCGTCGAGCCGCTGGTCGATCGCAGGACGCGAACGGCGCGTGTGCGCGTGACGCTGCCGAATCCGCGCGTGCCCGACGGCCATTCGCCGATGCCAGGCGCGACGCAGGCGCGGCGCTACAGCCCCGGGATGTTCGCGACCGCGACGATCGAGGCCGTGCTCGACGATCAGTTGCGGCCGTTGGCCGATCACATCAGCGGCGACTACTCGTGCCCGATGCACCCCGAAGTGCACATGCCCGAACCGGGCGACTGCCCGAAGTGCGGGATGGCGCTGGAGCATCGCCCGTTGCCGGAAGGCATCGAGCGACCGGGCGATTTGCCGCCGCTGCGCGCGCTGCCGGACTCGGCGATTCTAGATAGCGGAAGGCACACGGTCGTCTATCTGCTGACGGCCGACACGAAGGACGGAATGAAGTTCGAGTTGCGCGAGGTGACCGTCGGCCCTCCGATGACGCGCACGGACAAGCCCGGCGATCTCACGCTCTATCGTCCGGTGCTCGGCGGTGTTGACGTCGGTGATTTCGTCGCGGCGCAGGGCAACTTCCTGCTCGACAGCCAGGCGCAGATTCGCGGCAAGCCGAGCCTGTTCTTCCCCAAGGGCGCGGCCGGCGCGGCCGGCTCCGGTAATCACGCCAGCCACAGCCATTGAGGGAGGATGTCATGCTCAACCGACTGATCCTCTTTTTCCTCAACAACGGCGTCGTGGTCGCCGTGTTGATCATCGGCCTGATCGCCGCCGGCGTGGCCGTTATGCCTTTTGACACGCCCTTCGATGGCGCGTCGTTCCGCGATCGCGTGCCCGTCGATGCTATCCCGGACATCAGCGAGAACCAGGTGATCGTCGCCGCCGACTGGCCCGGTCGTACACCGCAGGACGTTGAAGACCAGGTGACGTATCCGCTCTCGACCGCGTTACAGGGCATTCCGCGCGTTGTCGATATCCGCGGCATCTCCGGCTTCGGCATGAGCCGCATCTACGTCGTCTTCGATGATGGTGTGGACTTCTACTGGGCGCGCAGTCGCGTGCTTGAGAAACTCGCGACGATCGGCGGCGGCATGCCCGAAGGCGTTACGCCGAGCCTCGGCCCCGATGCCACCGCGCTCGGCCAGATATTCTGGTACTCGATCGACGGGCCCGGCAAGTCGTTCGACGAACTGCGCGCAGTGCAGGACTTTGAAGTGCGCTACGCGCTGCAGGCTGTGCACGGCGTCGCCGAGGTCGCGAGCGTCGGCGGGCAGGTGCGGGAGTACCAGATCAACTTCGACCCGCAGAAGCTGCGCAGCCTCGGCCTGACGATTCCGCGCATCGCCACGGCGATCAAGCAGAGCAACCTCGACGTCGGCGCGACGACCATCAACCAGGGCGGCAACGAGTTCCTGATCCGCGGGATCGGTTTCGTGCGCAGCCTCGATGACGTGCGCCGCACGCTGATCGCTACGCATGACGATGCCCCCGTGCGCCTGCAGGACGTCGGCCAGGTCACGCTCGGGCCTGCCTTCCGCCGCGGTGCGCTCGCCGACGAAACCGGCGAGCGGGTCGGCGGTGTCGTAGCGATGCGCTTTGGCGCCAACCCGAAGGTAGTTATCGACGGCGTGAAAGAGGTGATCGCGGGGCTCAATCGCTCGCTCGCGTCGCGCGGCATGGCGATCACGCCGTTCTACGACCGGACGCAACTGATCGACGAGACGCTCGGCACGCTGACCGAGGCGCTGATCCAGGAACTGCTGGTCACTGTCGTCGTCGTGCTGCTGTTCCTGCTGCACGTCCGCACGTCGCTGATCGTCGCCACCACGCTGCCGCTGGCCGTGCTGATGAGTTTCGTCGCGATGAAGTTGTTCGGCATCGACAGCAACATCATGAGCCTTGCCGGCATCGCGATCGCCATTGGCGTGATGGTCGACATCGGGATCGTGATGTCGGAGAACGCCTACAACTACCTGCTCGACGACGGTGGCAAGCGTCCGCCGAGAGAGCCCGTCGGCGAAGCGGCGATCGAGGTTGCCGGCGCACTGATGACCGCTGTCGGCACAACCGTTGTCGGCTTCCTGCCGGTGTTCTTTCTGACCGGTCAGGAAGGAAAGCTGTTCGCGCCGTTAGCGTGGACGAAGACGTTCTGCATGATAGCGGCCGTCGTGATCTCGATCGTACTCGTACCGCTGCTGTGCCGGCTGTGCCTGCCGAGCGCGCGCGGCGGCGCACGGCGCAACCTGCGACGCATCGGCGTGCCGATCGGCATTTTCGCCGTGATGGCGCTGGTCGCAATCACCACCTTCGACCTGCTGGCGTTCGGCAAGTCGCACTTGCAGCCAATCACCTGGGCGCTCCTCGCCGGCGTCGCGACCGGCCTGCTGCTGTGGCGCGCCAGCCGCGAGACGCTCACCTCGATCGACCAGAACCCGGTCTCCCGCTTCATTCTCGCGCTCTATCGCCCGACGTTGCGGTGGGTGCTTCGCCACAAACTGAAGTTCCTCTGCATCCCGCTGCTCATCGTGTTGCTCGGCCTGATGGTCTGGCGCGGTGCCGGCACCGTGCTCACGCCGATCATCGCGCCACTCGAAGCAACCGGCGTCGATCCCGATCGCGTGCGTCCGATCCGCGCATTGAAGGACGCATTCCCCGGCCTCGGCCAGGAATTCATGCCGCCGCTCGATGAGGGGACGCTGCTCTACATGCCGTCGTTGCTGCCGCAGGCAAGCCTCGACGAGACGCTGCGCGTGATGGTGCTGCAGAACCAGGCGATCAGACGAGTGCCCGAGGTCACGCAGGTGATGGGCAAACTGGGCCGCGCCGAGTCGCCGCTGGATCCCGCGCCAGTGGGCATGATCGAGACGGTCGTCAATCTGCGGCCGCGCAGCCAGTGGCGACCGGGCATCACTGTGGACGACATCGTGGCCGACCTGAAGGGGCAGTGCGCGCAGGCCGGCGTGCAGCCGTCATGGCTGCAGCCGATCGAGACGCGCGTGGTGATGCTGCAGTCGGGCATCAAGGCGCAGATGGCGCTCAAGGCCTACGGCACCGACCCCGTCGCGCTCGAACGCTTCTGCGTGGCCGCCGAGGCGATCATCAAGCAGGTGCCTGGCGCGACCGACGTGACCGCACAGCGGTCAAGCAGCAAGCCGTACCTCGAGTTCAAGCTCGACCGCACGCGGCTCGCGTACCACGGCGTGGACGTCAAGACCGCTGCCAACGTGATCCAGCTGGCGCTCGGCGACATGCCGCTGACGACCACCGTCGAAGGGCGCGAACGCTATGCGATCCGCGTGCGGTACCCGCGCGAGCTGCGTTCGCGCATCGACCAGGCCGGCGAGATTCTCGTCCCGACCGGCAACGGCGGTCAGGTGCCGATCCGCTACCTCGCCGACATCGAGGTGCGCCTCGGCCCCGCGATGATCCTCACCGAGAATGGCTTCGTCTGGTCGTACGTCAACTTCAACGCGAAGGGCCGCGACGCGGTGAGCGTCGTCGAGAACGCACGCGCGCGCATCGACGCCGCGCTCGCCGCCGGCACGCTGGTGCCGCCCGCGGGCATGACGAAATGGGAGTTTGCCGGCACGTACAAGAACCAGCAGCGCGCCGCCAGCCGGCTTGCCGTGCTGATTCCCGTGGCGATCTTCATCATCCTGTTCCTGCTCTATCTGCATTTTCGCGACGCGGGCATCACGCTGCTCGTCTTCTCCGGGCTGCCGGTGGCGGTCGCTGGCGGCTTCATCTTCATCGCGCTGTGGCCCGGAATAGAGCAACTGATCTATGCCGTCGATCATGCGGTGCTCGGCGGGACGTACCCGGTGCCCGGCCAGGAGCCGGTCTATCTCACGGTCGCGGTCTGGGTCGGATTCATCGCGCTGTTCGGCATCGCGATCGACGACGGCGTGGTGATCGGCACCTACATCCAGCAGGTGATGGCGAAGCGCCAGCCGAAGACGAAGGACGAATTGCACGCCGCCGTGATGGAGGCCGGTTCGCGGCGGATCCGCCCGGCGTTGATGACGAGCTTCACGACGCTGGTCGCGCTTGTGCCGGTGCTGTGGGCAACGGGACGCGGTTCGGACGTCGCGCGACCGATGGCTCTGCCGGTGTTCGGCGGCATGGTGGTGGCGCTCATCACGATCCTCGTCGTCCCGTGTGTGTTCACGCTGTTCGCCGAGCGCAAACTCGCGCACGAGCAACCGAAGGAGGTGACCTCATGAGACGCCGGATGCTTCTTGCCGCACTGTTGCTCGCTGTGGTGCTCGTTGTCGGCTGCGCGTCGTCGGCGCCGCCTGTGATCATTCCCGACGGGGCAGCGTGGATCGCGCCGCCCCCACCCTCGCAGGAGCCGCCCGGCGCAGACCGCGAGACGGGATCGGCACCCGGACCCGCGCCGATTGTCGGCGACACGTTCACACTGCGACAGGCCGTCGAGACAGCGCTCATGTCCAGCCCCGGCTTGCGCGCATCGCGTGCGCGCTGGTTGGCGGCTCGCGAACGTCCACGTCAGGTCACGCTGCCCGACCCGACGATCGAGTACACGTGGTTTCCCGACCCGATCGAGACCCGCTTCGGCCCGCAGACGCATCGCGTGGCGCTGATGCAGAAGGTGCCGTGGCCCGGTCGCCTCGCGGCCGAGGGTAGCGCCCGCGAGTCCGATGCCGAAGTAGCGCGCATCGGGCTGGAGATCGACGCGCGCAACCTCATCGCCGAGGTGACGATCGCGTGGCACGAGCTCGTCTGGTTGCACAACGCCCGCTCGGTCGTGCAAGCCCACCGCGACCTGGCCTCGCGGCTGGCCACAATCGCCGAGAGCCTGCAGGCGCGCGAGTCACCCGAGGGCGACGACTCGCGCACCGTGCCCGGCCGGCGATCGGTGCTGCTCGTGGACGCGCTCAAGGCGCGCGCGCAAGAGGCCCAGCTGTCGTTCGACCAGGTGACGATCGCCGAGAACCTGCGCGTCGCCGAGGCCCGGCTCAACCGGCTGATCGGTCGCGACCCGCTTGCCACGCTGCCCGCACCCGCACCACTCGCGGACGTGCGGCTCAACGCCGACCTGCGCGCGCTGAGCGAGTTGCTGCTGCTGCACCGCCAGGAACTTGACCGAGCCGCGGCCCGTGCGCGCGTCGCCGGACATCGTGTCGAGGCGGCGAAGCTGATGGCGGTGCCCGACTTCACGCTCGGTGTGATGTGGTCCGCGATCGGCCAGCCTTCCACAGGCATGTCACCCGGCGGCACCGGGTTCGAGAACGACGCGCTCGGCCTCTCGGTCGGCATCAACCTGCCAATCTTCGGCGGCCGCAACCAGGCGCTTGTGGATGAGGCCGCCTGGCAACAGCTGGCCGCTGTGGAAGAGGGCCGGCAACTGGTGCTGGACGGGCTTGCCGAGCTGACGGCCGCATTCACACGCGCGTGCCGCGCCGAGCGACTCGTCGTCCTCTACCGCGACACGCTGGTCCCGCAGGCCACGGCCGCGTTGCAACAGATCGAGGCGTTGCAAACCGAAGACGAATCCAACTTCGGCGAAATGCTCGAAGCGCAGTCGGTGAAGCTCAACTTCGAGCTGGCACTCGCGCGCGCGCGCACCGAGCGGTTCATCGCGATCGCCCGGCTGGAACAGCTCGTGGGCCAACCGCTGGCCGATCATCTTGCAGCGACAGGAGGCGACAAGTGAAGCGTGCACTGCTACTCGCAACACTCCTGCTCGTCGGCTGCGCATCATCCGCGCCTCCGGCTCGTACCGACATCGGCGACGCGCATCTGGAGACGCCCGAGTCCCGCCCAGCGCAGCCGCCGCCGGTCTCCAGGGTGGATCTGCCTGACCTGCAACTCGCGAAGCCACATGACGACACGACATGGCCGCCACTCGTCAGCGGACTCGATCTGCAGGGCGATCAGATGCAGGGCCTGTTGCGTGCTGCGGCCGGAGCAGGCTTTGCCGCACGCGTCGAGGGCGGACTCGACCTGCCGACACTGCTCGCCGCGGTGCTCGCCCGGCACCCCGCGATCGCGGTCGCGCGCGCACAGGTTCACGCTGTCGAGACCGAACACACCGAGCTCGATGCGCTGCTTCGCGTGCGCATGCAGTATCGCGCGTTCACTGACAAGCTCGACGTCGGCGTCAGCGGGCGACTGCCTCAGACGTCCGGCCCCGACGCGTACCCGCTGCCCGGCACCGAAGGCCTGCGCGCGCGACTGATCGACCAGGCCGTGGCAATCGCCCGCGCGTCGTTCTACGGCACGGCACGGCAACTCGTCCGCGATGCGCGCGCGACGTTCGCACGCGTGCTGTTTCAGCAGGAGCGCATTCAGTTCTTGCGCGACCAGCTCGCGCTCGCCGAGTCCTTGCTGCGCGTAGTGAGGAGTCGCTTTGAAACCGGCAACGCCGACCTCGGCAGCGTCCTTGCGCTGCAGGAACGAGTCGCGCGCATCACCGACGCACGCGACGACGCTGGCCGCCTGCTCGCCAGCGAACATTCCAGACTTGCGCAATGGATGGCCATCGCCGATGCGCCCATCGGGCCTCTTGCTGCGCCGACAGGGGACCTGCTCGCCGGCGAACCAGCCGACGCCGCCGACGCCCGCTTCGCGCAGCACCCCGACGCGCGCGCGGTGGAGCTCAAGCGCGAACGCATCGGCACAATGGCCGAGCTGATCGAGACCATGTCGCGGCCCGACGCCGACCTCGATCTGTCAGAGTTGCCCGACCCGCTCGCCGATCGCCCGGCGTTCCGCGAGATGCCTGCCGCGATGCCGCCCGGTCCCTGGTACGGCCTGATGGAGGCCCGCCGCGCCGAGCTTGCGCACCGCGGCGCTGCGCTCGAAGCCGCGCGCACCGCGCTGATCGACCAGTTGCGCGCGCGTGCCATCACCGCTGGCCAGGATCTCGACGCCGCGCGCGCCGAGTTGCAACTGCAGGCGACACTCGACGGCCTTGCGCGCCAGGCCGTCGACGCCACCACCGAGGCGTTTCGCGCCGGTCGCGTGGATGTCGATCGCGTTCTGGCCGCACTGACCCAGCGTCTCGATTCCGCGCTCGGCGCGTCGACGGCGCGGCGCGACATCGCCACCGCCCTGGCTGACTCCGACTACCTGCTCGGTCCCCGTTAGTTAGCCCATGCACCACCACCACCAAACCATCACCGCACGACTACGGAACGGCCACGACGTACCGCGATCCGATCTGCGGCATGACGGTCGCCGAGGACGGGCCTCGGCTCGATTGGACCGACTGTCAACCTCGCGTGGATCCCCGACGCCGGCAAACTCATTTGCTGTGCCATGATGCTGATTGGCCGCCTGGAGATCTTCACTGTCCTCGTGCAGTTCGTGCCGACGAGGCATCGCAGTTGAGCAGCCAACCAGGCGTTCGAGACCGCGACGCCAATGCGGTCGCACTGCGCGACTCCTCCAAGCGCTGCTTCCACCCCTCGTCACTTCGTTTCTTGTCAGCCGTCTGGCGAACTGATCCTGCCAGAGTCGACTCCTCGCGTGCCAGCGCTGAAGGGGTCTCGGGCTGCCTGCCGGTCGCCGCGTCACCCTTGGCGTTCGCCACCTGGAAGTAGCCGGTGACAGCGCCTTTCACAAGTCGTTTGGGTGTACGAGACGCAGGCCGTTGAGTATCACGAGGAGGGAGGCTCCTACGTCGGCGGCGATGGCGGCCCAGAGGGCGACGAGGCCGAGGAAGGTGCCGGCGGCGACGATGAGCTTGAGGCCGAGGGCGAGGGCGATGTTCTGGCGGACCGTGCGCAGGGCTCGGCGGGAGTGGTGGACCAGCCAGGGAAGCCGGTAAAGGTTGTCGGTCATCAGGGCGATGTCGGCCGTCTCGATGGCGGCGTCGGTGCCGGCGGCGCCCATTGCAACGCCGAGGGTGGCGCGCGCCATCGCGGGGGTGTCGTTGACGCCGTCGCCGATCATCGCGACGGTGCCGTGGCGGTTGACCAGGTCGGTCACCGCATCCACCTTGTCGGTCGGGAGCAGGCCGGCCCGGGCATCGTCGATTCCGAGGCCGCGGGCGATGTGGGCAGCAGCGGCGGCGTGGTCGCCGGTCAGCATCGTGAGGTGAATGCCCGCCTCGCGCAGCGCCTTGATTGCGCCAGTGGATTCGTCGCGGATTGGGTCGGTCAACGTGAAGATCGCGTGTGCGTGGCGGCCCTCCCCGACGAGCACGACCGTGTGACCGCCGGCAAGAACGGCGTCGATGCGAGCCCCGAGTTCAGCGTTCACCGCACCGAACTCGGCTGCGAAGCGCGCGGACCCGAGCCACAGATGGCGACTGTCGATCCGGGCGGTGACGCCGAGGCCGGGCACGGCGCGAGTGTCGGTGGCAGACGATGTCGCAACGTCACGATTTACTGCGTAGCGATGGATCGCCTGAGCCAGCGGGTGTTCACTGCGAGCGCCGAGAGCCGCGGCCAGAGCCAGCGCCTCCTCTTCCGTTCCGCGGAGCGCTTCGATGGCGCTCACAACAGGCTCCCCGCGTGTGAGCGTGCCGGTCTTGTCGAACGCCATCGCGCGCAGGCGCGCCGCCTGTTCAAGGAACATTCCGCCCTTGATGAGCACGCCGTTGCGCGCGGCAGATGCCATTGCGGCAACAATGGTGACGGGCGTGGAGATGACCAGTGCGCAGGGGCAGGCGATCACCAGCAGAATCAGCGCGCGATACACCCACGTGGTGAGTTCCATCCCGAACAGCAGCGGCGGCACGAATGCCACGAGCAAGGCGATCAGCATCACCACCGGCGTGTAGACGCTGGCGAAGCGGTCCACCCAGCGATCCACGGCTGCCCGGCGAGTCTGCGCTTCCTGCACAACGCGGAGCGTTCGCGCCAGCGTGGTGTCGTCGGCTGCTCGCGTGGTGCGAACCTGCAGCGCGGCTTCTCCATTGATGGTGCCGGCGAACACCGGGTCGCCGGGCTCACGCAACACAGGCAGGCTCTCGCCGGTGATCGGTGCCTGATTGACGTGACCGATGCCGGCAACCAGGTCCCCGTCCAGCGGTATGCGCTCGCCGGGGCGCACCAGCAGCGTGGCGCCGATGGCGATCTCTTCCACCGCCAACGTGACCTCATGGTCGTCACGAAGCACGCACGCGGTTTGCGGCGTGAGGGTCATCAACTCGGCGACGGCGCGGCGCGCGCGGTTCACGCTCCAGGCCTCCAGCGCCAGGGCGACGGCAAACAGGAAGGCAACCGTGCCGGCCTCGATCCAGTCGCCGAGTGCTACCGCGCCGACGACTGCGAGTGTCATCAGCAGGTTCATGTCCGGCCGCATCTGGCGCAGCGCGCCCCACGCCTTGGGGGCAGCCAGCGAAAGGCCGGCGAGGATGCCGATGCCGAACAGAACGCGGGAGCCGGCGGTGGCACCCGGAACCAGCAGTTGAACAGCCAGCGCGACCAGGAAGAACGCACCGCTGATGGCCGACAACCGGATCGCGCGATGTCCGGTGCGGTCGGCGGATGGCGGCTGGTTGCGATGCGCACCAGGTGTCTCGTGCCGGGCGTCCAGCCCCACGCTGCGCACCGCGCAGATGACCATCTCGGGATCGACGCCAGTACGGACCTCCGGCAGGACGAGCCGTGCGCCGACGACGTCACACACGACGCGATCCACATCGTCCACGAGCGGTTCGACGGCGCGGCGCAGCATGTGCGCCTCGGATGAGCAGCACATGCCCTGCACCTGGAAGGTCATGGCCGACGCTTTGGGGGAGGACTGGATCACGGGGAGTCGAACGGGAGCTGGAACGGATTGAAGAAGCCGGGGTCGCCGGTCTGGATCTGCAGGTCGAGCGCCGCCAACCAGACTTGCCTGCGCGTTTCGAGTTCGCCGAGGCGGTCCTGGTAGAGCGTGGTCTGCGCATCCACCAGTTCGAGCGCCGAGAGCGCGGCCACGCGAACACTGGCCTCGGCGCCGGTGACGGTTTCGCGGTCGGCCGGCAGGATCTCGTCACGCCACATTGCGAGCTGGCGGCGGTGGGACTCTAGTGCGATGTGCGCCTGATGAATGCGACTGATCGCCCGGTTGAGCGCTGCCTGCTCGTCCGCCAGCGCGACCGCTTCGCGGGCCCGCGCGGCGTCGGTGGCACCCTGGTTGTGGTCGAGGAAGCGAAGCGGAATCGAGACGCCGAACTGCAACTGCGCGGAGCGGGCTTCGCCGGCGTAACGGATGCCGGCCGTGACGTCGAGGTCGGTGCCCCCGGCCGCGGCGGCTGCACTCACCTGCTCGCGGCTCGCGCTGATCCGACTGCGCGCGACGATCAGCCAGGCGTTGGCACCGGCTGGGCCGACGGCGTGCTGCACCATGTCGGCCAGCGCGGGCGGCGTGTCGATGTCGGGGAGCGACAGGTCGTTGGCCAGCGCGGGCAGTTGCGTGGCGTCCAGGCCGACGGCGTCGGCGAGCGCCGCGCGCGCCTCCAGCAACTGCCGGTTGGCGTCCTCCACCTGATTCTCGGCGCGACCCAGTGCCGCACGGGCGCGGGAAGCCTGAGCGCCGGGGATCGTCCCGGCATCCACCAGGCTTTCGATCAATTCGCGAATCCGCTGCGCGTCTGTGCGGTTCTCCTGCGTGATGGCCAGACGCTGTCGCGCGGTCAGCACCTCGATCACCTCGGCAATCACGTTCTGCAATACGTCGGCCGAAGTGACCAGCAATTCGTCGGCGGTCGCTCGTGCCTGTGCAACGGCGGCATCGTACGCGGCCCCCACGCGGCCACTGAGCGGCAGTTCCTGTGACAGTCGGAACGCGTACGCCGCATCCGCGAAGAACTTGCCGTCGAGTGGGGCATCGTCGAATTCAAACTCAGCGCGTGGGTTCGGCCACAGCCCGGCCTGACGCGCCATGTGGCGAGCAGCCTCCAGGCGCGCCGAGGCCGCGCTCAGGGCCGGGTGATGCGCACGGGCGAGTTCAAGCAGGGCTGGAACGGTCAGTGGACCGGAGAGCATTGAACCGTACGCCGGCTCGCCGCTTCCGGAGCGGGCACTGTCCGAACTGCGGGCGCCCGGCAGATACGGTCCGGTCAGCTGGATCTCCGGGGCAGAAGTGCAGCCGACCGTGGAGCCAACCGTGGAGCCGAACAGGGCGGCGGCCACCATCAGGTATTTCAGGCTGCGGATCGGCACATGAATGCTCCCACCTCGTGACCGCCAGACCGGCAGGGCGCGTGCGTCGCGCCCTGCCAGCCGATGCGGCCAACTGGATCAATGATCGTCGTGATGCTCGTCGGATTCCTTCTGTACCGCTGGCGGCTCGCTGCTGTAGCGGCTGCGGTACATCATGGCGAACTTCTCCTTGAGTTCCGGGTGGTGCACGAAGCACTGCGAATCGGGCATGCCGTGCTCCTCGCACCAGTCGCCCTTCTTCTTGCATTCGGCGCCGTAGGCCGCGTTGCACACACCGCAGAGGTGCTCGGGCACTGCATGTTCGATGCACCACCATTCGCTAGAGTCGTTGGCGGTCGCCGCCTTGTTGCTGTTGCCGGCCGAGTTGTCGGTGTTGGCTGGTGCGGGGTTGCCGCCGCAACCGATCAACACGAGAAGCATGAACGCCGCCAGCATTGATCCAGCAATGGTGGTCACAGTAGTTCGCATCAATCGCTCCTTGCTCAGGGGTCAGTTGGTGGTCCGTATTGGACCGGGGACGAACGATCAGGCGGGGCTTCGTTCGGGGCGGCCGGGCGAGCACTTTCGCGGCGGCGCTCCACGGCCGACTGGAAGACCACGTAGAACACGCGCAGGACAAACAACGACATCAGCAGGGCGCTGATGACGCCGCCGATGACTACAGTTGCGAGTGGACGCTGCACCTCCGCGCCCATGCCGGTGTTGAATGCCATCGGCACGAACCCGAGACTGGCCACCAGGGCGGTCATCATCACCGGTCGCAGCCGCATCACCGCGGCGGCCTCAACCGCTTCGTACAGAGCAAGACCGCGCTTGCGGAGTTGCCGGACAGCGGACACCAGAATCATGTCGTCCAGCACCGCGACGCCGGACAACGCGATGAACCCGATCGCGGCGGAAATGGAAAACGGCATGCCGCGTATCCAGAGCGCGAAGATCCCGCCCACCCAGGCGAACGGCACGCTGGCGAACACGCGCACCGCGTCAAGCACGCTGTTGTAGGTGAGGAACAGCAAGCCGAAGATCAGCACGAACGCCACCGGCACCACGATCATCAGCCGCTGCTGCGCGCGCTGCATCTGCTCGAACTGGCCGCCCCACTCGACGTGGTAGCGCCCGCCCGGCATGGCCACTCCGGCGGTGACGGCCTTCTGCGCCTCGGCGACGAACGAGCCGAGGTCGCGACCACGAACGTTGCAGGTAATGGTGATGCGGCGCTGTCCCCACTCGCGGGTGATGGTGGAAGGACCCTCCACGACCTCCACGTCCGCAAGCCGCGACAGCTCGATGTGGCCGTTCGACGGTGTGGCAATCAGCATCGCGCCGATCGAGTCGGCGTCGCGGCGGTACTTCTCCGGCAGTCGCACCACGAGAGGAAAGCGCAACTGGCCTTCGTAGACATCGCCCAGAGGCAGCGAACCGATCGACTCGACGAGGTCTAGCACGGCGCTGGCCGGGACGCCGTAGCGCGCGATTGCGTCCTGGTTGATGCGGACCTGCAGGACCGGCTGGCCGGTGACCTGTTCGACGGACACGTCCGCGGCGCCCGGAATGCGCTTCAGCACGGCCTCGATCTCGCCAGCCGTGGCGACCAGCGTATCGAAGTCGTCGCCGAAGAGCTTCACGCCGATGTCCGTGCGCACACCCGAGATCATCTCGTTGGTCCGCATTTCGATCGGCTGTGTGAACGCGTTGCGCTGGCCCGGCATGTCGCGAAGCAATTCGACGAACTTCGCGGTCAGCTCGTCCTGTGTTGACGCGCGCCTCCATCCGTCGCGCGGCTTGAGGCTGATGAACACGTCAGTCAGCTCGACGCCCATCGGGTCGGTGGCTACCTCGGCGGTCCCGATGCGCGACCAGACGTGCGCGACCTCGTCCGGGAATTCTCGCAGGAGTGCCTTCTCCATCTGCGTGTTGGCACGAACCGACTCGCTGAGATCGGTGCCGGCCAGCCGCACGATGTTGATCGCCACTGCGCCCTCCGACAGCTTCGGGACGAACTCGGAGCCAAGGCCCGGTGCGACCATGCCGAATGCAACGATCAGCAGGCAGAGGGCGAACGCAATCACCGCCACCTTGTGGCGCATGCACCACCGCAGGATCGGAAGATTGACGGCTTGCACCATGCGCATCAGCAGTGGCTGTGTCTCCTTCACGCGCTTCGGCAGGATGAAGCTCGCCAGCACCGGCATCAGCGTCATGGAGAGGATCAGCGAGCCGATCAATGCGAACACGACCGTCAGCGCCATCGGGCGGAACAGGCGGCCTTCCACACCTTCCAGCGTGAGGATCGGCAGGTAGACGATCATGATGATCAGCTCGCCGAACAGGGTCGGTTTGCGCACTTCCACCGCGGCGTCGCGAACGATCTGCAGCTTTGTCTTGCCGGGCGCCGGATGCCCGAGCTTGCGCACGCAGTTCTCGACCATCACGACGGAGCTATCGACAACCATGCCGAAGTCGATGGCCCCGAGGCTGAGCAGCGATGCCGCGATGCCGAAGCGCAGCATTCCGCTGAACGCGAACATCATCGACAACGGGATCGCGAGTGCGACGATGGCCGCGCCGCGCATGTTGCCGAGGAAGGCGAACAGCACTGCGATGACGAACAGACCGCCTTCCAGCAGGTTGTTGCGCACGGTGAGGATGACGTGGTCGATCAGTTCCGTGCGGTCGTAGACGGTCTCGACCTTGACGTTGGCGGGCAGGCCGGGCTTCACGCTTTCCAGCCGGTCCTTCAGGCCCCACGTCACCTCGTGGGTCTTCTCACCCATCAGCATGAAGCCAAGACCGAGTACCGCCTCGCCCTTGCCATCGGCCGTGACAGCCCCGCGACGGATCTCGTGGCCGATGCCGACTTCGGCCACATCGCGCACGCGGATCGGCACGCCGTCGCGCGCTGTGATCACGATGTTGCGGATCTGCTCGGCATTGAAGGTGCGACCGATGCCGTGAACCAGCAGCATCGTGCCTCCACCGCTGATGCTGCCGCCGCCGACGTTCCGGTTGTTGTCCTGCACGGCCTCGACGACCTGATCGAACGTGACCTCGTGCTGGATCAGCCGTTCGGGGTCGATGCGCACCTGGTACTGCTTCTCGTAGCCGCCCCAGGAGTTGATCTCGGCGGTGCCCGGCACCGTCCGCATCTTCGGCTTGATCATCCAGTCGTGGATGGTGCGCGCCTGTGTAACGTCGTCGCCCTGTGCCGTGACCACGTAGTGGAACACCTCGCCCATGCCGGTGGAGACGGGACCAAGCGAGGGCGGCGTGATGCCGATCGGCAGTTCGACCGAGCCCAGCCGTTCGTTCACCACCTGGCGGGCAAAGTAGATGTCGGTGCCTTCCGCGAAGATCAGGACGACCTGCGACAGCCCGAACTTCGAGACCGAGCGCATCAACTCGACCTTCGGCAGACCGCCGAGCGCCTGCTCGATCGGGAAGGTGATCTGCTGCTCGATCTCCTCCGGGCCGAGTGCCGGGGCGTGCGTGTTGACTTGCACCATCACCGGCGTGGTGTCCGGGAAAGCGTCGATGTCGATGTGCATCATCGACCACAAGCCGAACGCCAGCGCACCCAGCGTGGCCACGATGACCAGGCCGCGGTGGCGCAATGAGAAGTCGATGATCCAGTTCAGCATGGCGGGCTGGCACGGACGGACCCCGGGCATAAGCCGGCTCGGGGCCCTGCATTGTTGAGTGGCGTCGGGTGGGTTCTGTCAGGCGGGAGCAGCCGACCGGCTGCCCATCAGTCAGAGGCGCATCAGCCAGCGCCGAGGTTGCCCCTCAGCAGTTCGGCTTTGAGTGCGGGGCTCCCACTGACGACGACCATCTCACCGGGCACCACGCCCGCGAGGATCTCCGCGTGTCGGTTATCTCGAGCACCGATGCGCACCGTGCGAGTGTGGATGACCTTGAAGGAGTCCTTCCGGTACCAGGCCTTGTCCACCACGAAGACGACGGTGCAGCAGCCCTCCCACTGCACGGCATCCACGGGGACCACGATGGCATCCGGCTCCTCGCGCAGGATGACGCGGCCGGTGCCGAAGGTGTGCGCCACGATGGTGCCGTCCGCGTTGGGCACGACGGCGCGCAGGTGCACGGTGCGCGTGATTT
>JBFWQT010000110.1:0-15679 GCA_050249295.1 Planctomycetota bacterium
GGTGATTGTCCGGCACGTAGCCCTGCAGGCGGGCCAGCGCCTCCAGGCAGCGGCGGCGATGCGCCAGCGAGTAGGCAATGTCGCCGACCGGCTCGTTGGGCGGGATCACCAGCGTGAAGCCGATCGCGGTGCGGAACGCTTCCTCGATGCACGCGGCGGCGATGCCGACGGCTTCTTCGAGCCGCTTTCCGACCGCGCCGCGCTCGACGACGATCCACAGCGGGGCGGTGGCCTCGCGCTCGAACTCGCGCACGAACACCGCGCCGGAACGCGCCGTGGTCGGCCAGTGGATGTGCTTCACGTCGTCGCGTCCGACGATGTATTCGCGCAGCGAGCGGAAGTCGCCGGTGCCGCGCCGGGTGGGAATCGCAGCCGACGGCCGCGCCTGCCACGCATCGCGACGCGCCGCGAGGTCGCCGGGCAGGCCGCCGGCGGTGGGCAGCACGCAGACCTCGTCGTCGTGCGTGATGTAGCGGAAGCGCGTGAACAGCGAGAACGGGAAGCGCGTGACCACGGTGAAGCCGCGGAAGCGGTAGACGCCGCGCGTCGGGAAGGTCACCTCGTATTCGAGCGGCACCGTTCCGCGCGGCGGCACGCGCACGGCATACGCGCTGGGAATCACGTCGGGCAGCGGCATGTCGTCGGGCCACGCTTCCTGCAGCCAGATGCTGTAGCTGGGCAGCATGCGCTTGGTGTTGGTGAGCTTCACGCGCAGCCGGACCGGTTCGCCGGCGCGGATCTCCTCGGGCAGTTCGCGCGTGGCTTCCAGGCCGCGGAAGTTGTGCTGCGTGATCACGCCGGAGACGACGATCAGCGTGAGCATCACGCCGAAGATCGCGACCACCAGGTTGAGGCCGGTCTGCAGGGCGAGCACGCCGAGGGCGATGGTCAGCACGGTGTGGAACAGGCCGAACACGGTGAGGTTCATCGAGACCGGCTGTGCCCACGGGATGCGCAGGCGCCGGCGTTCGAGGCGCAGCATGCCGTGCAGCACGACCACGCCGACGAACCCGGTCGCGGCGATCGGCACGGTGACGTCGAGATGCAGCGTCATGTACGCGCCGAACGATGCGAAGGTGACCGCGGCGACGATGAAGAACGTGAGCGTCAGCCGGCGGATGCGACGGCGCTGCGACTTGCGCGACGTCGGCGGCTTGCGCGGCGGCGTCTGCCGGCGGCGGTACTCGATGACCATCCAGATGAACGAGCCGAGGCAGATCAGCGCGATCAGCGGGAGCAGCGGCAGGAGGCGGGCGTGGCGCGTGGCGTAGAACAGCGCCGGGACGGAGATGCCGAAGATGCAGGCCGAGATGAAGATCTGCCAGTTGTTCCAGCCGAGCGTGCGGTGGGTGCGCAGGCCGAGCGGATCAAGCGGCGGCGGGCGGTCGGCGGGCGCAGCACTGGCGCCGGTCGTGGCGGTCTCCGCGGCGACCACGATCACGTCCGTCTGGCGCGGTTTGGTGAGGGCGAGTTCAGGCATGGCGTCGCGAACCGCGGAAGCTGCGCTTGTGGGGTGCCGCGGCAAGGCCGGTCACCATACCAGAACGACCGGGCCGGGCGGGACGCCGGTTCGCGGCACAACGAAAACGCCGCCTCGCTCCGGCCGCCTCCACGTCGGGCTTGCGGCTGCGTCAGTCGCGATCGAGCTGCGACAGGATCGGGTCGTTGCGCAGATCCTCGCCGAGGAACCCGTAGAGGTGATCCGGATCATTGAACGGCTCGAGGTCGCGGCCATCGGCCAGCATGTAGGCTGGCACGTAGCGGTAGTAGATCTCGAGCGTGAGCACCATCATCGCGGTGGCGTAGAGCCGGCCGCCGGCCCACGACCAGCGATCCTTGCCGTCCCACGACCCGCGCAACTGACCGCCGGTGCGCTGCAGCTTGATCGCCGTCTCGCGCATCGTCGCGTTCCAGCGCGACCAGCAGTCGCCGCCGGTGAAGAAGCACGCGAGCGTGCCGATGTACCAGGTGTAGTACGACGAATCGAGGCCCTCTGCGTTGCGCACGGTCAGCCGCGCCGGGTCCGGCAGGTTGGCCATCAGGATCGTCGCTTGGCGCGCCACCATCGGGTCGTCGGCGGGCGCGCCCAGCAGGCGCCGGCAGAACAGCGACGAGCCGACCATCCCGGCGCCAAGCCGGTAGTCGTCCTTGCGCTTGTCGGCGTACACCGTGTAGCCCTCGGGCGTCAGCATCCGGCGGAAGTGATGGATCACGCGCACGAACGCGGTGCGCGGCACCGGAATGCCGGCCGTGTTGGCTTCCTTGAGGGCGAGCAGGCACCACGTGGTGATCGACGTGTCGTTGCGCGGCAGCGTCGGGCGGTGTTCGTAGTCCCAGCCGCCGTGCTCGCACTGCATGCTGACGAGCAGATCCACGGCCTTCTGCAGCGGCGCGCGCAGCGACTCGTCGTGCGTCATCAGCAGCATCTCGGAGAGGCACATCGTGGCGATCGCGTGGTTGTAGGTGTTGCTGCGACCGAACCGGCCGTTGCGATCCTGCTGGCGCAGCAGCCATTCCTTCACGCCCGACATGATGTCGCCCCAGGTGGCCGTGCCCGGCGCGTGGCCGGCACCGAGGAACGCCAGCGCGCAGAGCGCGGTCAGGCCGACCTCGTACTCGGTGCGGCCGATCTCGCCGTCGACGGCCTTGTTGGGGTACGACGTCTCGGCGCCGGTCTCCATGTCGCGCGCGTCGAGCGGGAACTTGTCGGGCCGCCACCACGACATGCGGTAGACGCGCTGCGTGACGCTGTCGATCTGGTCGGCGGTGTGGATGTGATGCGCGAGCCAGCGCAGCCCCGCATCGACGGCGTTCTCGCTGGCCGCCGAACCGCCGTTGCGCGCAACCCCGGAGCCTCGCCGATCGCCGCGGCTCTCGTAGCCGGCCGATGCCGACCCCGACCCGCTCTGGCCGTCGCCGCGCACGCCCTGGCCGCCCATGCTCCCGCCGATGCCGCTCATCGGACGCAGCGCGCGGATCGGCGCGGCTCCCTGCGGCGTCTGCACCTTCCAGTCGGTCGGCTCGTCGGGCGTGGCCGAGATGCCGCCCGGGTTGGTCGCGGCGTCGGCATCGGTGGCGGTGCCGGCCGGTACGTCGGGCTGCACGATGGTGTTGTTGTGTGCGCCCGCACCCTGGTCCGGCTGCTGGTCGCTGCGGTCGTCCGGGTTGTCGTCCATCGAGATCGCGATCTCGAGCGGCTTCTCCTTCGGCGGCTCCTCGCGGGTCTCAGTGACCAGCGAGTACAGGCCGATCAGCACGACCACATGCACCACCGCGGCCAGCGTGGCGTACGGCCGCTCGCCGAGCCAGATCAGGAACCGGCCGAACGTGCCGTGGTGACGGATCGGCGGCGGCCCGACACCACGCAGGTGCACGACGTGCCGTTCGTCGACCGGGATCGGCGGTGGCGGCAGCGGTACGGGCGCCGCTACAGCGTGTGGATGTGCAACAGTGGGGGCTGCAGCAGTCATCGTCCTCGGTGGCAGCATTCAGCGGTGCCGCATCGGCAGTTCCAGTCTACTGCCGCGCGCTCCGGCCGGGCAAATCAATGCGCGTGGCGCGTGGCGGTCAGGGCTTCGGCGCCGTCGTCCTGTTGTCCTTCTTCTGGTTGCGCTTGCGGTGGAACCACAGCGCCGCCCAGACCGTGCCAAAGATCGCGCCGGTGGTCAGCACCCAGTCGAACAGCGGCGCGCTCAGCCTCATCAGCGCGTCGCTGTGGCTGAACATGCTGACGATGCCGGTCACGCCGCCGACGATCGCGATCACGAAGAGCACGAACTCCACGCGGCCACTGTTGACCTCGGCCTGCAGCGCGTGGCGGTGCTGCACGTAGTGCTGGATGATGCCGAGCATGCGCGCGATGCGCTCCTCGTACACGCGCACGTTGGCCACGCTGAGCAGGCGCGTCAGAATGAAGTTCTCGCGCGGCGGGATGTTCAGCAGCTCGTCGCTGATGTCGAGCATCGCCTTCGACGTCGAGATGTTGATCTCCTGCAGCTTCTCGACGTCGAAGTCCTCGGCCTTGTGATGGATGTCGCTCATCACGTCAGCGAGGATCCGCTCGTTGAACGCGTAGCGGCACACCGCCGCGGAGATCTGCGCGACGTAGTAGAGGTAGGTGTCGATCTGGTCGTCGTCCACCTGCCCGGCGATGGCAATGCCGGCCGGCGACACGGCCACGGTGTGCTCGCCGAAGTCGAGGAACGCGGAGTACACCGCGTCGTACTCGGTGGCGCCCACGGCACCCGACTCGGCCTCGCAGAGCAGGATGCGCGCGATGTTCTCGGACTTCTCCGGGCCGCCGTCGGGGCGCAGCGCAATGGTGCGATTGGCGGCGGGGTTGCCGCCCACACTGCGCTCGGCCTTCTCGAACGCCACGATCTTGCTGACGGCGTCGGCGACCGACGTGTACGCGACCTTCTCGAACACGACCGTGGCGTAACGGAAGTGGAAGCGGCGCTCGTTGTCGTTGCGGACGATCATCGAGTCGCGGAACGGGCGCGCACCGGCGAGCGCGGCAAAGTCGTTCTCTTGCAGCGCGGCATAACTGAGCAGCAACGAACCGGTCGTGTGGGCGGTGGTCATGTGTGTGGGGCGTGCGGGCGCACGGATCGGAACGTGATGATGGTGGTGGGAGAGCGGTGCGGAATCGTGCCATCGGGCACGAGCGTTAGCGACTGCCAGAACGCACGACCCGACCGCGGCGTCACTCGAATCGCACGGGCTTGTGGCCGTTGCACCAGGCGTCGGCCGGCATGGCCTTCTTGCCATCTGGCTGACACTGGATGATCTCCAGCAGGCCATCGCCGGTGGCGACCAGCAGGCGGTGCGCGGCACGCAAGAGGGTGCCCGGCGCGGGCACCACATCCGGCGTCGGCAGCTCGGCCGGCCACGCGGCGGCCACCGCCTCGACCAGCTTCAGCGACTGGCGCACGTCACCTTCGAGCACGGCCGTGACACGCGAGCCAGGGTGCGGATGCAGCGCGCGAATGCGGTTGTGCAACTGCGCCGCCGACTGCGTCAGGTCGAGCTGGCCATGCGCGGCGGTCAGCCGCTCGGCGTACGTGACACCCTCGGCGGCCTGCGGCGTCTCGGTGTGCGTGCCCGCGATGATCGCCGGCAGCGTGTCGGTCAGCAACTCGCCGCCCAGCCTGCCAAGCCGCTCGTAGAGCATCGCGCGATCGTCGTCCGGCCCGATCGGCAGTTCGCGCTGCGCCACGATCGGGCCCTCGTCCAGCCCGCGCACCACGCGCTGCAGCGCCACGCCGGTGATCGTGTCACCGGCGATCAGCGCCCACTCGATCGGCGCCGAGCCGCGCCAGCGGGGCAACAGCGAGGCATGCGAGTTGAACGTGCCGCGCGCCGGCGCGTCGAACATCCGCTCCGCCAGGATCTGCCCGTACGCCACCACGATGTGCACATCGAACTGCCGCTCGACGAACTGGTCGATCACCGCGCGCTGGCGGATGCGCTCCGGCTGCCAGACCTCGATGCCGTGTTCGAGCGCGAGCTGCTTCACCTCGGGCATGTGCAGCTGGCGACCGCGCCCGGCCGGACGATCGGGTTGCGAGATCACGAGCCCGGGCACAAAGCCGGCCGCGATCATGCGCACCAGATGGTCGGCCGCGATCTGCGGCGTGCCGGAAAAACAGATGCGCGGCATGAGGAGGCGGGTGGGTCACGACCCCGGCGGGTACCACGCGAGTTCGATCAGCGTGCCGCCGGTGTCTTTCGGATGCAGGAACAGCACGCGCGCGCCGTTCGCGCCGGGCTGCGGCTCGTCGCTCAGCGCGCGATAGCCGGCCGCCTTCAGGCGCGTGGCCGCGGCGTCAATGTCGTCGACGCGGAAACAGATGTGGTGGATGCCGGCGCCACGCTTGTCGATGTGCTTGCCGATCGGGCCTTCCCCGGCGACCAGCGGCTCGAGCAGTTCGATGTGCGTGTTGCCGGTGTCGAGCTTCTTCACGCGCACGCCCTGCTCGGGCACGTCCTCGAGCTCCAGCGGCGCAAGGCCCAGCACGCCGGCCCACAACGGCAGCACGGCATCGATCGACGGCACGGCGATCGCCACGTGGTCGAGCCGCATGCCGCCCGCGGCCGTCGTGGGGTTCTCATGCTCCGTCATCATCTTGCTCCACAGAGGAGGAGGCCGCGAGTTGATCCATCACCTGGCCGATGCGCGTTGTCTGCGCGTCGATGACATCCTGCGGGGTGCCCCAGCTGTGCGCCTTCGGCACCATCCGCGCCACCAGCCGGATCAACCCGCGATGCGTCGGCCGGTCGTACACCTCGTCGAGGCTGGTCAGCACGGCGCGCACCGCATCGATCACGTTGGCGCGAATCTCGTCCGGCCCGATCGGCAGCATCTCGCGCAATCGCGACCGTTGCTGCGCGAGCGTGAAGCACTCGATCACCACATCGCGGCAGTAAGCTGGATCCACCGTCACATCACCTGCCGGTCGCGGTCCATCGTCGATAGCCAGCCACGTATGCCGCGCCGCCTGTGGCACGTCAAGCGAGCGCATCAGGACGGCGGCGCGCGCGGCAGTTTGTCTGCTGGCGTGCCGGGGAGGCGCGACCGCGCAGTGGCAGTTGGCCGGAGCCTGCGGAGCAGGCGGCTCTTTCGATAGCGCCGGGTGGAGGCGCGGAGCGCCGCAACCGGGGCCGGCGGCACGCCAACACGCCGGAGCCTGCGGAGCAGGCGGCTCTTTCGATAGCGCCGGGTGGAGGCGCGGAGCGCCGCAACCCGGGGCCAGCGGCACGCCAACACGCCGGAGCCTGCGGAGCAGGCGGCTCTTTCGATAGCGCCGGGTGGAGGCGCGGAGCGCCGCACCCGGGGCCAGCGGCACGCCAACACGCCGGAGCCAGCGGAGCAGGCGGCTCTTTCGATAGCGCCGGGTGGAGCAACGAGCCGCTCCTTCGGAGGCTCCGGCAACTTCGCGCCGGACGCGTACCCGGGTTCCGCACACGGCCCCCCGATTTGGCGACTTCGCGCTGACGCGTACCCCGGGTTCCGCGCGCGTCGCGCGCTCCACCCGGGGCTATCGAATGAGCCGCCTGCTGCGCAGGCTCCGGCGGTGTTCGTTCGTCGGTTCATCAAATCGGGTTCGTTCCGCAGCTGGCGCTCGCCCCGCAGTTGGGTTCGTTTCGCCGTTGGGTTCGTTCCGCAGTTGGGTTCGTTCCGCAGTTGGGTTCGTTCCGCAGTTGGGTTCCGCGGTCGGCGCTCGCCCGCAGTTGCCCGGTGGGCGGTCCACAGCTGCAGTCCGCAGTTGGGTTCGTTCCGCACGCGGGCTCCGCAGTTCGAGGTGGGTTCGCTCCCGTTGGCCTCCCCAGAGTTGCCGGGTGCGGTTTGACTCCGCGGAGTGGTTGGTTGGGCTGGCGAGTTGGGTTCGCTTCGCTGCGCCACCGGCGGGTCGATATTGTCAAGAATAGTCAATATTCACGTCGTTTGTCCTTTCCAGGCCCATGTTTACAGGCCTCCAACGAGAACCTTGAGTGAAGTACAGAGAAGCTCCGAAGCGGCACCGTCAACGCCCTTTCGACCTCACCGTGCCGGCAATCAACATCGCTGCTACCTCACTTCCATTGACTCGTAACCTCATCCGACCAGACCATCCGGGGACGCAAGGTCCCGGAGACTTTATCGGACGCCAAGCTCCGCGAGCCTGTTCGTCCCGATTGCGCTGTCGCCATGCTGGGAGCGCGGCAGCATGCAATCCGACATACTATCCATAATACGGCATCCGCCGCCAAAGTCAAGTTATAACCTTCGCGATTTCTATTACGGCCGGATATGCCTTCGCGGCCATGCAAACACGGCCACCTTTGATGGACGGGGCCTCCCCGGCTGGCGCGAGGCGACACCAGGAATCAGACTCCGCGGGCTTGCACCCCGGCTCGCCCGGAATCGGAATCCCCGGACAGGCTCTGCCGGTCGCGGCTCCGTTTCGAGGCGAGCAGGGGACGTGAGTCCCCGGAGGGGAGTACGGTCGCCCTCGCGCAGGCGTCGCGCGCGTCGGCGGGCGTAGGGAGTCGACAGCGGGTTCCCTCCGGAGCCTGCGAAGCAGGCGGCTCTTTCGCTAGCCCCGGGTGAAGCCGCGAAGCGGCGAGAACCCGGGGCTAGCGCCGCGCCGCAACCTTCCCTCCGGAGCCTGCGCAGCCGCTCAAAACGCAGCGAGCCGCCTGCTTCGCAGGCTCCGGAGCGGAGCGAGTGCTTGCGTGCCGGCCATCGCAGGCGCAAGCTGGGCGTTGTGCGACGGAACAGCAGGCTGCAATGCGTATGCAACTCCACCGCTCTGCCGTTTGCGCGCTGATCCTCCACGCTGCCTTGTGGGGCGCCGCGTCCGGCCTGCTGCTCGCCCAGCAGGTCGCGCCGCCGGTGCAGCCGCCCGACAAGCCGGAGCCGGCCTGGCCGCCCGACGAGCCGCCACCCCACAAGCCGCGCCCCAATGGCGACGAGCGCCTCGCCAAACTGCTAAAGCTGCTCGGCGCGGCAGATGTCGTTCAACGTCGCGCGCAGTACGACGAGCTGATCAAGGCCGGCCCGGATTCGGCCTGGGCGTTGCCCGCCATGCTTGGCCTGGTCGCAGTGGACAATGCACGCGGCGAGTCAACCGACGCGGTGCCGGCGCTGGAGGTGATCGGCGCGATTGGCCCGACGGTGGCTGACACGGCCGTGCCGATGATCATGCCGATGCTCATCGGGCTCGACAACCAGACCCATGTGGACGCACAGCCAGCGGCGGCCAGGGCCCTGCTCAAGCTCGGCGATGCCGGTCGCGATGCGATCCTCGCATCACTCGGACCGGAGTCCGCCTTGACATTGCGCAACGCGCAGGTGGTGGTCGAACTGTTGAAGCACGTGCCGCGCGAGCTATTGGCGATTCCGCTGGCGCGCGTCGCCGTCCACCACCCTCGCGCGACGGTGCGCCGGTACACGCAACGGGCCGTGGTATGGCTGCGCTCCCTGGTCGCCGGGTTCACCGCGGAGGATCTGACCCGCGACCTGGACGGGTGGGGGCCCTGGCCCGACTACGCCGCGCGGAACATGTTCCCGGCGCTGCTCGAGATCGGATTGATGCAGGACCGGCCGCGAGAACTAGTGCAGTTCCTGATTGGTGTCATCGGCGCGGAGCCGTTGGTGGGCGCCACCGAGCTGGAGCGCGAGTTCCCGGCGCAGGCGATGCAGCTCCTCATGGCACCGCCCGACGAACCGTTGCCATCGGTGGTGCTTCCCGATCTGGTGGCCGTGCTGACGGGTGATGCGCCGGAGCACGTGCGGCGCAAGATGGCGTTCGTGTTGCGCCGATGCGGCGCGCCGGCGGTGGCGCCGCTGATGGCCGTGTTGCGCGACGACGCGTCGCCGTGGATGCGCGCGTCTGCGTTGGAGTCGCTGGGCGCGATCGGCGATGCCGCGCGGCCGGCCGTGCCACTGCTGATCGAGTTGCTGCGCACACCCGGTTCGCTGCGTGCGCATGCCGCGAGCGCGTTCCGGCGTGTCGCGCCGGTGAACACGCAGCTCGAGGTCTTCGTGCCGATGCTCGGCGGGGCCGATGATCCGGACGCGTGCGGCATGGCGATCCGCGCGCTTGCCTCGCTCGGCGCGGGTGCGACGGCCGCGCTGATCCGCGCGATTGCCGACCGGACCGACGACGCGACGATCGAGAGCGCCACAAGTGTGCTGGTGTTCATCGGCGTCGATGCGATGCCGGAGTTGCGCGCCGCCGTGAGCGACCGGTCGGCGTTGCCGCAACGACTGCGCATCGTGCGTGTGCTTGGGCGCATGGCCGACGCCACCGACGACGCGGCCGCGTGCCTGCGCGAGTTGACCGACATTGCGCAACCGGATGTTGCGGCCGCCGCGAAGAAGGAGTTGGCCGAGTTGGAAGTGCGACGCGGGCAGTGATGGCCGGAGCTGCGCAGGACACAGGAGCCGAGGCGAGCCGGGGACGTAAGTCCGCGGAGGGGAGTACGGTCGCCTCCGGAGCCTGCGAAGCAGGCGGCTCTTTCGCTAGCCCCGGGTGGAGCCGCGAAGCGGCGAGAACCCGGGGTCATCGCGGCGCCGCACCCTTCCCTCCGGAGCCTGCGCAGCAGGCGGCTCTATCGCTAGCCCCGGGTGAAGCCGCGAAGCGGCGAGAACGCGGGGTCATCGCGGCGCCGCACCCTTCCCTTTCGTTAGCCCCGGGTGCAGCCGCGAAGCGGCGAGAACCCGGGGTTGTCGCGGCGCCGCAACCTTCCCTCCGGAGCCTGCGAAGCAGGCGGCTCTTTCGTTAGCCCCGGGTGAAGCCGCGAAGCGGCGAGAACCCGGGGTTCTCGCGGCGCCGCAACCTTCCCTCCGGAGCCTGCGAAGCAGGCGGCTCTTTCGCTAGCCCCAGGTGAAGCCGCGAAGCGGCGAGAACCCGGGGTCATCGCGGCGCCGCAACCTTCCCTCCGGAGCCTGCGAAGCCGGCGGCTCAGAACCCAGCGAGCCGCCTGCTTCGCAGGCTCCGGCGACGAGGCGCCTGCCGTGCCACCCCGGGTTCTCGCCGCTTCGCGGCTTCACCCGGGGCTATCGAAAGAGCCGCCTGCTTCGCAGGCTCCGGCGACGAGGCGCCTGCCGTGCGACCCCGGGTTCTCGCCGCTTCGCGGCTTCACCCGGGCTATCGAAAGAGCCGCCTGCTTCGCAGGCTCCGGCGACGAGGCGCCTGCCGCGCCACCCCGGGTTCTCGCCGCTTCGCGGCTTCACCCGGGGCTATCGAAAGAGCCGCCTGCTTCGCAGGCTCCGGCGACGAGGGGCCTACCGTGCGACCCCGGGTTCTCGCCGCTTCGCGGCTTCACCCGGGGCTATCGAAAGAGCCGCCTGCTTCGCAGGCTCCGGCGACGAGGGACCTGCCGTGCCACCCCGGGTTCTCGCCGCTTCGCGGCTTCACCCGGGGCTATCGAAAGAGCCGCCTGCTTCGCAGGCTCGGGAGGGAAGGTGCTCGCGCAGCTTCCCGGGGCTCACGCCCCGGGCTACTGCAGGGCCGCCCCTCCGGGGCTCCGGATGCCGGGCCAACGCCCCGCGGGGCGGCGGCACTCGCGTACCGCACGCACGGCGCTCACGACGCCGTTGCGGGCTGGCCGGCGAACTCGTGCTGGAACTCGGCGTACAGCGGCGACGTGCCGAGCAACTCGTCGTGACGGCCGACGGCGGTGATGCGGCCGTCGTCGAGGATCGCGATGCGGTCCATCGCGCGGGCCGTCGCGATGCGGTGCGTGACGACGATCATCGCGGCGTCGGGCACCAGGCGCTGCAGGTGCTGCCAGAGGCGATCCTCGTTGCTCGCGTCGAGCGCCGAGGTCAGGTCGTCGAGCAGCAGCAACTGCGGCCGACCGTACAGCGCGCGCGCAATGCTCAGCCGCTGGCGCTGCCCGCCCGAGAGCGTGATGCCACGCTGGCCGACTTCCTGGTCGAGCTTGCCGGGCATCGCGTCGATCTCGGCGGTCATGCCGACGGCGGCGATCACGTCGCGCAGCAGCGCCTCGTCGGGCGTGCGACCGAACACGACATTCTCGCGCACGGTCTCGCTGTAGAGCACCGGCTCCTGCGGCACGATCGCCGTCAGCCGGCCGACGGACACGGCGTCGTACTCGCCGAGCGGGCGATCGTTGAGCAGCACGCGGCCGTCAGACGGGATCAGGTAGCCGGCCGCGAGCTGCAGCAGGCACGACTTGCCCGAGCCGAGGCGGCCGACCACCGCGAGCCGCTGGCCACGTTCGACGCGCAACGAGACATCGCGCAGCACCGGCCGACCGCCGTCTGGCCGCACGCCCGGCGCGGCCTGGTCGGCCTGGTCCGGCGCGCTCGACACCGCAACGAGCGGCGGCCAGGCAAACGTCACGCCCTTCAGTTCGAGCGATTCGAAGCGCGGTGCCGTGCCGGTGCCGCGGAACGCGCCGCCCTCGCCGTCAGTGTCGTAGTCGCGCATCTCGTTCTGCCGGTCGATGCAGACAAACGCCTGGCGGCCGGTGACGAACAGGTTCGGCAGATCGAGCAACGGCTGCACGAGCATGCCGAGGTAGACGTAGAAGGCGTAGAACGCGCCGACCGTGAGATCGCCGCGGATCACGAACAGGCCACCAACGGCGATGACGACGATCTGGCCGACAACGTTGAGCGAGTTGTAGAGGCTGTCGATCACCTGCCACATCTTCACCACGCCCATCTCGGCCTCAATGCGGCGATCGAGCTGTCGGCGCAGCGCGGCGGTCTGTCGCTCCTGCGCATTGAACGCCTTGATGATGCGCACGCCGGAGAAGGCCGACTCGAGCAGGTCGTTGGTTTCGCTGATCGCGGCGCGCTGGATCTCGACGCACTTTGCCAGCCGGCGATGCGCGACCGCGAACACGACGAGCATGACGGGCAGCGGCGAGATCGCCAGCAGTGCGAGCCGCCAGTCGAGGTACAGCATGATGATCAGGCAGAACGCGAACTTGCTGGCCGACTCGACGGCGCGGAAGATGCCGCTGCAGCAGAACCACGCGATCTTCGGGTAGTCGCCGATGTCGTCGGTGAGCCGCGTGACGAGGTCGCCGGTGCGGAAGCGCAGGAAGTAGCGGTAGCCCTTGCGCAGGATGCGCGCGAACGACCGTTCGCGGATGTGGCGCTCGATCATCACGTTCACGTGCGCGCGCGCGGCGGGGTAGAAGCCGGCCGCCCAGCGCACGAGGCCAACGATGACAAGCAGCCAGACGATGGTCCACACGCGCGGGTCGATGCCACCGGCCGCGTCGTTGAGCGCGGGCGCGCCGGTGGTGGCGCCGACGAGGTTGCGCACGAACTGCGGGTAGATGTCGGCCTGGCCGGCGTCGCCGCGCAGCAGGTCGATCAGCAGCATGAACACCAGCGGATACGCGACCGCGACAATCGTGGAGAACGCCGTGAACGCGAACATCACGAGGAACCACGGCGTCAGCGGCCGCCACACGCTGGCGATCCAGAGCAGCTTGCGCCTCATGAGATGCCCCCCGCCTCGGTGAACTGCAGATCGAAGAGATGACGGTACGCGCCGTTGGCGGCGTGCAGTTCGTCGTGCGTGCCCTGCTCGACGATGCGGCCGCCTTGCACAACCAGGATGCGGTCGGCGTGGACGATCGTCGCGAGGCGATGAGCGATGATGAACGCGGTGCGGCCGCGCAGCATGCGGTCGAGGCTGCGCTGGATGCGCCGCTCGGTGACCGGATCGACCGACGCGGTCGCCTCGTCGAGCACGAGCAACGGCGGATCGGCCACCAGGGCACGCGCGAAGCTCAGCAGCTGGCGCTCGCCGTGCGAGAGGTTGGCGCCGCGTTCGGCCAGCTCGCCACCGAGGCCGCCGAGTTGCTCGACCAGCGGCCCGGCCTGCACGATCTCCAGCGCGCGCGCGATTGCGGTGTCCGGCACGTCGGGGTCGAACACGGTGAGGTTGTCGCGCACGCTGCCGGGGAAGAGGTGCACGCCCTGCAGCACCAGGCCGACCATGCGCCGCCACTCCTGCCGCGTGTAGTTGCGCAGGTCGATGCCGTCGACGGTGATCGAGCCGAGGCGCGGCTGATAGAACGAGAGCAGCAGGTTGGCGAGCGTGCTCTTGCCGCCGCCCGACGGGCCGACCACGGCGATGCGCTGGCCGCGCGGCAGCGTGAAGCTGATGTCGTGCAGCACGTCGTGGTCGTCGTTGTAGGCGAAGGTGACGTTGCTGAAGCGGATCTCGTGGTTGAAGGCGACGGGCGGGTGTTTGCCGTTGCCGTTGGTGTTGCCGTTCGGGTCCGAGCCGCGACCGTCAGGGAGCGGGACCGGCGAGTCCGGACCACGCACAGCCGCAACGGCGGTCGGAGAGAGCACTGCTGATGGCTCGGGCTCGGCGGTCCCGCTCCCTGACGGTCGCGGCTCGGACCGGGCACCGTTCGTCTCCTCGGCCTCCATGCCGAGGATGCCGAAGACCCGCTCGGCCGCGACGAACCCCTGCTGCACCATGTTGAGGAACTCGCTCAACATCAGGATCGGCAGGAAGACCTGACGCAGGTACTCGATGAACATCACCATCGTGCCGATGTCCATCGTGCCGGTGGCCACCTTCTGCGCGCCGACGCCGATCACCACGGCCGTGGCGAGAATCTCGAAGAAGCCGAAGAAGCCCCAGAAGCCGTACGAGGCGTACGACGAAACCGCCTCGGCGCGCACGCGCTTGCGGTTGCGTGCCGCCAGCCCGGCCATCGCGCGCGGCGTGTAGCCGTAGTGCTGGATGACCTCGACGCCCTGCACGTACTCGGTGACAAACCCGCTGACCTCGGCGTAGCTGCGGCGCGACCGGCGGAACAGCCGGCGCATCACCCTGAGGAAGAAGAATGTGCACGCGAACAGCACCGGCACGAATGCCGCCACAATCAGCGTGGTCCACGGATCCTGCCAGGCCATCACGCCGATCACGCCGACGAACAGCAGCACCGTGGCGAACAGCCGCACGGCCGCGTGGCTGAAGAGTTGCTTGAGCGATTCGGTGTCGGACTCGACGCGCGCCAGCAGCCGGCCCGGCGAGTAGTCGGCGAAGAAGCGCAGGTTCATCGCCATCACGTGGCGGAACAGCCGCTCTTTCAGTCGGGTGACCAACACGAGGCCGGCGCGCGTGACCATCAGCGTGACGAACCAGCCGATCAGCAGGCCGGCGAGCACGATGACAACGAACAGGCCGGCGAGAGCGTGGATCTGGCTCTCGTCGGCCCCGGGTTGCATCGCAATGTTGACGACCTGGCGCAGGATCTGTGGCCCGGCGACGGTACACGCCGTGGCGACCATCAGCAGGACAAACGCCCACGCGAGGGTTCGCCACTGTTCGCGGAAGAACGGCAGCAGGCGGAAGAAGACCTCGCGGTTCGAGAACTTGCGCTCGTGCTTCTCGTTCGCCGCGCCGTCGTCGTCCATCAAGTGGAAGTGCATTGCCGTGCCGGGGTGCGCGCGCTGGTGTGCGGCGCCTAATACGGACTCTGACGGGTCGCCGCCGATCGTGCATTCCACGGATCGCTCGCGCAATGCCAGCCACGAAAGGGACCGGTACATGCCGGTGCGAGAACACGAGCCGCGAGCGCAAGCGAGTCGGGCCCAATGGACCCTGCGTTGCGAATCTCCGTCGTGTCCAGCGCCCTGGTGAGGGCAATCCGATCAGTTGCCGCGGTCGTCCGGCGTGCGGTCGCTCAGCCACAGCGCGCGCCAGGTGGCCGTCCAGAATGCGCGGCAGGTGTCGGGCAGCAGTCGACTGCCGCGGCCCACGCCGGTGGGCGGCTCGAGTTGCCGGGCTCGCGTGTCGTTGATCACGTCGGAGAGCACGCGCGCGATCTGCGCGGGCGCCACGCGCACCAGCACGTGCATCGACACGAGCGCCGGCCGCGCCGACGGATTGGCACTGCCGTCGTGCAGTTCGCGCGCAACCAGCTCGGCGCGCGACGCCAGCGTGGCCGCCACGAGCGCCGTGACCGACGTGCAGAACCGCTCGCGCGCCTCCGGCTCGCACCCGGCCGGCACGTTGATCAGCTTGTGCAGCGACAGGTCGAGCGTGAAGCGAACCGTGTCGCGCACGTGCGCACGCGCGGCCACCAGGGCCAGCTCTTCGAGCCGCGTCGGCGCCGTGCCGTCGCTCGCGCTCGCCTGGCCGGCGCCGAACACGCTGCCGGCCGTGTCGCGCGGCAGATT
>JBFWQT010000111.1:0-15612 GCA_050249295.1 Planctomycetota bacterium
CCGGTTCTGGATGGGCGTGGCCGAGGGTGAGCCGCACTTCCAGCCGGACTGCCCGCAGCACAGCGTGCGGATCGAGCGGCCGGTGCTGCTCGCGCGCACCCCGTTGACGCAGCGGGTGTACGACAGCGGGTTCGGCTTCGCCGACCGGGCCGCCATGACCGCGCACCGCGGGATGAGCTGGCTCGATGCCGCCCGCTGGTGTCAGGACGTCGGCATGCGACTGCCGACCGAAGCCGAATGGGAGTTCGCCTGCCGGGCCGGGTCGAACACAGCCTACTGCTTCGGCAACGAACACCGGGCGGACCTTGCCGGGCCGCTGCACAAGCGGAATACCCTGATGGTCGGGGCGCTGCCGGCGAACGCGTTCGGCCTTCTCGGCATGCACAGCGGGCCGTGCGAGTGGTGCCAGGACGTCTATGCGGACTACCTGGATTCACCCGTTGACGGCAGCGCAGCCGAGATGGAGTCGGCGTACCTGCGCGTGATCCGGGGCGGGGGCTTCGGGTACGTGTCCGCGCATCGGGCTGGCGCGCCCCGAGCGCGACTACTTCCACGCAATCCGGCCGGCGCGATCGGTCAACCAATGACGACGCGGCTGCGCGGATCGCGGCGCCGTGTCGTTGTCGTTGTCGTTGTCCTCAGCGGCCGCCGGCAGCGCGGAACCAGGCGAGGAACGTCGTGAAGAAATCGACGAAGCGGCCGAAGCGCGCGGCGTCGTCACCCACGAGGTCGACCGCGTAGCGCAGCACGCGCGTGAACTCGTAGAGGTCTTCGTCGTGGTAGCGGCGCGCGAGGTACGCGGTGCGCGACTTGAGCAGCCGGAACGTCTTGCGCGCGTCGGCGTCCGACGCGAAGTCGCGACGGCGCAGGCGCTCGACCTCGCCGATGATCGGGCGGATCTGGAACGTGGAGAAGCGGTTCTTCACCCACGGCGGCTTGTTGCCGAAGGCGCGGCCGAGGCGCTCGGCCAGCTGGTCCAGCGCGGTGTAGTCGTCGGACTCGATGACCGTGCGGATGCGGTTCTGGTCGCGCGGCTCGGCGTTGTAGTTGTCGTTGAAGCCGCCACGCGAACGGCCGCCACGATCACCGCGGTCGCCGCGGTCTCCGCGATCGCCGCGGTCGCCACCACGATCGCCGCGATCGCCACCGCCGCCGCCGCCGCCGCCGCGTTCACGACGCTCGCCGCGCTCGGGCCGTTCGCCGCGCTCCGGACGGGCACCACCGGCAGCCTGCTCGCCGCCCGCTTCGCCCTCGCCGTCCCCGCCCTTGCCACGACGGCGGCGCCGACGCTTGCGACGCTCGCCGCCTTCGCCGTGTGCACCCCCCTCGTCGCCGTCGCCGTCGCCGCCACGGTCGCCCGCGTCGTCGCCGTCGCTGTCGTCACCGCCAGACCCGCCGCCGGCAAACTGCGCGAGCGCGGCCAGGCCGGTCGGCTGCACCGGACCGTCGTCGTCGTAGCCGCCGTGGTCGTGGTCGTCGTCATGCGACGCGGCAGCCGGCGGCGGCGCCGGCGCGGGAGTCGGGGCCGGCGCGGGCGCGGGCGAAGCGGATTCCGGATGGTGTTCGTTGTCGGCGGGCAGATCGGCGGGCATCTGACGGCTCCGTGTTCTCGACGTTCAGTCGTGTGTGGGGCGCAACGCCTCGACCCAGCGGCCAGCCAGGTCAAGATACAACGTCGCGTCCAGTCGGGTGGGTCGGTCGGCGCCAAGCCACCGGTTGCGGTGAATGGCGTCGACGAGGATCTCCACAGGTGTGGGGGCGGACTTCTTGCGCGACCATGACCGGCGACGGCCGAGGAAGCGGTTGAGACTGTAGGCCAGCGTCGCGCGCCAGCGTTCGTTGCGCGCACGCGCGCGGGCGAGGCCCGGCGCCAACGCCGCAGCGGTTGGCAGCGCGACACTCGCGGCGCGACGGCAACTGCCGGCGACCCATTCGTGGCCGCGACCGAGGCGCTCCACCTGGTGCAGGCCGTCAGCCGAGATGCGCAGGCCCGAGAGGTTGAGCACGTGCTGGCCGAGGCGCGCCACCGGCGTGATGTCGTCGAGCGGGAAGCAGGCGCGCAGGTCGGCGCTGTGACGCGGGAACCACGCGACCGCGCCCGCACCCTTGCCGGGCCAGCTGGTGGCTGCAGCGCGGGCCGCCAGCGCACTCGCGGCGCGCACGGCCGACGCGGTGCGGTCGCCGTGGCCGGCATCGCTGGCGGCGAGCGCCACGAGCAGGCGCGACGGGGCGCGGTGCCCCCAGCCGGCCGACCAGAACTCCACGAGCCGCACGACGGCGTCGGGCAACACCGACGACGGCCCCGAAAGCCACCACTCGCCGGGCGCCGCGACGAGCCGCACACCGGCCGCACGCGCCAGCTGGTTGGCGCTGAAGGCCAGCTCGGCGTGACGGCGCAACACGCGCGTGAGGTCGGCCGGTGTCGGCCCGGCGACGATCGCGCTCGCGTCGTGCAACTCGCCGGCAATGCGTGCCGCGGCCGGGGGAGCGGCCGACGACGCGGTGGCGGTCAGCAGCGCGGGCTCGTCGGCCTCGGCTTCTTCGTGTCCGGCTTCGTCGTCGGCCGACTGCGGCGACGCGGGTGCGAGCGTGGGCCGCGCAATCGCGGGCGTCTCGGCAAGCGCGGCCGGCGTGGGCGGCGGCAACACGGGCTGCGAGGTCATGCGGCGCGTCTCGGCGCTCGGCGCGAGTGCGGCTGGTCGCGCGGCGCGGGGCCGGAGTCCGAATGCGTCGTACGTCGGCACGGCGGTGGCCGCGGCGCGCAGCAGGTCGCTGGCGCGAGCGGCCAGATCGGCGGTGGCGAGGTCGTTCACCGTCAGCGGGGTGGCCGCTACCTGCGCGCGCACGCCGAGCGGCGCCAGCGACGCGGCGAGCCCGGCGACCGTCTTGCGCACCGTGTCGGCGGCGCCGGCTGCGGCGTCGAGCAGCAAGAGTTCCTGGCCGGCGCCGGGCGAGCCGAGCAGCACCGCGTTGAGCGAGTCACGCGAGAGGGCCTTCGCAAGCGCGTCGCGCACGGCGTTCAGCGCCTTGCCCTGCGCGGCGCGCACGCCGGCGAGTTCGTCCACGCTGCGCGGTTCGGTTACCGGCGACACGCTCACGGCAGTCAACGACCACCAGGCCTGATCGTCGGAACCGGTCAGCCACTGCGAGGGCGACTCGTCCATGCGCCCGGCCAGCGCGCGCGTCAGCGACACGGCGATCGGCCACGCCGTCATGATCACGTCGGTCATGCCGGCGAAGCGACCGGCGGCAGCACCGGCAACATCGGCGGACTGCGCGCCAACCGCTCCCAGCGGGACCGGCACGTTGTCGACCTCGCGCAGCACCTGCACCAGCGCGGGCGCGAGCGCGGCGGGGTCCGGCGGCAGCGTCTGCAGCGCACTCTTCACGCGCTGCCACACTCCTCTATAGAGGTTGCCCGGGTCAGCGCTGTCCGCCTTCAGCAGCTTGCTCTCCGGCTGCGGATGCGGCACCTGGGCGCGCGACGTCAGCGGCCAGTAGAGCGGCTCGCCGTCGCCGACCGGTGCGTTCGCATTCGCGGCCGAGTCTGCCGGGAGGTTCACGCCGGCCGACAACGGTGCGGTTGCGGCCTCGGCCGAGTCGAGCGCCGGCTCGGTGCCGGGCGACCACGCGAAGCCCGCGGCCAGCGCGTCGGCAAGGATGATCACCGCCTGCCGGCTGGTCATGTCCTTGCGACTCGGCGACGCGGTCGCGGCGGTCAGTGCCTCGCGTCCCACCGCCGACTCGCGCAGTTGCGACGAGAGGTGCTCGGGGCCGATGCGATCCGAGTACGTCAGCCAGCTTTCCGGCGTGTCGGGCTCGGCGCGGCGCCACACCTGCCCCAACCGGCGCACGATCAGCGCCAGCAGCAGTGCGGCTTCCGAAGTAGACAGACCGACCCCGGCAAGTGGCATGGCGACGCCGCTGTGTGGCTGGTGCGCAGAAGATGAGGACGAATACCACCGCCCCCGTGGCCGTGCAAGGCGCGCGGCCCGTGTCCGCGGGGTTTTGCAACCGGCGTCCGTCGTGCCTGCGCGGATGGCTGTTCCGGCCGAGCCACGGTGCAAGGAGCCAACGGCGAATCGGCGCGGCGATGACGCAGGCCGAACCGGGAGCGGGCGACGGGGCGGGCAAGCGCGCACTCGTGGCGGCGTGAAATACTACTCCGTGCTCCCCGCGCGCGATGTGGTATACTGCCCGCCCCTTCCCCCTGCGCGCCCACCACACGGCAACGCCCGTTGCCGACCGGTGTTGAATTCCCCCGCGCAAGGTTCGCCATGAATCGTCGCCAAATGTCCATCGGGCCTGTGTCGCCTCGTCTGCCGCTTGCCATGCTGTTGGCGGCGTCGCTTGTTGTGCTCGCCGGTTGCTACCAGGTGCCGGACATCGGCTCCGAAGAAGAGCTCGGCTTGAAGGCGCACAAGAACCTGCCCGAGTTGATGCGCATCCTCGTCTACACCGCTGACCTGCTGGTCGAGCGCTTCGACTCGGAGCGCTACCACGACGCGCACACGTTCGCGGTCAACATGATCACGTACGCCGAGCAGCTGAAGTGGTACGAGCCCGCCAACCGGCCGTACGCCGGCGTCCAGAAGTACGACACGTACTCGACCTCGCTGGCCGCGCGCGCCGAGGTGGCCGAGCACTATGCGCACATGCGCAAGCGCATCCAGGGCACGCAGGAGGCGACCGCCATCAAGGAGTACGTCCAGGTGTTGACGAACTTCCTGCTGCCGGCGTCGGGCCTCGATGGCGGCTTCTACGAAGAACGCCTCGCGCCGTCGCCGCTCGAGGAGCCGAATCCGCGCGAGTCGGTGCCCGATCCGTTCTCGCGCCGCGTGAACCCGCAGTAGTCGTTTGACCGTCGGTTGTCGATTCGGGCAAGAGCCGCGACCGTGAGAGCCTGTCCGCGAATGCCTGTTCCAGGCGAGCCGGGGGGTGTCTCCCCCGGGCTCGCCCGGACAGGCATTCGCGGACATCCACTTTCGGTCGCGGCTCTTGCCCGGATTCACCGGAGCCCGCCACACACCTCGCGATGAGCCGACCCACCTTTGCCTGGCCCTACCCGCCGCCGCCGTTGTCGCTCGGCGATCCGCAGGCTGGTGTGCTGCTCGCCAACCTCGGCACGCCCGACGCGCCGACGGTGCCGGCGGTGCGACGCTACCTGCGGCAGTTCCTCAATGATCCGCGCGTGATCGACCTGCCGCGCTTCCGCTGGTGGCTGCTGCTCGAAGGCATCATCCTGCGCACCCGCCCCGCGCGCTCGGCCGCGGCGTACGCGCGCGTGTGGACCGACGACGGCTCGCCGTTGCTGCTCGGCACGCAGAAGCTGGCGACGGCGATGCAGCATGAACTCGGCCTGCCGGTCGCGGTCGGCATGCGTTACGGCTCGCCGTCGATCGCCACGGGCCTGCGCGAACTGGCGGCCGCCGGGGTCACGCGCATGCTGGTGTTGCCGCTGTACCCGCAGTACGCGGCCGCCAGCACGGCCAGCGTGTTCGACGCGGTGTTCGCCGAACTCGCCACGTGGCGCGTGGTCCCGCAGTTGCGCACGATCAACAGCTATGCGCGCGACCCCGCCTGGCTGGCCGCGCTGGCGACCACCATCCACGAGGCCCGCGCGGCCCACGGCGTGCCCGACAAGCTGCTCGTCACCTGGCACGGCATTCCGCAGCGCTACGTTGCCCTCGGCGACCCGTACGAGGACGAGTGCGTCACCGGCACCAACGACCTGATCGAAGCGGCCGGCCTCGACCCCGCGAGCGTGACGCTGGCCTACCAGTCGCGCTTCGGTCGTGAAGAGTGGTTGCAGCCGTACGCCGCCGAGACCTTTGCCCGGCTGCCCGAAGAGGGCGTGAAGCACCTGCACGTGATCAGCCCCGGCTTCAGCATCGACTGTCTGGAGACGCTGGACGAGATTGCGGTGGAAGGCGCGGAGTTGTTCGAGCACGCCGGTGGCGCGAAGCTGCACTACATCCCCGCGCTGAACGACCGCCCGGATCACGTCGCGGCAATGACCGGCATTGCCCGGCGCGCCATGCACGGCTGGCTCGACGACGAGGAGTAGTCCGGCTCCCTCCTCTGTTGTTCAAGCCCACGGGCTGCTGCTCGTGGGTCGCGGGCTCGCGAACTGCAACTGCGCGGACTCTCTCGCGTGGCAACGTTACCCACGGGGTGCACCCCGTGGGCTTGAAGGTCGTTGTTGTCGTACCAGTCGCTTCTGTCGTCACATCCCACTGCGTCACCGCGCGGGTGTACGTCTGTCCAAACTCCGCCCGCTCTGGCATCATCTGCCGCACTCGTTCCGCCGAGCCGGTACACAACGTTTTCCCGACATGGCGCTCGTTCCGCCGGGAACGGACAAATGCGGAGTCGTCCGATGTGACGCTCCGTGGAGGATTTGCGATGGGTCTCTGGGACTGGCTGAAGGCAGTGGGAAGCGGTCGCCGCAAGCTTCCCTACAAGACCTACGCGCGCATCAGCTGCCTCACCAGCTACGACCTCGAGGCGATCGAGAAGTACCTGAAGATGAACGTGCCGCCGGTCTCGCTCAAGACGAAGAACGAGCAGATGGCGCGGTTCTTCAATCTGCCCGACATCGACAAGCCCGAGAAGTTCGAGCTGGAGATGGCGCAGAAGATCAAGAAGCTGCACATCAAGTCGCTCGAGGTCGCGTCCAAGGGGCTCGAATACGGCGACCCGCTCGAGGTCGCGGCCGAGATTCTCACGATCAACCCGTTCGACTTCACCACCGTCGTGGCGATCGGCACCGCCTACAACCAGGCGCGCCAGCTGCGCAACATGAACGTCTGCCAGCACATCCAGGCCAACCTCGACGGTTACCTGCGACTGCACGGCCGGCGCACCACCTTCGAGGAGCTGTACGCGTTCTACGATCCGCGCTTCGTCGCGCGCGATGTCGAGTTTGACCCCGACGCGAAGCCGAAGCGCCCGGCCGACGGCGGCAAGAAGAAGGGGGTCGAGAAGGTCGAACTGCAGAAGGGTGCGCTGGTCGACGAGAGCGCCGCCGGGCAGGACGTGGCCGTGTCGTTCCACGCCGCCGTGGCGGCCAGCGCCGAGCGCGGCGACCAGCTGCGCCCCGAGCTCGTGGCCGAGCCGGTGGCCGACAGCGATGCGTACGAGAGCGAGAAGATGGTGGCCGGCGTGCACGCCGCGTTCACCAGCCCCGAGATCACGCAGGAGATGCTCGACAACGGCATCAAGACGGGCCTCGTGCTCGACAGCTGCCGCATCGAGAAGCTGGCCGGCAAGGGCGGCATGGGCATCGTCTACAAGGCGCACCACGAACACCTCGATCGCGACGTGGCGCTGAAGGTACTGAGCAAGGACTTCGCCTCGCGGCCCGGCCAGCTGAAGACGTTCCAGGACGAGGCGCGCGCCGCCGCGAAGATCGAGCACCCGAACATCGTCGCGGTCTACAACTTCGGCATCTGCCTCGAACGTCCGTACATGATCATGCAGTGGATCCAGGGCGGCTCGATGCAGGACCGCCTGGACCGCCTCGACGGCAAGCCGATGCTGATCTCCGACGCGCTGCGCGTGGTCAGCCAGGCTGCGCGCGGTCTGCATGCGGCCCACGTGCGCGACATCGTTCACCGCGACGTGAAGCCCGACAACCTGCTGATCACCGAGGAAGGCGTGGTCAAGGTCGCCGACTTCGGCCTCGCCCAGCCGCTCGAAGCGCGCCTCGAAGGCAGCGGCAGCGGCACGGTGGTGGGCACCCCGGCCTACATTCCGCCAGAGCAGGCGCAGGGCAACCAGTCCGGCGCGCCGGCCGACGTCTACTCGCTGGGCGTGACGCTCTACCACGCGGTCACGGGCAAGCGGCCGTTCAAGGGCACGCTGATGCAGGTGCTGTTCGCGCATGTCTCCGAGCCGTTGCCCGATGCGCGCCTGATCAACCCCGGCGTGAGCGAGGAGCTCAACGACCTGATCCAGCGCATGACGATCAAGGAGCCGGAGTACCGCATCCAGTCGATGGATGAAGTGGCCGACGAACTCGATCGCCTGCTCAACCCGATCAGCACGCGTACGCCATCGGTCAGCGCGGTGGTCGCGCCGCCCGGGTCGGGTTCGCTCGGCGCCGTGGACGATCCGTTCGGTGGCGCGGTGCCCGACGCGATGCCAGCCGAGGATGACCCGTTCGGCACGCCCGACCCGTCGGTGACCGACGACCCGTTTGCGATGCCCGAGGAGGGCGCGGGCGCCGATCCGTTCGCCGACACGATGACCGACCCGGCGCCGATGACGATGGAGGGCGCGCCCGATCTGTTCGGCGATGGCGATGCCGACGGCACGGCCGACAGCCCGTTTGCAACCGGGGCCGACCAGTTCATGGGCGAGCCCGATCCGTTCGCGACCGTCGAGGACATGCGCGAGGGCGATCCGTTCGCCGACACCGTCACCGAGAACAACCAGGACGAGGCGACCGGCCACGACAACGATGCGCTGCCGGGGACGATGGTCGGCGAGCGCAACCCGTTCAGCCATGACGACGCCGACGACACCAACGTGGATCCGACGGTGACGCCGGAGGCGATGGACAACGGCCTGCAGCCCGGCATGGTGGTCGGGGGCTGCCGCATCGACCGCGAACTGGGCCGCGGTGCAATGGGCATCGTGTACCAGGCGACGCAGACCGGCCTCGATCGCATGGTCGCGCTGAAGGTGATGGGCGCGAAGTTCGTCGAGAACGCGATCCAGAACCGTCGCTTCCAGGAGGAGGCGGTCGCGGCCGCGCGGATCCGCCACGATCACGTCGTGCGCGTGCACTCGTTCGGCAAGATGCACAACCGGCCGTACATCGTGATGGCCTACGTGCCCGGCCGCACGCTCTACCAGGTGATGCGCCAGGCGCGCGGTCCGTTGCCGATCGAGCAGACCGTCGAGTGGTTTGCCCAGGCCGCCGACGGCCTGCACGCCGCGCACGAGCTGGGCATCATCCACCGCGACGTGAAGCCCGACAACCTGATGATCACCGAGGAAGGCCAGGTCAAGATCGCCGACTTCGGCCTCGCCAAGCAGACCGAAGCCGACGAGTCGATCTCGGTCACGGGCACGGTGATGGGCACGCCGCACTACATGGCGCCCGAGCAGGTCAAGGCCGAGAAGGATCTCGACGCGCGCGCCGACATCTATTCGCTCGGCATCTCGCTGTTCCAGGCGCTGACCGGCGAGGTGCCGTTCACCGGCGACGTGATGCGCATCCTGTTTGCGCAGGTGCACCAGGAGCTGCCCGACCCGCGCCAGTACAACCCGGAGCTGAGCGACGCGCTGGTCGAGGTGATGAAGCGCATGACCGCGAAGGATCGCAACCACCGCTACGCGACGATGCTCGAGGTGAAGCACGCGCTGCGCAAGGCGCTCGATCCGGACGCGGCCGAGACGATCCAGTACGCCGGCACCGCCGAGATCGACTTCGGCGAGATGCGCAACGCCTTCGACGAGATGCGCGAGGGCGGCAAGAACGTGATGGAGACGGTGGAACTCGGCAAGCCGCTGGAGCGGTTCGATCGGCTCGACGAGGATGATCCGTTCGCGACGGACGAAGTGCCCGACGCGGATGCCGATGCCGATGCGACCCTGCAGGACGACGCGGCCGCGGATGACGCGCCGCCGCCGACGTTCGGTGACATGGACGACGACGAGGCCGCGCGCGACAGCATGATGGACAGCGCGGTCGAACTCGGTGACCCGGTGGAGCCGCCGCTGCCGCCGCAAGACGATGCCGATGCCGACGCCGATGCCGACATGATGGTGGATGACGCCGAGGGCGACGGCGGGATGATCGACGACACGCCGGAGCCCGAACCGGAGCCGGAAGCGGAAGCCGACGATCAGCCGGTCGCGAGTGCATCGTCATCGTCGTCGATGCCCACGGTCACGCCGAAGGCGCGGCCGCTCGTCGCCCGGTTCGCCACCGAGCAGATGCTCGCCTGCATTGCCGGGCTGCTACTGCTTGCGGCGCTGGTCATGCCGCTCGCGACCACACCGGACGAGACACGCAACGCCGTCGCGCATTCCACCGGCGTCGTGTCGCTCATGGCCACGTGGCGCACCACCACCGGCCTGGACGCGGAGTTCGCGCTGTACGACGCGCAGCGGATCCTCGATGCGCGCAGCAAGTTGCCCGCCCCGGCCCCGCCGCTGAAGGCACGTCCCGATGTGTTCACGGCCGGCGTCGCCGACGAGGTCAACATTGTCGGTGCGCCGATGCTCGACGACGCGCAGGTCACGGACCAGGCTGGCGCGGAGCTCGATCAGCTCGCCAATCGCGCTGCCGCGTGCGCCACGCCGTGGAACGTGTTCCGTCTCTCGGCGCGGGTCAGTGCGCCCGACGGCGACGGCATCTTCGAGCCGGCCTCGCGCACCACCGCCCGCTACGCGTCGCTCAGCCTGATGATGCTGCCGCTGATGGCGCTGACACTGATCGGCGCGCCGTTCATGTTCGGCTTCGCGCGTCGCCCGCTGTACCGCGTGGCCACCCTCGCCATGCTGCTCGCCGGTCTCGCCGTGTGCGGCATCGCCCTGATGACCGCCACGCCGCTGGGCAGCGCGCCGATCGGCGTACCGGCTGGCGGCGCGGCTGGCACCGGCACGATGCTGCTGATCGGCGGCGCCGCGGTGCTGCTGCTCTCGCTGCTGATCAGCCTCGGCACGTTGTTCCGCCGGACCACGCGCTGATCACCCGCTGACGACGGCTCACTTGTCGTCGAGGATTCCAGCCGACTCGCAACGCGCCGTCGCGCGCGCGATGTTCTGCTGGCCGGTTCCCCACAGCGCGCGGTGCATGGCAACAAACCCCGGATCGTTGAACGCCTGACTGGCGGCCGCGTCCTGCGCCTCGGGCACGAGCTTCACCAGGTCGGCACGCTGCACGCGGTTGGTCAGCGCCAGAATCCGGCCGACGTACTCCGGGTTGCGCGCCCACGCGTCGGCCGCCGGTTCCGGCCCGGGTGGCAGCGCGCAGAGGTACTCCGACAGCGCGCTCATCGCGATCGTGCCGTTGCAGCGGGCCACCGCTGTGCCGACCACCTGGCGCTCGGCCTGGCGCAGGTCGGGGCGCTGCGGCAACTGATGCCGTGCCGCCGCCGCGATCGAGCAGGCAAACACCGCCGGGCCGCCCGGATCGATGCGGGTCAGTCGCGACAACGCCTCGGCCGGCGGCGCACCGCCGAAGTAGCGCGCCGCGACCACCAACCCCAGCCCGGCCCACGTCGTCGCACGGTACGGCTTGCGCACAATCCATGTGATCAGGTCGTTCTCGTCGAGCGTGCCGGCGCGGCCGTCCTGCACGAACTGCGCGAACGCATCGGGGCTTCCGTTGCTGGCGATCAGCGCTGCGTCGAGCCGCAGTCGCCGCGCGTAACGCACGAGTTGCTGCTGCGCATCACCGGGTTCGAGTCGCGCCGCTTCATCGTCGAAAGTCTGCGCCACGGCCAGCACGCCGGCCGAGGCGGTCGCGCGGTCGCCATCCAGCGCCGAACCGATCGCGCGCGAAAGTGCGGCAAGCGTGGGCATCCCGGTGAGCAACGCAACGACGTCCGGATCGTCGCGCGTCAGCAACTTGCAGTTGCCGCGCACAGTCAGCCGGTGCAGGCGCACCTGGCCCCATGTGCTGCCGAAGTAGCCGCCCTGCGAGCCGAGCACGCCGAGCACGTACACGCCGCCGCCGCCACCACCGCCGGTGTACGGCGCGGTGTTGCGCGTGATCATCTTGCCGGTCTCTGCATCGAACAGCGTTTCGCGGATCACGCCGAGCGAGGCGAGACGATCGTGGACGAAGCGCAGCCGGTGGCCGATCAGGTTGGACAAGGGTGCGCCGGCCCAGCCGACGTTGAACACGCTGGCCTGGCCGCCGCAATTGAACGACACGCCATAGAACGCGCGCGTGCCGCCCGGCGGCATCAGGCGGTGCAGGCCGAAGCGCGGCATGTGGCCGAACTCGCAGCCGGGCATGTCCAGCTCCGCGACGATGCGCACGTCGCCATCGCCGACACGCATCGCCATACCGGTGCACGAGTTCTGCCGCTCGATGCGCACCTGACCGTCGGGGCCGACGACCTGCGCGGGCAACGCGGCGTCGCGCGCGTCGGGCACGACGTACGCGCACCCGTCGTCGATCATCACCAGCGGCTCGCCCGGTTGCTGCGTGCCGTCGGGCACGAAGTAGCCGGCATCGCCGATCCAGGCCTTGCCCAGCGTTGCACCGTCGTCGCCGCCGTCACCGCCGGCACGGTCGGCACCGTCGAGCAGCGTCGGCCCGGCAAACCCCAGCGGCTCGCTCGCGATCAGCTTGCGCACCGCGCGCACCTGGTCGAGCCGTGCCTGCAGCGCCAGTTGCTGCGCGGCCGGCACACGGAAGTTGTCGGCCCACCTGGCGAGCAGCGCCTCGATGCGCTGCAGGTGGCCGCCGGTGCGCTGGATGTGCGTGTTTGCGGCCCACAGCGCGAGGTCGGCCAGGCCCGGATCCGGCGGCATGCGCTCGGCCAGCGCGAGCAGGTCGCCGTAGCGCTCCGACTCGTCGAGCGCGTGCAGGCCGAGGCGGTACAGCTCGGCCTGCAACGCCGGGTCGGCCACGCGCGGCAGGCTCTCCTCGAGCAGTTGCACCACGCCGCTGTACTCGCGCAGCTCCATCAGCAAGCGGGCGAAGCGCACCTCCGGAATGCCGCCAGCGGGGGGCGCGGCCGCGGCCGGTGCGGGTTGCGTCGCAATCAGCGCGATGTCGGCGTCGGTCAGCCGGCGCGAGATGCCGTGACGCGGATCCTTCTCGAATGACTCGCCCGCGTACAGATGCGCGAAGATGTCGGCGCTGTCTGTGCGGCTCGTGCCGAGCAGCCTGAACGCCGTGTGCAGCGTGATCACGTCGGCGTTGCGCAACTCCTTCATCGGCCCGTCCCACACCAGGCATCGACCGAAGTGCGTATGCCACGGACGGTCGAGCACCAGCGCGGCGCCGTCATCCAGCGGGCACAGGCCGCTCAGGCCGGACCAGCCCTTCTTCACCGCGTGATCGTCCATCGCCACGGCGGGTACGGGCAGCTCGACGATCTCGTTGTTGCGCAGCACCATCAGATGCATGCCGCGCCGGATCGGCGTGCCAAAGGCCTTCCAGCGGATTGCGATGTCCTTCTGCACCTCGGGCGACGCGCCGACAATCACCGACCCGTCGGCCTGCTTCCAGGTCGTCACCCGGCTGTCGCCGATGGTGTGCTTGCAGACCATGCGCGGCGTGCGGCGCCCCTTGCCGAACATCCACACCTCCATGTGGAAGCTGTTCCAGACCGAACGCGAGACGATCATGTCGTCGACGCCGTCGCCGTCCAGGTCGCCCGTGGCCACGCCTTCGATCGCGTCGCGCCGGCCGTCGGGGCCGCGCATGAACTCCGGATTGACGAACACGTCGGGGCCGAACGTGCCGTCGCCGTTGCCGAAGCGGGCCCACGCCGCGTTGCCACCATTCCACGCTTCGTCGGCAACGCCGTCGCCATCGAGGTCGGCAACCGTCCAGCTGTGCTCGAAGGCGTACCCCTCGTGCGTGTCGATCACGCTCACGCGGCCCGACGGATCGAGATCGGACAGCAGCACCCGGCCGACGTTGCGCATCGACAGCGCAATCTTCGGCGCGCCGCGCAGCGTCGAGCGGCAGAACGTGATGCCGATGATCTTGCCGTCCGGCTTGCCGATCTGCCGCAGCAGCGCGTCCATCGGTACATCGCTGATCGGCGAGAGCGACGGCGGCGCGGTGCTCGCCTCCGACGGCCGGGTCACCAGCACGCGGCGGATCACGTTGCGCTCTTCGTCGGGCCACCACACTTCGTCGGGCCGACCGGGCGGCGACTGCATCTCCTGCGGCGTGGGAAGGTCGCTGATCGGCGCATACGCCGCGGTGCGTCGCGCGATCATCAACATGTGCTGCGCGCGCCGCTGGACAGCCTCGCTGGCCACGCCGGCGGTGTCACGCCACATGCCGTCGGGCGCGAGCACCTGCAACAGGCAGCGCAGCGCCATCAGATGGGCCGGAGTGGTCTCGCCTCCAACGAACGGCGCCATGTCGGTCGGCTGCATCATCAGCAGCGACTCCGCCAGGCCGAGCCATGCGCGCGTGCGCGACGCCGACGATGCGCCGGCCACGCCGAGCACCTGGTGGAAGCGCAGCGCGAGTCGCGGGCCCTCGTACGGCGTGGACTCGTGCAGCGCGCGCTCGGCCAGCAGCAGCAGCGCGTCGGCCACCGCTGGCGAATCGGGCTGCGCGAGCACGGCCCGCACCACCCACTGCGTGGTGCGCTGCGCCGCCTGCTCGACCTGCGTCGCCAGCGTCTGCCACTGCGGGTCGGTGTCGTCGAGCTCGGCCTGCATCGCCACCAGCGAACTGCGCTGGAAGTCTTCCATCGCTGCCAGCCACGTGGCGAATTCCGCGAACGGCACATCCGCCACTCCGGTCCCCGCGGCAAGCTGGCCGAAGCGTTCGAACCCGGCGCGCGCCGTCGCCTCGGCCCTGGCCGCGCGCGGCTCGTTCCACGGCGGCAGTCGCTTCAGCGTTTCGGCGGCCCACTTGCGCAGCGAGTCGTCGCGCAGCGCCTGAATCCCGGCCGGCAACGCGGCGCACTCCTCGAGCCATTCGGGATGCGTGGTGCGCACATGATCGAGCCGCTGCATGTCGGCCAGCGGCTGCGCATGATTGGCGGCAAAGCGTTGTGCCAGCGTCACCGCCTCCTCGTAGCTGCCGCCGTCGTGCAACGAGCGGATGTCGTCGGCCGCCTTGCGAGCCGCCTGCAGCGTGGCGCGCGGCGCGACAAGCAACTCCTCGACTGCTTCGCGCTGCGCCTTGTCGGCCCACATTGCCGCGCCGATCGCGCCGCTGATGCCGAGCACGAGGATGATCGCGGCCGCAATCACCGCGGCCCGGTTGCGCGCGGCGAACTTGCGGAACCGGCCGAGCAGGCTGTAGTGCGCCGCGCCGACGAGCTGGCCGTCCATGTAGCGGTCGATGTCGTGGCGCAGGTCGAGCGCCGACGGGTAGCGGTCGCGCGGGTTCAGCGCCATCGCGCGCAACGCAATCGCGCTCAGCTCCTCGCGCACGCTGTAGCGGCCGCGCAGTTCCTTGTCGTGCGCCACCTGCTCGTGCGCCGGCACGAAATCGCCCTCGGTCACCTTGTCGAGAATCAGTAGCACGCTCTCCGGCGCGAACGCCGGCGCCAGCGCGAGCATCTCGTGCAGGATCGCGCCGAGCGCGTACACGTCGGTGCGCTCGTCGAGTTCGCTGATCTTGCCCATCGCCTGCTCGGGCGACATGTATTGCGGAGTGCCCATCACCTCGCCGTCCATCGTTCGACCGCTGCCGTCGTCCGGCTCGTCGAGCTTGAGATGGCTGGCCGCCTTGCCGCGACTGGCCTTGCCGCGGGTGCTGCGCGCGCCGGCAATCCCGGGCGCGGCCGGCGCGTCGTCGGCGCCGGGCTCATCAACGAGCCGGGCGAGGCCCCAGTCCATCACCTGCACCTCGCCGAACTCGCCGACCATGATGTTGTCGGGCTTGAGGTCGCGATGCAGCACGCCACAACTGTGCGCGTAGGCGAGGCCATCGCAGACCTT
>JBFWQT010000112.1:0-15595 GCA_050249295.1 Planctomycetota bacterium
TGCACCACAACCTCACGCAGGCTGGAAGCCTGCACCACATCCGGATGCAGGCTGGAAGCCTGCACCACAACCTCACGCAGGCTGGAAGCCTGCACCACATCCGGATGCAGGCTGGAAGCCTGCACCACATCCGATTGGCGGCTGTGCTGTGGTGCGGGCTTCCAGCCTGCACAGACCCGCCCACCCCCTCCGCCGCAACGCTGGCGCCGCGGTGGCTCGCAATCTATACCGCTCGCAGGCCGCCTGCCGGCCACCACGCCATCCTCCGCGAACGCCACCCACACGACATGCCGCGGCGCAACGACATCAAACGCATCCTGGTCCTCGGAGCCGGGCCGATCATCATCGGGCAGGCCTGCGAGTTCGACTACTCCGGCACGCAAGCGATCAAGGCGCTGCGAGAGGAGGGCTACGAGGTCGTGCTCGTGAACTCCAATCCGGCCACGATCATGACCGACCCGGAGTACAGCGACGCGACCTACATCGAGCCGCTGGTGCCGGACGCCGTCGAGGACATCATCCGCAAGGAACGGCCCGACGCGCTGCTGCCGACGCTCGGCGGACAAACGGCGCTGAACGTGGCCGTCGCGCTGCACGAGCGCGGCGTGCTCGAACGCTACGGCGTGGAGGTGCTCGGCGCGTCGATCGACTCGATCCGCAAGGCCGAGAGCCGCGACCTGTTCCAGAAGACGATGCGCGAAGCCGGGCTGGAGTGCGCGCGCGGCGGCGAGGTGAGCACGATCAAGGGCGCCCGCGCGCTGCTCGCCGAGACCGGTCTGCCGGCGATCATCCGGCCGAGCTTCACGCTGGGCGGCCTCGGTGGCGGCGTGGCGTACACCGACGACGAGTTTGATCGCCTGGTGCAGGAGGGCCTGGACGCGAGCCCCAACCACACCGTGCTGATCGAGGAGTCGCTGCTCGGCTGGAAAGAGTTCGAGATGGAGGTGATGCGCGACCGTGCGGACAACGGCGTGATCATCTGCTCGATTGAAAACATCGACCCGATGGGCGTGCACACCGGCGACAGCCTGACCGTCGCGCCGGCCCTGACGCTGAGCGACAAGGAACTGCAGCGCATGCGCGACGCGTCGCTGCGTTGCCTCAGCGCGATCGGCGTGGAGACCGGCGGCAGCAACGTGCAGTTCGCAATCAACCCGGCCGACGGCCGCATGATTGTGATCGAGATGAACCCGCGCGTCAGCCGCAGCTCGGCCCTGGCCAGCAAGGCGACGGGCTTCCCGATTGCCCGCGTGGCGGCGCGACTGGCGGTGGGCTACACGCTCGACGAGATCGAGAACGCAATCACCCGGCAGACGATGGCCGCGTTCGAGCCCAGCATCGACTACGTGGTGGTCAAGGCGCCGCGCTTCGCGTTCGACAAGTTCCCCGAGTCGGACGACACGCTGACCACGCGCATGAAGTCGGTCGGCGAGGCGATGAGCATCGGCGGCACGTTCCGCGAGGCGCTGCAGAAGGCGCTGCGCAGCCTGGAGGACAACTTCCAGGGGTTTGTGCACACGCAGAAGGACTGGCTGCCGGCCGGCACCGACTGGCGCGCGCGCTTTGCGAAGCCCAAGCCCACGCGCTACCGCGACATTGCCAGCGCGATGCAGCACGGCGTGAGCAACGACGACCTGCACGAGTGGACGAAGGTAGACCCGTGGTTCCTGCGCGAGATGCGCGCGCTGATTGACGACGCGGCCGCCATGAAGGGCAAGCCGCTCGAGACGCTGACCACGGCCGAGTTGCGCCACCTCAAGGCCGAGGGCTTTTCGGACGAGCAGATCGCCGGCCTGTGTGGCGGCGAGACGACCGCCGACGCCGTGCGCAAGCAGCGCATCCGCCTGGATGTGCGGCCCAGCTACCGCACCGTGGACACCTGCGCCGCCGAGTTCGCCGCGTTCACGCCGTACCTCTACAGCACCTACACCGGCGAGGAAAGCGAGACCGCGCCCGGCCGCCGGCAGCGCGTGGTGATTCTCGGCGCTGGGCCCAACCGCATCGGCCAGGGCATCGAGTTTGACTACTGCTGCGTGCGCGCCTGCGACGCGCTGCGCGAGCAGGGCTTCGAGACGGTGATGGTCAACTGCAACCCCGAGACCGTCTCGACCGACTTCGACACGGCCGACGTGCTCTACTTCGAGCCGCTGACGCTCGAGGACGTGCTCGGCATCTGCGACGTCGAGCAGCCGCTCGGCGTGGTGGTGCAGCTCGGCGGGCAGACGCCGCTGAAGCTTGCGCGCGCGCTGGAGAACGCCGGAGTGCGCGTGCTGGGCACGACCGCGGCGGACATCCATCGCGCCGAGGACCGCCGCGCGTTCCAGGATGCGCTCAACTCGCTTGGCGTGTTGCAGCCGCGTGGCACCACCGCCGAAAGCGTGGACGAGGCCTGCATCAAGGCCGGCGAGATCGGTTACCCCGTGCTGATCCGGCCCAGCTTCGTGCTCGGCGGCCGTGGCATGACGATCGCCTACGACGAGAAGTTCCTGCGGCCGTTCCTGCAGCGCGAAATCCTCTTCGGCCCCGGCAACCCGCTGGAGATCGTCGAGTACCTCGAGGACGCATTCGAGTACGACGTCGATGCCGTCTCCGACGGCGAACGCACCGTCATCGCCGGTGTGATGCAGCACATCGAGGAGGCCGGCGTGCACAGCGGCGACTCGGCCTGCTGCATTCCGCCGTTCCACGCGCCGCCGGCGCTGATGCTGCACGTGCACGACATCGTCGAGACGCTGGCGAAGCACTTCTGCGTACGCGGCCTGATCAACATCCAGCTCGCCGTGAAGGCCGACAAGGTCTACGTGCTGGAGGTGAACCCGCGCGCCAGCCGCACGCTGCCGTTCGTCAGCAAGGCGACGGGGGTGCCGTGGATTCGCATCGGCACCAAGGTGATGGCCGGCGCGAAGCTCAAGGATCTCGGCGCGCGCCCGACCATGCCGCCCGGCCGCGTGGCCGTGAAGGAGGCGGTGTTCCCGTTCGATCGCTTCCCCGAGGCTGACCCGATTCTCGGCCCCGAGATGCGCAGCACCGGCGAGGTGATGGGCATTGACCTCGACTTCGGCCGTGCGTTTGCCAAGGCGCAGATGGCCGCCGGCAACCGGCTGCCGCGCGATGGCGGGCTGGTGTTCATCAGTGTGCACGAGCGCGACAAGCCGACCGCGTGCCGCATCGCGCGCCGCCTGCACACCCTCGGCTACCGCATCTGCGCGACGGCCGGCACGGCCGCGGCGATCAGCAAGTTCGGCGTGCCGGTCGAGATCGTGCGCAAGATCCACGAGGGCACGCCGACCGTGCTCGACCTGCTCGCGCGTGACGAGGACCGCGTGGTGTTGATGATCAACACGCCGCTCGGCAAGGCCTCGGCGATCGACGACAAGCGCATCCGCCGCGTCGCGATCCGCCACGGCGTGCCGTACACGACCACGCTCTCGGCGGCCACCGCGGCCGTCTCGGCGATCGAGGCGTTGCAGGCCGGGCCGCTCGAGCCGCTGAGCCTGCAGAGCGGCATGAAGCTGCGCGACCGCGACTGAACGCCTGAACGTGCCGGTCAGGAGTCGGTGGTTGGCGGCCGCGCGGGTGCGAGCCGCGCCAGCATGATCATCGAGATGACCAGACCGGGCATGCTGATCCAGTACGTGCACTCGTGAACGGTGGCGAACCACCCGGCGCCCCACGCCTCGGCGATCGAGATGTTGATCGCCATGCGCACGACGTTGAACACGCGGCTGATTGCGAGCAGTGCCAGGCAGCCGACCAGGCTGTGCCGGAACAGGAACACGGTCGGCAGCGCCACCGCCAGGAACTCCGGCGTCAGGCATTGCGCCGTGGTGGCGTAGGTATCGGCCACGCCGATCACGGCCGGCGCGTGTCCGTTGTCGACGACGACATCAGCGCCGGTGAGTCTCGCAAGCCACACGGCCGTCGCGTTCTCGGCCACTCGCCACGCGTGCAGATCGGTAGCCAGGTACAACCCGAACACCGTCGCGGCGATGACCACCGGCACGATCCACCGTGGGAGGCCGTCGCGGCGGCGGTGGCGCGTCGTCCTCATCATCCGGTCTGTCCGACCCGGATCCGTCCGACGGTCCACATGGTGGCGAGGAACGCGAGGATCAACAGCGACACCTTTGCTGGCGTCGGCGCCGACCCGTTGCTGCTGCCGCCACCGCCACCGCCGCCGCCACCACCGCCAGCACCGGGTGGCAAGGTGACCATGTACACGTCGATAGTCAGTATCGGATGAGCCGGGTCGTCGGTTTGGATGAAGATGGTGTATGCAGATGGATCCGACGGGATGACTGTGGGCACCAACGTGAGGACGGTAGAGACCCCGCCGGGGGCGATCGTGTCTTCCAGTGCCCCGGAGGAGTTCAGCGTGCCATTGAAGTTGGATGCTTTGAGGCGATACCACGGCGACGGGAACGTCAACGAAAGTGAAGCGGTACCGACGTTCCGCACGCGGATTGACAAAGTGCAGTCCTTCGTGGTCAGGGTGTAGACGGCGATGTTCACGGGAGCAAATGGTTGAGCATCATCTACCTGGTACTCGACCACCGCCCACGGAGTGCTGGTCATGCCATCACCTGAGATCGTGACGATGTAGGTTCCCTCGTCCGAGTCGTCGTTCATGATCGACACCTGATAGCTGAAGGGGCCGGTGGCGGTGACGTTGACGGTCACCACCAGCGGCGATGCATCGGTGGCGACAATGCTGGCGGCGGGTGCGGTGGTCAGCGTTGCTGTGCAATTGACCTCACCGCTGATCGCGGGCGTTCCACTGATGTGCAGGTTGGTCCCGTTGGGCGCAACGTTACCGACCATCAGCGGCACCTCGATATCCACGCCCACCGGCGTGGCTCCGATATCGAGGCTGGTGCCAGCCGGAATGAAGACGAAGTTGGTTCCACCCAGGATCACGGCGATCTCGGGCTCCGTCGGGAAGTTCGTGGCGATGAAGAGTTCCGGTCCGTTTGGGCCGTTGTCGAGCCGGAACACCGTTCCGGCCTTGGTGGCAGTGAGTTCCATGGGGTTGGGCCCGATCGAATTGACGGGGCCGATGAGGGCTGCCGTCGTGCCGTCCGAGATCCATGCCTCCTGGAAGCCGCTGTCGTTCTTGGCGGTGAACATGACACTGCCGTTGGGAGTTGGCGTTATCCGGGCCGGAATGCTGTCGCCGGAGCCGGGCCGCAGGTCTCCGACCATGTACGTGCCGCTCGCCTGCCCGTTGCTCACCCACAGTTCCCATCCGTGAATGCCATCGTCGAGTTGCATCCAGACCAGACCGAACTGGATCGCGAGGATCACCGGGTTGCTGCTGGCGAGGCCTGCATTGACATCGAGAATGGACTCGATGGTGGTGCCGTTGGTTTTCTTCAGTTCGATTCCGGTCGTCCCGTCGTTGGCGGCGTACATGACGTAGTCGCTGAACGACAGGAGTTGTTGCGGGTTGCTCCCCGCGGCCCCCGGGTTGTGGTCTTCCACCATCGACGCAGTCGAGCCATTGGACTTCCAGAGTTCCGGGCCCGACGTCCCGTCGTCCGCAGGGAACACCACCTCGTTGATCGCCTTCAGATCCACGAAGTAGTAGTTCGAGGCCAGCGTCATTGAATCCGCAGCACCGGGATTGATGTCCATGATCATGCTGGTGCTGGGACCCGCCGGATCGTGGACATACGGCTCGCGACCCGAGGCCACGGTCGTCGCATGGAAGTACAGCAGGTCGTTCAGGAACCTCAGTGCCCAGGGCGAACTGCTGCCTGCGCCGGTCTCGATGTCTGCAACCAGTGTCACGCCGGCCCCGGGCACGTACTGGAAGAGTTCGGTACCCTCGCCGGTGTCTTTCGCGCCCGAGATGAAGACCCGGTCGTTACCCGCCACCATCTGGCTGACCGACGTGAAGTAGTTGAGGTACGTGGTGGTGGTGCCGTCGGTGCGGTACAGGCGTGTGTACGCGCCAACATCGGCAATGAAGTAGCAATGGTCACCGAGCAGGGTGAACATTCGCGGGTTGCTCGGGTTCGAACCGGTATCGAGGTTGGCCAACAGCATCGTGCCGCCGACCGTGCCGTCGGTGACCCACAGCTCGTTGCCGTTGACCGGGTCGTTGGCCTGGAACACGATCAGGCCGTTGGGCAGCTCGGTGAATCCGTTGGGAAAACTGCCGGTGGCACCGGGGTAGAGGTCGCCCAGCGAGGTGACCGAGATGGCGGACGCGGTGGAGGTAGTCAACGCCAGGACCAGCAAGGCGGCGACAATGGCACAGAGTGTCAGCGGGCGCATCGGCGTGGGCTCCGTGTGTGGACGTGTGGTGTGTGATGGCACGCGTCCTGACGGACCTCGCCCCACCGGAAAGAGATTGCTGACCAAGGTGTGGGAGGATTATCAGGGAGGGAGTCCGCCGTCGCAATACAGTTGTCCGGGTTTCCTACAAGAACGGGGGAACGGCCATGCAGGCCGCTCCGTACGCATCACCTGGCGCCGTGTCGGGCCACCAGCGTAGGCTACGGCACGTCCCGGCAATCCCCTCACCTGTCGAACATGCGCAATCGAACCGAACCGTGGGTCGTGGTGCTGTGGCCGTTGCTTGCCTGCGTCGCGGCGGTCGTGATGGCCGGCTGCAGTGCCGCGCCGGTGCGCGACACCGGCATCTACGTCGCACTCAACGACCAACAACGACTCGTCGGCGACATGACCACCGCGTCGCTGACGTTGAAGACCGCACTCGGCGACCTTGCGTTCGACCCGGCCGTGGTCGGCGAACTGGGGCCGGTGGAAGGCAAGGACCTCGGCCAGTCGGGCGCGGCCGTGACGCTGTGGCTGCGCGACGGCAGCGAGTACACCGGCGTGTGGACCAACCCGGACGCGGCCGTCAGCGTCGTCATCGGCGGCACCACCAGCAACGTCACACTGCCGATCGACCGGCTCGAACGACTGCAGTTCACCGGCTCGGAGATCTGGCCGAAGCGGCGCGTCGTGCGCGTGATCACCACCACGGGCGACGACTTCCTCGTGGTCGGCGAGGAGACGCGCATCACCATCGTCTCGGCGCTCGGCACGTTCAGCCCCACGCTCGACGAGGTGGCCGCGATCCGGCCGCCGGCCGAGGGCGAGGAAGCCTGGCGTGTCGAGCTGATGGTCGGCACGGTGCTGATCGGCCGGCTGCAATCCGACGCGCTGATTGTGGTGCCGTCGCTGGGGCCGGAACGCGTGACAGTGCCGCTCGAGAAGCTGAAGCTGGTGCACCAGGAGAAGTGGAACCCGGCTGACTTCGGCGTGGACTGGCGCGGCCTCGGCGGCCCACAGCGCGAGTCGAAGTACTTTGACAACGACCGCTTCCGGCAGCAGAAGCAGCAGTTGCAGCGCCAGAATTGAGGCGCTTGATGGGACCAGGGGGCCGGCAGCAGCAGCCGGAGCGAGGGTGGTGCAGGGTCCCCTCCATCCAGTATGGTCCGACACCCATCTGGTCACCACGAGCGCATGCCCGAACCGATCGACCTGCCGTACCTGCAACGCAACTACCGGCGCTACACCCGGAAGCTCGCGACGCCGCCGGCGGTCGGCTACGCAATGGCCGGGGTGTCGTGGGTGGCGACGGCGGCGGTGCTGGTCGCGGTCAAGCCGCACATGCACGTGGCGATTCCGGTGTTCCTGCTGTCCGGGTTTCCGGCCCTGGTGTGGGCCGCGGTGCTAACCGGCAACCCGAACACCGGCCTGAAGCCGGCCCTTGCGCGCGTGGTGGACTGCGACATCCGCGGCACGTTCGTCGTGTTGTCGCTACGGGTCGAGCACCCGTGGGAATGGCTCGATGAACAGTCGGCGGCGTGGGCGCGCACCCACAGCGGCCCCGTAAAGGCCCAGCTGGTGGTGCCGAACGAGCAACTGGCCGGCGTCGAATTGGCCGGTCAGGAGGAAGTTCCGGTGTTGCTCGCCGGAGGCCGGCTGTTGGCCGAGCCGGGGTGGGCGTTGCGTGCCGGCCTGGCCCACAGGATTCCGCTGATGCCGGTGCCACGGCGCCCGCACCGCGTGGAGCGGGTGACGATCGCGGGGATCATCCCGCCCGCGTACTGGAACGAGCAGGCTGCCGAACGTCAGCGGCTCGCGAGCGTGCGATAAGCCGAAGGACAACGGGTGCGGTACCGCACGACAACGCCTGAACGCCATTGCGCGGCAGCATGCGGGCGCTACACTGGTCGGGTTCGCTCCCCGGCTTTTCCACCCGCCTACGGCCGTTCCGGGCTGCACGTCGGCTGTTTGCCGGTTGCGCGCACGGATTCCAGCGGCCGAAGCGATCCGACCATCCTCGACCATCCCCACAGGGCCCATGGCGCGTACCAACCGCTCGACCATGCCCGAGCCACCCAACCCGGCGCCGCCGCCGTTCAGCGGCCCGAGGCCGGTCACCGGGTCGGGACGCACTGCCTGGATCGTGCCAACCTTCGTCGGCCCCAACGCCAACCGGCGCGGCGGCACCCTGCGCGGAGCTGATGGCGGCGCCACGATGGAAGCCTCCGCCGTTGGCACCCAGCCGCCGCAGGACGATCTGACGATGCCGCGCGGCGGGTCGGCACGGTCGGCCGGCACGCGTCGTGCCGTGTCCGGCGCGATGCCCATGGGTGGTGGTGGCGGCGTGCCGGCGACAATGCGCGGGGCGCAGGCCGACTACGAGGATTCGCCCTACGATCAGCCGTACGGTCAGCCGCAGGATGTCTCACCGTACGCACCGACCGTGGCCTACGACGATGACCAGCAGGCCGCCTGGGATCGCGACGCGCTGGCGGCGTCGGATCGCGTGCCAGCAACGGTGCCCAATCGCGGTGGTGCCGGTCCGCGGCCCACGTCGGCGGCTCGCGCCGGTGGTGCAAGCGGTCGCAGCGCACGTTCGCGCGCAGCGGGTGGCGGCAAGTCGGCGCCGAAGAAGAGCAACGCCGGCCTGATCGCCACCCTCGTGATCGTGCTACTCGTCGGCATCGGCCTCGGCGTGTGGTTCTTCATCCTGCCGGGCAACACCGCGGGCAACAACACTGACGGCACGGGCAACCTGCCGCCGATCGCGGGCGTCAACAACAACGGCAAGTACGACAACTCCAACGTCAACAACGCCGGTACGCCGGGCGCCAACGGCAAGCTGCCGACGCCGGGCAAGGCGTGGTGCGAGTGGGTCACGGTCCCGCCGAAGTTCACGAACACGGCCCGCTTCCGCTACGACCTGCGCGTGAACGCGCCGGCTCCGGTGACGCGGATCACGCTGAACGCGACCGAGCTGCGCGTGCCGCCGGGCGACGGCAAGTCGTTCACGCTGCCGATTGACATCGACCTGGCGAACGAGCCAACCGAGAACTTCACGCTGCGGCTGACGGCCGGCTCGCACGAGGAGAAGTTCCCGTTCGTGGTGTTCTTCGACGACAAGAAACCGACCGTGACGCTGGTGCGGCCGGTGCCGATGGGCGACACCGACTCGGCGACAGCGCGCACGACGACGGTCGAGGTGGAAGTCCGCATCACCGACAACGTGCTGCTGCGCCGCGTGATCGTCACGGCCGGCGACGTCTCGAAGACCGAGGAGTTCACCGAGGACGAGAAGCGGGTGACGCACAGCTGGAAGGGCAACGTGCGCTTCGATCGCGACGGCCGCTGGCCGGTGCGCGTGGAGGCGACCGACGGCGCGGGCAGCACCGTGCAGTGGACCGGCTTTGTGACGGTCGACTCGCGGCCGCCGCAGGTGCGCTTCGAGGGTCAGCCGGCCGGCACGCGGCAGTGGCGCACCGGCACCGAGATGGTCGCGTTGCGCGGCGCCGTGCTCGACCCCGGCGGTCGGCCCGCGTCGCTGCAGATCGACGGCTACCCGGTGCCCCTCACCATGACTGGCGGCGGCGAACAGGCCACGTTCCTGTGGGAGCGCCGCCTGCAACCCGGCGCCAACAGCTTCCGCGTCGAGGCCACCGACCAGGCTGGCAACGTCGAGAGCTTCACGCTGGTGCTCGACTTCGTGCCCGATCAGCCGCCCGTGCTCGGCCAGGTGGACATCGACGGCACGCGCGTGTGGAGCCAGCACGACGGCGCGCCGCTCACGACCATCGCCTACCGCGGCGAGAACGAGACGGTGCTCGTCGAGATGTACTTCGACGCGCTGGGTCGCGAGACGCCGACCGCAACGCTCAACGATGAACCGGCCGAGGTCAACAGCTCGGGCGGCAGCTGGCTGGCCACCGGCCGCCTGCAGCTCACCGGCGAAGAGACGCCGGTCACGATCGGCCTCGCGGCCAACGGCAAGTCGCTGAGCGTGTCGTTCCGCATCACGCGCACGCCGTTCGCGCTGCCGGTGATGCCGTTGCATCGCGTGAAGGGTGTGAAGGTGGCGCGCTCGTTCCCGCCGTCGGGCAACGTCGAGCTCGACCCCGAACGCTTCGCGGTGGACTTCGTGCCGGGCGAGGCCGGTGGCGTGCTGGTGCTGATGGCTGGCGGGTCGATCGGCTCGTACGACGTGGACGGCGCCGAACGCTGGACCGCGCGGCTGCCCGACGGACTGCGGCCTGACGCGCTGCGTCGGGTGGGCAACACCCTGGTGGTGCGCGGCGCCGAAGGCGAACTCGTGCTGCTCGACGGCAGCAACGGGGCACTGCGCCGTCGCCTGCTGCTGCGCTCGGCGCCGGGCAGCGCGATCACCAGCGTGGACGACAATCGCATCGCGGTGCAGCGCGCCGATGGCACGGTCTGCGTGTACGACCTCGCGTCGGATTCGTCGGTCGAGTTCCCGGCGCCGGGTCGCCCGAGCGGCCCGCTGGTGGCGATCGGCGGCCGCTACCTGCTGCTCGGACGCGGCGGCGTGTCGGCCCTGCACCTGACGTTGCGCCGGCCGGTGTGGCAGAGCCCCGTGGCCGCCACCGACATTGTGCTGCTGCCCGACGGCCGCATTGCGGTGGCCGAGGTCAGCGGTCGCGTGTACCTGATGCGCGGCTTCGGTGCCGCGCCCGACGCCGAGGCGACGCTGTTCGCGGACGGCGGTCGTATCGTTCCGTTGCCCGGTGGTGGCCTGCTCGCGGTCGGTCGCTCGATCGAGGACCCGGCCGTCACGCACTGGGTGCGCTGGAAGAAAAACCCGCTGACGGACGCCGGCACCACCGCCGACGGACCGATGCCCGAGGCCCTGCGCGTCGGTCCCGACGGCTCGGTGTGGTGCATGATCAGCGGCTACGTCTGCCGGCTCGCGGACAAGTGAGCGCGACTGCGATCGCGAGTGAGCTGGCCTGCATGTCCCGTTCTGACGCCCCCGACCGGATCGCCCAGATGCCAACCGGACCCATCACCGGACCCGTTCACACCCGCCATTCGAGCACGCTGGCACCGCGCCTGCTGTCGTTCGTCGCGGCCGTCATACTGGTCTCGCTGGCCTCGGCCTGCGGTGCCACCGGCGGCCCGGTTCCGGCCAACAACAACCTCGCGAACGACAACACCCCGCCGCCGCCGGACCCGGCCGACGTGCGCTTCGAGTGGCTCACGCCGCCGCCCGCGTTCGTGACGGTCAGTCCGTACAACGCGCAGTTGCGCGTCACGTCGCCGGTGCCGGTCACGCGGCTCGTGGTCGACGGCGCGAAGCTCGCCACGCCGGACGCCGCCGAGTTCACGCAGCCGCTGGCGCTCGCGGCCGGTGTTGATCAGCCGATGCCCCACACGATCGAGATCTTCATCGACGGGCAGGACACCGCGTTTGCCAGCACCTCGCTGTCGCTGCAGATCGACGACCAGCCGCCCGGCCTGCAGCTGCACGCGCCGGCATGGATGGTCGGCGACGAGGCCAACCTCTGGAACGAAGGCACCGCCTCGCTCGAGATCGTGGCGACCGACAACACCCGCGTCACGCGCATCTCGGTCAACGGCGAGCCGATCGAGATCACGCCCGGCGCCGAGGTCCGCACCACGGCCGGGATCGAGCTCGCGCAGGGCCTGCAGATGATCACGATCGACGCGGGCGACGTGGCGGGCAACTCCACGCGACTCGAGCGCAAGGTGCACGTCGACTCGCTCGCGCCCGCACTCGAGATCACGGCGCCGGTGGCCGGGCTCACGGCCTTCACCACCGACGAGGAGCGGATCGCGCTGCGCGGCGTGCTGCGCGACGTGTCGGGCGTGGCCTCGTTGAAGGTCGGCGACATCGACGTGGAGCTGGCCGGCGCGGATGCCGAGCGCTCGTTCAGTGTCGACCTCGAACTCGAGGAAGGCGCGAACAGCATCGAGTGCGTGGCCACCGACATGCGCGGCAACAGCGCCACAATCATGCTGACGGTCATTCGTGGTGGCGGTGGTGCAGCCACCACCGACACGCCCGACGGCCTGGTGGTGCCCGACCCGCCCGGCGACGAGCTGGCGGCGCACGGCGTGTGGGTGGCCGAGGCCGCGGCGCAGGGCGACACACCCGAGGCCGCGATGGCCGCGCTGCAGATCACCGCGCTCGGCCGGTTGATCAACGACCGCTGGAACGTGCGCGCCGACATGGTTACCCGCTGCCAGCCGCTGCGCGATCTCGCCGCCACGCTGCACGTCGACTTCAGCGGCTGGACCAACACCGGCACCGGCTGGTTCTGCACCGGCACCATCACCATCGCCGAAGACACGCTGCTACCGGTGATCGCGCAGAACGCGCGCTCGCTGACGGCCTTCGACCGTCGCCCGGCCATGCCGCCGCGCCTCGCGCAGCTCACGCTCACTGGCACGATCGACGTCATCGCCGTGCTGCCCGACGGCTCGCAGGCCGGCATCGTGTTCCGCGATGGCTCGCGCGTGCAGGTCGCGCTGGCGTCGCTTCCCGAGGGCAACCGCGGCGACTCGCGCGTCTCGTCGCTGGCCTGGACACGCGTCACGCAGTGCCGGATGTTCTCCGACCGCACGATCGCGCTCGTCGGCACGTCGGCCAGCGGCGCGCCACAGGGCGAATTGCTGACCATGATCGGCGTCACGCCCGGCGCCACGAAGATCCCGCTGCCGCCCGGCGGCATCGCGTGGCACGTCAACGAGCCGCTCGCGGCCGGTCTCACTCCCGATGCACTGGCATTCCTGCGCGTGCCCACGCTGCAGGGAGCCGGCAAGGTGACGAGCACGGCCGGCGCGGCGCCGGGCAACGCGCGCCTGGTCGGCTACGGCCCCGGCGCAAACTCGCTGATCGCGCTCGGCAGTGCGGTGGACGAGTTCGGCATCCGTGTGCCGGGCACCCTGATGAGCATCGACGTCACGACCGGCGAGGTCACGCAGGCGTGGCAACGGCTCGACACGCTGCTCGCCGCCGCGCCCGACCTGCTGCCCGCCTCGCTCGATGCCAGCGACGTGTCGGCCGTGACCACGAAGCTCGAACAACTCGTCACCGCGGCGGTCAGTGGCGACGGCACGGCCGTGCTGCTGGGGCTGCCGCGCGCGGCAATCGTACTCGACGCGGCGACGGGTCAGCCGGTCGGACCGGTCTTCCCGCTGGCCACGCTGGCCGACCGGCTCGGCAAGCCGTTGCGCTTCAGCATCGGATCGCGCGGCCGCTTCGTGGTCGCCAACGGCCCGCAGGGCGGCGCGCTGATCGACCCGCACGACGGCCGCGTGCTGGTGCGTGCCGACGGCGCCACGCTGCTGCTCTCGGCGCAGGGCGCGATCATCGGCGTCGCGCGCGGGGGCACGATCACCTTGATGTCGCTCGACGGCCTCACCGGTGCGCTGCTCAATCCGACGCCCGCGCCCGAGGTGATTGTGGCGGCTGGCGGCACGCTGGCGCTGCAGGTCACGCGTCGCGAAGGCGACGACATCACGTCGATCGTGCGCGAGGGCACGCTCGGCCCGCTCGGCGCGCAGCTGCGCAGCGTGGGCTACAACTTTGCCCCGGCCACCGACGACACGCGCGCGCCGCGCATCCGCGTCGAGACGTGGGCCAGCCCGGACGCGATCGCGTTGCGCGTCTCGATCGTCGGCTGGGCCGACGCCCCGGTGCGCCTGCTGCTCGGCAACATCAGCGTCACGCGCGGCACCAGTGGCCCGGACGGCCAGGTCGAGACCGACGCGTCGATGCACGCGCGGCTGTTCTCGCAGCTGCGCACCTCGCTCGCTCCAATTCCATCCCGCATCTGCCGCCTGCCCGACGCCGCGCACGACCTGCCGCTGCTGTTCGGGGCGGGCCAGTAATCGACGACGACGACCGACGACCGAACGAAAGACCGAACGATGAGCCAGTACTGGCGCTGCGACAACTGTGGGGCCATCCTCAAGAAGGGCCTCACGCCCGACAAGATCGAGGCGCTCTTTGCCGAGGGCAAGGAGATCACCGGCACTGCCACGTGCGGCAAGTGCAGCAGCAAGTTCGATCAGTCGGAGGTCTACGCCGGCCACTACGACATCGACGAGAACGAACTCGCCGAGATGGTGCGCAAGGCGCGCGAGACCCGTGCCATGCAGCAGCAGCAGGCGGAAGCCGCCGCCGCGGCACAGCCGGAGCCAGAGCCCGGGCCCGAAGACGACTACGCTGACGACAACGTCCCCGAGATGGACGCCGAGGGCTACGACGACTACCCGGACGAGGACGAGGAGCCGCAGGAGGACGTGCTGGCCGGCGTGAACTTCGCCAAGCCCGACCTCGCGCCCGATCGCAAGGTCGATGCGCACCGCGACTTCCTCGAGGATCTCGACGCCGGCGTCGACCTGGCCGCGCAGGCGTCCGGCACGCTGGTCGACTACGCCGCCGTCACCGACGAGGGCTACCCGCGCTACATCGTGCCGCCGGGCGTGATCGACGAGTTCCAGCCGCAGTCCGACGGCCACGTCGCCTGCGACATCTGCGCGCGCCCGCTCGACACGCCCGAAGGCTACCTGCTCGGCGCCGACGAGGTCGTCGCATCGCCCGACTACATCTCGTTTGTCACCGAGCGCTGGACGCTCAACGGGTGGCTCGCGCCGGGCATCGAGCCCGACGCGGTGTACGACCAGGTGTCGCAGGACGTGCGCAAGCAGGCCGGGCCCGCGCCGTGGCTCGTGTGCGAGAACTGCATCCTGATGTTCCCGCAGGTGCGCAAGGATGGCCTCGTCGAGGCCGCGCGCAAGGTGCGCGAATGGTGGCCGGCCGACGGCATGGTGCTCAGCGGTGCGGCCCCGGGCGGCGCGCCTGCACACGGCGGCGGCGCGGTGGGCTACGACGACGCGGCCGCGGGTGTCGGCTACGACGATGAGCCGATGGAGCAGATGTTCGACGATGACGGCGCCGGCCACGGTGGCCACGGCGGCTATGGCGCGGGTGGTGGTGGTGCAGACGATCAGGCCTACTACGACCAGGGCTTTGCCGGCACGGCCGACGTTTCGGCCGACGCCGCGCTGCTGCGCGACCGCACGAGCGAAGCCTGGGCCGACGACCCGGACGACGCCGGCGCCTCCGGCTTCGACGACCTCGACGACGATGCCGGCTACGACGACGTGCCCGAGGACGATCTCGGCCACGATCCGTACGCGTCGCCGGGCGGCGGCGCGGGCGGCGCGGCAGGTGGCTACGCGAGTCCGTACGACGCGATGGACCAGGGCTACGACGGCCAGACGGTCGCCGACGAAGACGAGAACGAACCGTCGAAGCAGACGAAGTACG
>JBFWQT010000113.1:0-15415 GCA_050249295.1 Planctomycetota bacterium
CACCCCCGGCTCGCCCGGAAGCGGAACCGTCGTTCGCGCTCACCAACATCAGCGAATCGACTTCGCCTTCCATCAATGTCACGCCCGGCACAGCCTTCAGCTGGCGGCGCGCTTCCGCCGCATACGCCTCGCGGTCGCACTGCGCGCGCGGGGCCTGCACGGCCGGGCCCTTGCTCTGGTTGAGCATGCGGAACTGCACGCCGGTCGCGTCGGCGATGGTGCCCATCAGGCCGCCCATCGCGTCCACCTCGCGCACCAGCTGGCCCTTTGCGAGGCCGCCGATCGACGGGTTGCACGACATGCGCCCGACCGAATCCAGCCGCTGCGAGATCATCACCACGCGCGCGCCGAGTCGTGCCGCGCCCGCCGCCGCCTCGATGCCGGCATGCCCGGCGCCGATCACGACGACATCGGGATGATCCGCAAGATGATGCAGTGGGTCGGCGTTCATCGCTGTTCAACTGAACGATGCGGCAAGGTTGGCACGACACTGCCACCGCGGGCCGCTCGCGGCAAGCCAGCCACCACGCTTGCGAGCCGCCGGCACGCGACCCATAATCAGCCGCACTCATTCACCCATCAGCGACGTCCCCGCAACCACTGCGGAGCCCCGGATGAACGCCAGTACCGGCCGGTACACCAACGCCTCGACTCACCCTTCCATCGTTCGCGCCCGTGTTGCGCCCGCCGTGGCGCTGCTCGGCAGCCTGCTGTGGCTGGCGGCCAGCCTGCCCGCGTGCGCCAGCGGCAACGGCGTGGCGCAGACCAACTCCAACGCGAGCGAGGCGACCAACGACGCGGCCAACTCGACGAACGGCGCCGCGAACAACGATGTCGTCACTGTCCCGATCAACAACGGCAACGGCAGCGGCACGCCCACCGGCAAGCCCAGCGAGACCAACCCGTTCGAGTACGACGGCGCGCCGGAGTCCGCCGACATGATGTACGGCGGCCTCGTGGAAGTGCTGCAGTTCCGCAACCTCAAGACCGTCGCCGCGCCGCCGGTGCAACTGCCCACGCCGGTCGAGGTCTACAACTCCACCGACTACGGCCTGAGCCCGACGCTGGAGTGGATCGCCAAATCGCTGGCGACCGGCCACCGCGACGACTACCTCAAGGCCAGGGCCAACTCGCTGTCGTTCGCGGCCAACAAGCTGATCACCAACCCGCCGGTGTTCGGCAAGGTGGCCGAGGAGCAGGAAGTGCGCGAACAGCTGACGCGGATGATCTTCGCGGCGCAGACCGACGCGTTCGATCACGAGACGTCGGTGGAACTCGGCCGCTTCTCCAGCGCGCAGGCGGTGCTGTTCACGCGCATCACGGCGTCGTTCAAGTCGCTGAAGATGGCGAGCATCATGAGCCAGGGCCGCTACTGGGTGCGCGGCAGCTACAAGTTCGAGGCTCGCCTGGTGCTGACCGAAGAGGCCGCGCGGGTCTGGACCAACGCGGTCGAGTGGGAGAAGTTCTTCATCGTCTCGCAGTACTGATCGCAGCAGCGGATTGGCGACGACCGCGCAAATTGCACGAGCCGCGAGCACCACCCCGCCGGTGATGCTTGCGGCTCCTGCCATTTCAAACGCAGGCCGGCGATCAGCCGGTGCGCTGCACGATGTGATAGCCGAACGGCGTTTCGATCACGCCGCTGGTCTCGCCCACGGCCATGTTGAAGGCAGCGTCCTCGAACGCCTTGACCATCATGCCGCGGCCGAACGGCCCCAGGTCGCCGCCGTCCTCGGCCGACGGGCAGTCGGAATGCTGCTTCGCCAGCGTCGCGAAGTCGGCGCCACCGTCGAGCTGGGCCTTGATGTCGGCGATACCCTTCGCGGCCTCTTCCTTCGACCGCGTGGCCGTGGAGCGGTCGGAACCCTCGTACATCAGCAGGATGTGGGATGCGCAAACCTGATCGGACATGGAGGTCTCCTTGGCGGCCTCTGTACCGGAACACAGTGGGCGGATTGTACGCCGGCCCGGCGGGTTTGCCCGTTGGAAAAGCCCGGCCGTCGGTTGCGTCGATCCGCTGCTGAGCTATACTCCCCCGCCCCTGTCGCCGCCGGCCACAGGAATCATGACAGGCATCCGTTGAATGGCGCGCCGCGCCGTGGCGGATGCCGGGGAAACCGCGGACCACGACTCACATCACGGTCCGCCGCCTGCCCGCACCGACGGGAGGAGTACCTGAATGCCGCGTAACTTCAAGCCGACCAGCCGCTACCAGAAACCCGACCCGAAGTACGACAACGCGCTGGCCAGCAAGTTCATCAACTGCCTGATGTGGGACGGCAAGAAGTCGACCGCGCAGGCCGTGTTCTACGAGGCGCTCGCCACCCTGAAGGAGCGCTTCCCCAAGGAAAACGAGATCGACGTCTTCGTCACGGCGATCAACAACGTCAAGCCGCAGATCGAGGTGCGCAGCAAGCGCGTCGGCGGTGCGACGTACCAGGTGCCGATGCAGGTCAGCCCGCGCCGTCAGCAGTCGTTGGCGATCCGCTGGGTGCTGGACGCGGCGCGCGGCAAGAAGGGCAAGCCGATGGCCCGCAAGCTGGCCGACCAGTTCACCGACGCGTTCAACCGCGAGGGTGACGCCGTGAAGAAGCGCGAGAACGTGCACAAGATGGCCGACGCCAACAAGGCCTTCGCACACTTCGCCTGGTAGTAGTCGCGGCAGGCTGCACGACCGACCCGATTCAACACCGGCGAGTCTCACCACAGGTTGAGGCTCGCCGGTGTCATTCCGGTGTCGTTGTGGATCGTTTCCGGATCGCCTTGCACCGCCGTCCGCCGCGCTATCCGCGGCCCCGCGGCTTGACGGCTGCTGCAGCCGTGGGCATCATTCGTCGCGCAGCTGCTTGCTGCGCCTCACCGCCGCCGTTCACCATTGCCCGCCCGCCGGACCCGACGTCATGCCACGCGACGTGCAGCCGCGCCCGATCACCGAGGTGTTCCGGCTGCCCGACGGCGACCTCCACCTGGCATGCGCCCGCTGCGGTCAACGCATGACCGCGCCGTACACACGCGCCGGCTCCCGCACTGTTTGCCCGCGCTGCCGCATCCCGTTCCGGCTGCCAACTGACGCCGAGATCCCGCCCACCAACGCCGCCAGCAGCCGGCTCGAACGCGTGCCCGGCGTGGACGCACCCGAGAACGAAGTCGTCCGCATCACCACCACCACCGTCTCGCTCGGCGACGACGACGCCGTGCCCGACGACTATCACGCCGACCCGCTCTCCTCGCTGCTCGACCTGGCGGAGCTGCAGTACGACCCCGACGCCGACCCGTGGGGCCCCTCGTCGCCCGGCGAGCCCGAGATGGTCCACGTGCAGTTCCAGGACTTCGAGGTCGTGGACCGCATTGGCGGCGGCGGCATGGGCGCGGTCTACAAGGTGCGACGCGGCGGCACCAACTACGCACTGAAACTGCTCGACCCGGCCCTCGCGCAGGAAGAAGCCTACCTGCTGCGCTTCAACCAGGAAGCCAACCTGCTGCAGGGCATCAACCACCCCAACCTCGTGCGCCTCTACGAAAGCGGCGTGCACGAAGGCCGGCCGTACATCCTCATGGAGTACTGCAACGGCCCCAACCTGCGCCAGGTCGTCAAGCGCTACGGCACCATGCCCTGGCCGACCGCCGTCGGCGTGGTGCGCAGCGTGGCCAACGGCCTGCAGGCGGCGCTCGAGGCCGGGCTGATCCACCGCGACGTCAAGCCCGACAACATCCTCCTCGAGGGCTCGCCGAAGGGCGTGACCGTCAAGCTCGTGGACTTCGGCCTGATCAAACAGCTCGGCCGGCAGAAGCTCGACACGCACCACTTCACGCTCAACCAGGCCGACTGGCTGCAGGTCATCGACGGCTTCGTGCGGCAGATCCGCCGCATCAGCAAGGGCCGCGACGCGCACATGACGTGGCGCCAGCGCGTGGACCAGATCCTCGGCCAGGTGCGCCGCCAGTTCGCCCGCCAGAAGCCGCTGCGCATCGAGCAGCAGGTGCGCGACAACTTCCGCTACTTCCGCGAGGTCGCCGACGACGGCCGCCACAGCCTCGGCCTGACCCTCACCGGCGAGTGCTTCGGCACGCCGAAGTTCATGGCGCCGGAGATGTGGCTCGACGTGCCGTGCGATCATCGCGCCGACATCTTTGCGCTCGGCGTGACCTGGTACTGGCTGGTCAGCAAGCACTACCCGTTTTCCGGCGAGCACGTGCAGGACACGATGGAGAAGATTCTCGCCGACCCGCCGGTGTCGCTGTCGCGCTACTGCGGCGTGATCTCGCACGGCGGCGAGTCGATGCTCTACGCGATGATCAACAAGCTGCCGGACCAGCGCTACGCCAGCTACGACCGGCTGATCCAGGACTGCGACCGCCTGATCGCCGGCGAGGAGCCGATGGTGGACTTCTTCGGCGAGACGCTCGGCCTCTACAACGAAGAGCAGCCCGCTGAGGGCGAGGAAGCCCAGTACATCGCCGGCCTGATGCAGCGCTTCATCGACAGCGTGAACGTGCGCCACTCCCCGGCGATCCGCCGGCCGATCGACGACATCGGTTGAGCGTGGCCCTCATGTTGCGGTCCGAACGCAACCGTCAGGGAGCGGCATGATGCGGGTTTGGCAGCTCCTGCGTGGTCGCGGCTCGCAACGGAAGGCGAGCACAGCCCGGCGGTCTCTGATCCAGCGTGTTCAGTCGCTGCGCGGCGCATCGTCACACTGCATGGTCCGGATGCCGACGTCGACGATGTGCTGAAGTGCAGCGTTGTCTCCGCAGGCCCATCCCATCGGGCTTCGACGGACAACCGGCAGACGATCGGCACTGGTTCTGGCTGGTCCCGGGTTGATATCCTGGCGTATCGCACCCGGATCACGGCCCCCGATCTTTGCAGCGTCAGTGCGCGGAACGACGGACCATGACTGACTCGCACGCACCCGGCAATCGCGGCACGGACAGCCATCTGTTGCCCGTCATTCGTGGCTTCCAGCTGACCGAACTGCTCTCGCGCACCGCGTCCGGCAACGTCTACCTCGCCCGGCACACGAAGTCCGGGCAGGAGGCCGAGGTCAAACTGATGCACGTGGCCAGTCGCGACGACACTCGCACTGCGCTACGCGTGCGCCGCGAGGTGCAGGCCCTGACCCGCCTGAAGTTCGCGCATATCATCGGTGGCGGCGTCGACGAGGAAAGCGGTCGCGAGTTCCTCCTGATGGAGCGCGTGCCCGGCATCACGCTCGATCAGCACCTCGCGAAGGTCGGCCGGCTGCGCTTCCAGGATGCGCTGGCGATCCACCTCCGCATCCTCGAGGCGATCGCCGTCGCACACAAGGCCGACGTGCTGCACCGCGACATCCAGCCGCGGCACGTGCTCGTCGCCGACGACGGCCGCGTGCTGCTGCGCGGATTCAGCCTCGCGAAGATCGTCACGGGCGGCGACGACGGCGAAGGCACGCTTGCGCAGAACGAAAGTGGCGACGCGGTGCTCAACCTGTTCCGCGCGCCGGAGCAGCTTGAAGAGGAGGAGTGCACCCCGCGCACCGACATCTATTCGATCGGCCTTGTGCTGTATGTCAGCCTGCTGGGAACGCTGCCGTGGGACGGCCCACCCATGGAGCAGGTACTCGCGCGCATGTCGGTTCCGGCGATCCCGGCCAACCGGCGCGACGAGTCGGTGCCGGACTACCTCAGCAACCTGCTCGGGCGGATGCTGGCGATCGATCCGTTCAAGCGGCCGGCGTCGGCCGAGGAGACCGCGCGGTTGTTGCGCGGCGAGGACGAGTAGCGCCCGAACCGCCATTCATTCAGCGCGGGCGGCCGAGCAACTGGTGGATCTCGGTGGTGCCCATTTCGCCGTTCACGCAGACCAGCACGTTGACCGGCAGGGGCGGCGCCATCAGGCGATACACACCCGGACGCAACGGCGGCAGTGTCGCCGGCTCGGTCGCGTCGCCGTCGGTGCGGTGCAGGCGCCGGCCGGCTTCGTCGGTGAGCACGAACTGCGCCGGCGGCTTCTTGCCGGCGGGCATCGCGGCGGCGACCCGCAACTCCACGCCGCGGTAGGCATGCTGGATGTTGATGTGCAGATCGAGCCCCTCGAACGGCAGCACCACGACAAACTTGCCCGGCTCCGGTTCGGCCACGGCCGGGCGTTCGCCGTCGGTCGGCGACGCGTCGAGCACCCACACCGAGTCGGCGCCGGAGTGGATCAGCAGTCGGCCCAGCCAGTTCGAGTTGCTGCCGTCGGTGGCGGCACCCGAGATGCGCACGCCGCTGTCGCGCTTCGCCGGCTTGACCGCTGGCATCTCGGTCGTCTCGTACTCGTTGACGGTGGAGATCGCGCTGTCGCTGCCGCCGCTGTCGTGGTCCGGCTTCGTGCGGCGATCGGTCGCGCGGCGCGCCGTGCTCGCCTGGCGATAGAACTCCACCGCGACGTGCGGATCAACCAGTCGGCGCTGCAGCTCGGCGCGTTCCTCGCGCGTGAGGGCGCCGTCGATCCAGGCCGCCACCAGCGTCTCGTCGAATGCCAGATCGGGAGCCGGGGCGCTGATGCTGCTGTCCGACGAGCTGTCGTCGACCGCGGCCGGCGGACGCATGCGGGCGCGCGCGTCGGCCAGAATCGATTCGATCACCAGGCCTTCCTGCAGCTTCTCGTCGAGCTTCGCAAGGTGGCGCAGTCGGCGGCGCGCCTCGCGGTTGCGCGACAGGTACTGCTCGAAATCGGCCCGGCGGCTGCCGTCGAGCGTGCCGTCGAGGTAGCCGAGGAAATCGTCGAGCGGCGGACGGCCGCTGTGCGACGCGCCGGTCGGGATCGGCAGATCGGGATGCAGGTCATCCATGATGGCCATGGCTGGTGCGTGCAGCCGGTGGTGCGATGACACGTCGCAGCAGGAGGTCGGTTCGGTCGTCGTCGTCGTCGTCGTCAGGCAGGCGGGCGTTGTGACCGCATCCGCGCATCTGCGTTGGCACCAGCAACAACGGTGCAGACGCGGTGCGCGTCACATCGTTGCGCGGTCGGTCGGATCCTTGTCCATCCAGTTCCACCACTTCAGCAACTCCGGATCGTGCGATTCGTTGGCGGCGAAGTAGACGGCGCAGCGGAACGTGTAGAGCACGCACGGATCCTGCCGGGCGCGCGTGATGCGGCACAGCCTGTCGTACAGTTCCTGCGGCACAGCGGTTCGCAGGTCGCTGACTTTCTGCACGCCGAGCGCGATCAGATCGCCGGCCATGGCGGGGCCGATGCCGGGGATCACCTGCAATGCCTTGCGCGTCGCGGCGTCGTCAGCCACGGTCCGCGAACGCGAACGCGAACGCGAACGTGAAGTGGACCGGTCCCTGGCGACGGCCTTCGTTCGGTCAGGTGTGCGGGGCATGGCGGTAGCTCGCGAATGGAACGCCGATCGTCGACATCAGTGATGATGTCAGAGCCGGCCCGGCAGGTCCATCGCTACCGGCCTCAGGCCTTCGCGGCGGCCGTCGCGGCGACGTTCTCGCGGTACTTCTTCGCCACGGCGGGGAGGTGATCCCAGATCCGGCGCAGCATCTGCACGTACGAGTCGATCACGTCGTCGGGCTGCGCGATCAGCGGATGGCTCTGCGAGAACAGGCACAGCGAGTTGTCCAGCAGCGCCTGCGTGGCCGGGAACTGGCCGAGGCTGTAGTCGATCTCGCGCACGCCGGGCAGCGTCCACGGAATGCCATGGCCGAAGCCGCGCTTCTCGCGGAACAGGCCCTGGCCGCACACCGCCTTGGTCTGCCACAGCACGGCCTCGCCGTCGTCGTCGCTGATCGCCTGGCGCAAGCAATCGCGGAACGCGGTCGGCGAGTCGGGCAGGTACTCCTTCACGCCGGCGGCCACGGCATCCAGGCGGATGCGGAACTTGTGCCACACGCTGGTGCAGTGCTCCGGCTCGAACTGCGCGCGGATGCCGGGCAGGCCCGAGAAGCCCTCGATCAGCCGGTGCGCGTTGCGGCGCACGCGTTCGGTGTCCTGCGGCAGGCGCTTCAGCCGGCTGCGACCGAGCGCGGCGTTCATCTCCTGGCCGCGGTACATCCAGCCCACGGTCATACTCTCGTACGCGCGCGTGCCGTCGAGCGGCAGGTCGGGGCTGAACGTGTCGTACTCGCTGGGGCGGACGTTCTCGCCGAAGTTGCGCAGCCGGTTGGCGCGCACCGCCTGGTCGGTGTCGTTGGTGACGAACAGGCCGCCCTCGCCGACCGAGAAGTTCTTGCTGCTCTGCAGGCTGAACCCGCCGGAGAGGCCGATCGAGCCGGCCGTGCGGCCGCGGTACTTCGCGCCGTGAGCCTGCGCGGCGTCTTCAATGATCTTGAGGTTGTGCTTCTTCGCCAGATCCAGCAGCGGGTCCATCTCGGCGGTCAGGCCGTGGATGTGCACCGGCATGATCGCCTTCGTGCGCGGCGTGATCGCCGCCTCGACCTTCGCCGGGTCGAGGTTGAACGTCTGCGGATCGATGTCCACGAACACCGGCAGCGCCTGGTGCTGCAGGATGCTCATCGGCGTGGCGATAAACGTGAACGCCGTGGTGATCACCTCGTCGCCCGGTTCGATGCCGGCCGCGGCCACGGCCAGGTGCAGGGCGCTGGTGCCGCTGTGCGTCATCAGGCAGTGCTTGACGCCGCAGTACGCGGCGAACTCCTCTTGCAGGGCGGTGGCCTCGGGCGCGAACGGCCCGCTCAGCACGCCACGATCAAGTACGCGGTTCACGGCCGCGCGGTCGTCGTCGTTCAGGTGCGGCCAGGGTTTGTGGCGTTCGGCCGAAAGCATCGGCGTGCCACCGAGAATTGCGGGAAGCGAGTCGGCCATCCGGGTTGCCTCAGGCAGCGCGCGGCTGCAGTGGAGATATCTGGTGGAGCGTGGGGAACAGGACGGAGTTCAGTTCACCCCCGGACTCTATCACCGGCGCGGTCAGGGTTCTTCCCCGGTGATGGAGTCCATGTCTTCGGTCGGGGCAGCGTTGGCATCCATGATCTCGAACTCGTCGGGCATGGCCTTCACGTGGTCCAGCCAGCGCGCGATGTCGTCGGCCCGGCGGGTCGCGTTGGCAATCACGTCGCCGACACCGATGCCGTCGCGGTAGTTGCCGATGAAGGCCAGGCCGGGGCGGCGCTCCTCGGCCCAGGCGCACTCGGCGATGCGGTCGGAGTGGCCGAGCTCGTACTGCGGGATCGCCTGGTGCCAGCGGCGGACGCGCGCCAGCGAGGTGGCCGCCTTGCGGTCGATGCGCAGCGGCCCCTGGACGTCACTCAGCACCAGGCGGATCAACGACTCGTCGTCGAGCGCGGCGGCCTCGGGGTCGGTCGCGCCGCCGACAAACGCGGTGAGCAGCACCTGCCCGGCCGGCGCACGATGCGGGAACAACGTGGAGCTGAACAGGCAGCCGAGTGTGCGCGTGCCCGACTCGCGCGGGACCAGGAAGCCGAAGCCGTCCAGCGGATGGCCGACGGCGGCGCGCGGAAGGCCGATCGCGACCTGCGCCATCGGCGCGTAGCGGATCTCGCCGAGCGCGGTGGCCAGACGGCGGTCGACGTCGCGCACGATGCCGGCCGCGGCGTGCGCTGGCGTGGCCAGCACCACGGCGTGCGCGCGGCGCAGTTCGGTCGTGCGGTCGGGGTCGTCGAGCCGACGCGTCAGCACCTCGAACATGCCGGTCGCCGGGTCGCGGATGACGTGGTCGGCGGCGGTACGCAGCACCACGCGCCCGGCCGGCATCGCCGCTACCATCGCGCTGATCAACCGCTGGAAGCCGCCACGGTAGGTGTAGAGCCGACGGCGCCAGGCTGCGTAGCTGGCGTCGCGTTTGCCGTCGCGGCCGAGCATTCGCGCAATCATGGCCCGCGTCACGCTGCCGTGCCGGCGCACCATGTCGTTGATTGCCGGGAACGCGGCCGCGATCGACAACTCGTCGATGTCGCCGCCATGGATGCCGGACACGACCGGCCCGATGATGCGATCGGCGAACTCGCGCGTGTAGCGGCGCGTGATGAACTGCGCGATCGTCTCCTCGTCGGCCTCGTCCATCTTCTCGCCGGGCCGCAGGCCTTCGGTGAGCATCCGCAGTTTGCTGCGCAGCCCGAGTAGCGGCCCGAACAACAGGCCGAGCGGCGAGATGCGCACGAGCCGTTGGCGCGTCGGATGCAGGATGAACCGCTTGCGCGCGCGCGACGACGCCGCGATGCGCTCGTCGGCCAGGCCGAGCGAGTCGGCCACCTGCACCGCGGCCGCGTTCGCGCCGCGCACGGTGTTGGGGCCCCACTCGATGGAAAACCCCTCGACCTCCTCGTAGTCGATCACGCCGCCCGCGCGATGGCCCGCCTCGAAGACGAGCGGATCGTGGCCCAGCTCGCGCAGCCGGGTGGCGCACGCAAGGCCGGCCAGCCCGCCGCCGATCACAATCACATCGTCGCGTGGCGGATGCAGCGTCACGGCGTGTCGGGTCCTGCGAGCACAGCGCTTCCCGACGACAGGTCGGCGATCACGCGGACAGGGTTGACCGCGCTTCCCGCGGCGTTCGACTGTTCGATGACGAACGTGACCGCTTCCTGCAGCGTGACGTGCTTGTCGTGATTGCCGTCGGCCGCACCGCCCAGCGCCTCGGCCAGCGTCGTCGCGAACGTCGATCGGCCCTGCACGTCTGTGCGCAGCGGCAGGTTGAAATCCGTGCCGAAGACCAGCGCGCGCGCCGGGTACGGGCCGGAGCTGATGTCGGCGGTGTGGATCTCCACGAGGTTCTGTACGTGCGCCGGGTCGATCCTCTCGAGGCCGACCGAGCGCGACTCGCGTCCGAACGCGCAATCGAGGAACACGACCACGCGCTCGGCCTTGCACTTCCACAGCACGTTCAGCGCGTCGAGCGAGAGTGCGCTCTCGCGCAGGTTGGCCGGGTCGGCGTCGGTCAGTGCCACGAACAGCCGCGTCGGCCCGACCGGCGAGCGAGCGCCACTGGGCATGCTGACGGGCGCTCCGCAGCTCGCGATGTAGACGATCACGGTGTCGTCGAAGCGCTCGCTGGTGAGTGCGGCGATCTCCTGCAGCGCCGCGGTGACGCCAGCCGTGGTGGCTTGCGCGTCGGTGAGGCTGCGTCGCACGACGCTATCGCTGCCGCGGGCCAGCGCATCGCCGACCGCGCTGGCGTCGAGCGTGGCGGCCAGGTTCGGCGGAATCAGCGGGCTCTGGTACTGGTCCACGCCGACCGTGAGGATGATCCGGCGGGTCGGCGGCGGCGCCTGTGGCGCAGGGGTGTTGTCGGTCGTGGCAATCGGCGTCGGCGCCGAGCTACACGCGGTGGACACCAACGCGGCCGCCAGCAGAACCACTGCGATCCACAACCTTCGCGACCTCGGCACAAGACCTCTCCACGGGGGTGGGAACGGACGACGGCGGCGATTCTAGTGCGGCGTCACCGCGAGAGTATCGAGAATCCGGTCGGCGCCGGGCGCACGAGAAATGCGCGAGTCCCGGCGCTGCGCGCGTGTCGCCGCCGCCCGTGTTAACGTAGCGGGCTTGCGTGGCTGCGGAGGACACGATGCCAGGGTCCCGACGCCTCCTCTTGTTGTGGTGCGCACTCCTCCTGTCGCTCATCGCGACCGCCGGCGCGCAGGACATGCCGGCGCTGCCCGACCCCGGCGCGTTTCCGGCCGACGGACTCGGCGCGCAGTTTGACACGCTGGCCGACCACTTCGCCGTCGGCATGGGCTGGGATCACCAGCGGATGCCCGCACACCTGCGCGAGCCGCTCGGCGGGCACGACAACTCCGGCCACGTCGCATGGCTGCGCCAGATGCGCGCCGCGTTCGCCAGCATCGACGCACGCCAGCTCGACACGACGCGGTTCATCGATCACCGGCTGGTCACGACCTTCATTGCCGGGCAACTCGCCGCGTTCGACGAGGAACGGCCGGACCGCTTTGATGCCGCCTGGTACGTGCCCGACCTGAAGGGCGAACTGGACACCATCCGCAAGACCAGCGCGCCCGACCAGGCGGCCACTCGGATGGTCGCGCTGCTGCGGCAGCTGGACGCCCGCATCACCGGCAACCGGCTCGACGCCGAGCCGCGCCGCGACCGCGTGAAACTCGCGGCCGAGCGGCTCGCGGCACTGGGGGCGGCGTTCCGGAACGTGGCCGCGCGTGCGCCCGCTGCAGGCCTCGCAGGATGGGACCGGAAGCTCGACGAATGGACACGCTGGCTGGCCGGACTGGACAAGCCGGGGCACGGCGAGCCGGGCGAGGCCGAGCAGCGGGCCCGGCGCGCGCGCGAGTTCCGCCGTCGCATCCGCTACGTCGAGCACATCACGCTCTCGCCCGAGGAGCTCAATCAGATGGCGCGCGACGAGATCGTGCGCATCGAGGAGCGACTGCGCGAGGCCGCCCACGCCATCGGCCCGCGGCCGTGGCGCGACGTCGTCAACGAACTCAAGACGCACACGCTCGAGGATGCCGGCGAGGTGAAAGCGTTCGCCGAGGACACGATCAGCCGCGCAACCGCGTTCCTGCGTGCGACGCCGCTGATCCCGCTGCCCGATCGCCTCGGCGACCTGACCGTGCGCATGCACGCCGGCACGCCTGACAAGGGCTACGCGATCGCCTGGTACAACCCGCTCGAGCCCCGCAAGACCGGCTACTGCAACCTCGAGCTGATGCCGCCCGGCACGCCGGAGGGCGCCGAGCGCCTGCGCGAGTTGCATCGCGAGCGCCTGCAGATGATCGTGCTGCATGAGGCGGTGCCGGGCCACCACCTGCAGTTCGCCATCGCCGGCGATGTGCCGCCGTGCTCGACGATCCGGCAACACTTCCAGTTCCTCAGCAGCTACTTCGAAGGCTGGGCGCTGTACGGCGAACAACTGATGGCCGAGGTCGGCTTCCTCGCCACGCCGCAGGAGCGCATCGCACAGCTGATGATGCGCATGTGGCGCGCCGTGCGCGTGCTCGTGGATGTCGGCCTCAACGCCGGCGGAATGAACGAGAATGCCGCGATGAAACTGCTGACCGACGTCGCGATGCTCGAGCCGGCCAGCGCAGCCGCGGAGGTGCGGCGCCACCAGCGTTCGCCGGGGCAGCGGCTCAGCTACCTCTACGGTGCGCTGCAACTCGACGCGATGCGCGACGAGCTGAAGCAGCGGCTCGGCAGCCGGTTCTCGCTGCTCGACTTCCACCATCGCGTGCTCGACGACGGCCCGCTGCCGATGCGCCTGCTGCGCGCGCGCGTGCTCGGCGATCGCGTCGGGCCGATCGATGCGCCGCCGCCGGTGTTGCCCGCCTTCCCGCGCGAGTGGCTGCAGCGCCGCGCCGAGACGACGCCGTACCTCGCGTCGGACAACCAGTGGCGCGCACCCGGACTGGCCGCAACGAACCTTGGCGTGGGCACGTTGCGCGTCAACGGCGGCGACCTCGCGGTGCAGTTCCCGGCTGGCACCTTGCTGCCGCCGTCCACGTTGCTCACCGTCTTCGGCCACGATGGCACGCGCCTGGCCGGCATGGTGATGGTGCGCTCCGATGCGCCTCCCGACGGCACGCTCGACGCTCGCAGCACCATCGCGACCTGGCCGGTGACGACGATTGCCACCGACGATCAGCTCGACGATGGCCTGCAGGTGGCGTGGGGTGCCGGCCTGCCACGCAGCGACGACATCGACAACAATACTCCGGCCGCCGCGGACCTCCTCGCGCTGCATCGCGAGACCGGCAACGCCCCGGCGCGCGGCGTGTGGGCCGCCATCGAGCCGCCCGGCAACACCGACGCCGACATCCGCGAAGGCATCGCGCTCGACATCGTGGACAGCGACGGCCGCGTCGTCGGCCGGATCAGCCCGCACTCGCCGCTTGCCGGCATGTGGATCGGTCGTGTGCTGCCGACCACACCCGACGCCGTGTTCGGCCCCGATTGCCGCATATTGCCGAACGCCGCGCGTCGCGCGGCCGTCGCACCGCTGGCGCGCGTCGAGCTGTTCTCCGACGGCCGCATCGGCACGCCACCCGCAGCCGACGTCGTTGCCGTCGGCACCACCACAGTGGATCATGCACCGGCGGCGGCGCTGCGCCCCGACGCGGTGTGGGGCGTGTACGACCCCGACGGTGAGCGCGTCGCCACGTTCACGATACACACCGCGGGCCAACCTGCCGGCAGCCCCGTCGCGCTGATCGGCTACCTCCGGTATGACAACAGGCATGTGGGCGCGTGGCAGTTGGTAACCGGCAAGCTGCGCATCGCCTGGCCATCGCTGACCAAGATTGACCCGCTTCCGGAATGACGACGACGATTGCAGTTCCTCGCAAGTTGTGGCTCGCGGCGCTGGCCAGCCTGGCCGCGCTGCTGGCCGCTCCGCACGCCGCGCAGCCGCAACCCGGACCCGAGCCCGGCCCGCCGCAGCGCGTGATGTTGCGCGAGCGCGATGTGGTCGGCCAGCGCTGCAGCGAGATCGGCGAGAGCACGCTCAACCTGCAACTCGCGCTGCCCAATGGTGTGGCGCGACGCGTGATCGATCGCAACCTGCGCCGCCTGCACATGCTCACCCTGCAGATCGACGAGGAACACAAAACGGCGATCCGTGTAAAGGTCGACGTCGAGCGCCTGCGCCGCGAACAGGAAGACAACGGCAAGACCACGGTCATGGCCGATCCGCTGGAGGGCCGATCGAGTGTGCTGCTCGATCGTGGCGCCGTGGACGGCCTGCGCGGCCCACCCGACTTCCCGCTCCCCGCGCACGCCGTCGCCCCTGGCGAGAGCTGGGTCGTTGCCGGCGCCGAGGCGCTGCGCTGCTTCGGCGCGAAGGGCGTGTACGACAAGGCCGAGGCGACGCTGCGCCTCGAGCGCATCGTCGTCGGCCCCGGCGGCCAGCGCATCGCCGAGATCAGCCGCACGATGACGCGCAGCGGCACGAGCCCCGAGGGCTCGATGATCACCGAGACCGGCACCGGCACGCTGGTGTTCGACGTCGCGGCGGGCCGACCGACCGAGATGCGTTGCACCTCGCAGGTCGAGATCTCGGCCGGCGGCGCCAACAGGGTCGTCATCGGCAGCGGTCCGCGCGTCAGTTCCACGCGCTGGTCGTACGAGCAGCGACCGACGTACCGCATCGCGCCGCGCGCGCAGCTCAACGTCACGCAGACCGAACGCAGCGAGTCGATCACCGATGTGGCCGTCGGCGCGGTTCGACGCGATGACCCGACGCGGCAGGCCGTGGTGCGCCGGCACATCGAGACGATCTCGGTGATCACGCGCAAGCCGACGAAGATTGACAGCGACGGCCGACCGCTGGGCCTCGACCTTGGCGTGCTCGCGTCGTCGCGCACAGATGTGGTCGAGCAGGGCCGGCCCGAAGTGCCGACGCAGGAGCGCACGGTGCGCGGGCCGCTGCACGGCCTGTCGTTCTCGCTGTCGCGCGAGTCGGCCGACGAGGCACTGAAGCTGGCTGCGCCG
>JBFWQT010000114.1:0-6871 GCA_050249295.1 Planctomycetota bacterium
CGAGACGAAGTTCCTGGCGGAGAACGATCTGACGTCGCCGGACTTCGATGACAAGGTGTTCAACCGGATCATGCGCTACCGGGCGTCGATCGAACGCGAACTGCACCGCGCGACGGCCAGCCTCGCAAAGATGAAGAAGGCGCGTCAGGAGCGCGACAAGCTGCATGCCGACGTGCTGCAGTTCGACGGGTTCGGCTACGCGCGTGGTGACGCGGCGATGCAGGCGCGTCGCTCGAAGACGATGCAGTGGAAGTGGCACTGCGCGCGGCAGCAGCAGTTGAAGGAGAAGCTCGACGAGTCGGACGACCTGTTCGACCCGACGGTGGATTGTGACGAAACGAACCCGTTTTCCCTGCTGCCGGGCGTGCAGGAGCGCAACGACGCGGCCGAGGAGCGGATCCGGAAGGCGATGAAGGACCGCGGTATTGATCCGCCGGTGGGTATGTGACGCGATCGACGAGGTGAATCGGGACCCGGACACGCGACGGAAATCGTCGTGTCGGCAGACGGTCCGCACACGCCCGGCCGACATGCCGCGACCACTGAGCTTGCTACCATCCGCCAAACCGCATCCGGAGCGACCATATGACGATCAACACCCGACTCGACGGCACCCGCGCCCTGGTTTGCGGCAGCACGCAAGGCATCGGCCGGGCCAGTGCCGAGGCGCTGGCCGCGCTCGGCGCGTCCGTCACGCTGCTGGCCCGCGACGCGGCGAGGCTCGAGGAAGTGAAGGCCGGGCTGTCCAGCGACGGCGAAGGCGGGCAGACGCATTCGATTCTGGTGGCCGACTTCACCGAGCCGGAGGCGGTGCGCGCCACCGTTGATGCCCACATCCGCTCGGCCGGGCCGGTGCACGTGCTGATCAACAACACCGGCGGGCCGAAGGGCGGGCCGCTGCTCGACGCCGCGGCCGATGAGTTCCTGGCAGCGATGCGGATGCACCTGCTGGTCAATCATCTGCTGGTGCAAACCGTGGTGCCAGGCATGAAAGCCGCGAAGCACGGCCGCATCGTCAACATCATCAGCACCTCGGTGAAGGAGCCGATCCCCGGGCTCGGCGTGAGCAACAGCACCCGCGGGGCGGTGGCCAGCTGGGCCAAGACGCTGTCGAAGGAACTCGCGCCATACGGCATCACGATCAACAACGTGCTGCCGGGGTTCACCGACACGTCGCGTCTGCGCGGGTTGATCAAGGCGCGGGCCGAGCGCGAGGGCCGCAGCGAGGCCGCGGTGGAGGCCGACATGAAGGCCGGTGTACCGGCCGGCCGCTTTGCCAGCGCCGACGAGATCGCCGCGGTGGTGGCGTTCATTGCCAGCCCGGCCGCGTCGTTCCTCACCGGCACGAGCATCCCCGTCGACGGCGGCCGCACCGCCAGCATCTGATCGTTCTCTCCGGCCGGCCTCCGCATGGTGGCCATCCGGCTGACGACAAGCGATAGTGACCCTGACGTGCCAGATCGACCGGAGGCCACGATGAGCGACGACACCCCGTATCCAGAGTTGATGCGCAAGATCGGCACCGATGCCGGGCTCCTCTTCCTGCGCGTCTCGTTCGGTCTGCTGATGTTTGCCGGGCACGGCCTGGGCAAGATGGAACGGTTCCACACGATCAGCAATCCGGACTTCCACTTCGCCGATCCGTTCGGCCTTGGCCCGGCCACCAGCTTCATCCTCGCGGGCATGGCCGAGGGTGTCGCGTCGATGCTGATCGTGCTCGGCCTCGGCACGCGACTGGTCGCAATCCCGCTGGTCTTCACGATGTGCGTCGCGGTGTTCCATGCGCACGGTGGCGACCCGATGTTCGGAAAGCCACCGTCGAAGGAGCTGGCGATGCTCTTCGGCTCGGCGTTTGCCGCGATCCTGATGCTCGGCCCCGGTCGGCTGTCGCTCGACCATCTGCTGGCCGGCGTCTGGAAGCGCCGCCGCGAAGCCAGGGCCGGTTGATCGAACCGCTGGCTCGCCATTCCGTTAGTTCCTGCAAGGCAGGGTCTGTCCTGATACCGGTCATCGGAGCCACTCATGAACGCGCGAACCGCTGGTGCAATTGCGCTCACCCTGATCGCGTTGGCCGGTGCCGGGGCCGGTGTGTACCTCGTGGTGACGAGCTCGGGGGCGGCCGCCGACAACCGCGTGGCCCACGTCAATGCGGTGCCGGCGCCGCCACCGCTGGACAGCAACGCGACCGGCAACAACTCCAGTGACGCGACGTCGAACAACACGGCCGCCACCGGCAATCGCAACACGCCCCCGCCGGCCAGCGCCGCGATGCCGCCGCTCGTGCCGAAGCTTTCAAACGCCGACGGCTCGAAGGTCACCGAGCTCGGCTACCACCTGTACGACGAGGCGACCGCTCCGGACGCGATGGAAGGCCTGATGCAGCTCGACTGCCGCGCGGTGCCCGATCTGCACCGTGTGCCGTACCGCAGCCTCGAGCACCAGCAGCGGCTCAACAATGCGCTGCGCGTACTCGGAGACACGCCGTACCGCGAGAGCAGCATGGTCTACCTGCCGCACGTGGCGATCGACCTGGCCACCCAGCGCGTGATTGTGGAGGCGCACGCGCTGAAGCCCGACCGCCAGCTCGAGTTCCTGATCTGCACCGAACGCGGCCACGCGCACGAGTCGCTGTTCCGCCTCGATGCGTCGGCGCGGCACCTCGCCATGGCCCTGCTCGCGGCCGGCAACAAGCCGTGCAGCCCCGACAACCGGCCGGTGTTCGACGGCGACTGGATGCCATGGGACGGCGGCGGCCTGATCATCACCGTGCAGTGGATGGTCGGCGAGACGCGCGTCGAGCACCGCATCGAGAAGCTGATTGTCGCCGGACCCGATGGCGCGAACGTGCCCGACACCGGCTGGGTGTTTGTCGGGTCGCCGGCGGCCGGGCAGGGCGAGGCCATGCTGTCCGACGCGATGGGCCCGGTGGCAGCGCTGCACTCGCGGCCCGCGGCGATCATCACCAACCCGTGGCCCGACGCGCGCATCGACGGCCACTTCCGCCAGACCGACCTGCACCCCGCGGCCGACACGCCGGTGCGGATCATCTTCATGCCCGAGCCCGAGACGATGCGCGCCGAGCGCGTGGCCAGCCTGCAGGCCGAGTGGCAGCGCTGCCGGGACGAACGCCAGTCGCACGCCGCCGGCATGACGCGCCTGGTCGATTCGATCACTGCCGACGACGTTGCGCTGATCGCGCAGCCGGGCACCGGCGGTGGCGGCCAGCAATCGCAGGATCGCTTTGCGTTGCCGGCCCTGCTGCCGGCGCTTACCGCCGAGGAGCGTGCGCGCTTCGCCGCGCTGGTCGGGCAGCTGGCCGGCGACGAGGCCCAGCGTGCCGAGGCGCTGACGGCGCTCAACGCGCTCGACTCGCGCTACGAAGACCTGGCCGAGCAGGCGTGGCGCGATCTGCGCTCCGACCCGGTGCGCAGCGAGCTGATCGCGCGGGTGATTGATCGCCTCGTGCAGGAGCGCTTCCGCGGGCCGGACGACAGCACCTGTTACAACGGCCTCGTGATCGACAAGAAGCGCAACATCATCATCGCCGACGCGATGGTGGCCTCGTACGAGAACATGCCGCTCGAGTTCCTGATCTGCCGGCCGCGCGGCAAGGGGCACGAGTCGCTGTTTGTGATGAAGGGCTACGCGCGCAACTTCGAGGCCGGGATTGTGGAGCTGGGGTGGAAGCCGAGCAGCCAGCACCCGGCGTTCCCCGGCGACTGGCGGCTCTACGACGGCGACACGGTGGTCATCGAGGCCGCCTGGAAGACCGACCCGGCCGCCACCGCGCCCGATCCCATGGCCGGTCCGGAAGCGTGGGCCAATCAGCCAGGCTTGAAGGTGATGCGCGTCGAGCAGATGGTGATCGACCGCCACACGCGCCGCAGTCTGCCGCCGACCGGGTTTGCGTACACCGGGTCGTACACCGCCGAGCAGAACGGTCGCGAGGTGTTCGTGGCCGACGAGGTTGGCGCGGTGGTGGGCACGCAGACGATGCACCAGACCGTGCTCGAGAACCCGTGGCCGCACGCCGGCGAGGATCATTCGTACCTGGCCGACCGCGAGAAAACGCCGCCGGCCGGACGCCAGGTGCGGCTGTACTTCCGCCTGGAGACCGCCGCCGAGCGCGCCGTGCGCCAGCCCGAACTGGAGGCAGCGTGGGAGGGCGAACGGCTCAAGCGGCCCGCGATGCACTTCAACCCGCCGGACGGCTGGAGCAAGATCGGCACGCGCACCGACTTCGTGTTCGTCAACAAGGACAACGCGTCGCTGGCCGTGATGGTCGAGGCCAAGGGCACCGCCGACAAGTCGATCACCGAGGGCTACAAGACGTTCGTGTTCGAGAAGACCGAGTTCGATCCGGACTTCCGCGAAGACGAGGACACGCACAAGAAGGGCCGTTTCGTCGGTCCCTACGAGCCGGCCGACCCGGCGCACCCCGATGCCGAGGCCCGCGACAAGGCCCGCGTCGAAAACGTGCGCGGCGTGGACGTGATGCACGGCATCCACCCGGCGTGGAAGTTCATGTGGATCGACAAGGAAAACCAGCCGGTGTTCCGTATGGTCGTGATCACGTCGCGCTTCTACTACCACGTGTTCTTCTTCTGGCCGGGTCGCACCGACGTCGACGCGCTGGAGCAGGTGTTCAGCGACCTCGTCTCGAAGCTCGAGCTGGGACACAAGGAGAACCAGGTGGAGACCGGCGAAGGCTGGACATCGAAGAAGAAGCTCGAGCCCGAGCACGAGCAGTTGCTGGGCAGCTGGAAGGTCGACGTCGCCGCCACCGTGCGGCTGGCCCCGGCCAACGCCGGCAAGTCGGCGGCCGAGCTGAACAGCCTGGTGCAGACCGCGACGGCCGAGTTGGGCAAGGCCGTGGTCGAAGTCTCCGAAGACCGGATCGACGTGTTCATCCCCGGACAGCAGCCCGGCCAGTACACCTACGCGTTCAACAAGGCCGGCGAAGGGTTCGTCGACATCGACCTGATTGACCGCCGCGGTCACCTGATGGAAACGCGCCTGGTCAACACCGAAGGCAAGCTGCGCGGCACGTTCGACCAGCGATTCCTGGTGTTGCGCCGGGCAGACTGATTGCCGACGGCGGCCTGTGGAAAACGGCGGCGCTGTTATCCACAGCGGCCAACCCCTCACGCGCGAACAAGTTACACGATACCCCCGCGAACCGCCTCCCCAAGGGGCTCAAACCGCATTGCGCCCTTTCGCGCGTCGGCACGCTTGCTATAACGCGGTCCCGTTGAACTACGAGACGGCTTCGGGAGCGGACGGACCGCACGACCGGATGCCGCCCACAATGGCGCAGACAGCGGAAACGAAACGAGACAGACATGACGGTGCCCAAACCCGACGACATCATGCGGCGGCTCCGGGAGGACAACGTCCAGTTCCTCCGGCTCCAGTTCACGGACATCGACGGCACGAACAAGAACGTCGAGGTCCCCGCCAGCCAGTTCCAGAAGGCGCTCACCGGCAAGTGCATGTTCGACGGCTCCTCGATCCAGGGTTTCACCCGCATCGAGGAATCGGACATGCTGCTCAAGCCCGACCTCTCGACCTACGCGGTGTTCCCGTGGGAAGAGCACGGCTGGGGTCGTGTCGCGCGTCTCGTCTGTGACGTGACGCTGCCCGACGGCAGCCCGTACAGCGGCTGCCCGCGCACCGCGCTGCAGAACGTACTGAAGAAGGCCGAGGCGCTCGGCTACCGCTGCGTGTTCGGCCCCGAGGCCGAGTTCTTCCTCTTCGAGAAGAAGGACGGCGTCGCGACCACCATCACGCATGACACCGCCGGTTACTTCGACCTCACGCCGGTCGACCGTGGCGAGGAGTGCCGTCGCGACATCGTCGAGACGCTGGTGCGGATGGGCTTCGAGGTCGAAGCCGCGCACCACGAAGTCGCGCCCGGCCAGCACGAGATCGACTTCCGCTACGACGACGCGCTGGCCTGCGCCGACAAGCTCTGCACCTTCAAGATGGTGGTGCGCAAGATCGCGATGGACAACGGCCTGCATGCCACGTTCATGCCCAAGCCGCTGTTCGGCGTGAACGGCAGCGGCATGCACTGCCACCAGTCGCTGCTGTTCATCGACAGCAGCAAGGGCGCCGAGGGCTCGGGCGGCAACGCGTTCTATGATCCGGCCGGCGAGTTGCAGATGTCGAAGCTCGCGTACAACTACATCGGCGGTCTGATGGCCCACGCGCGCAACTTCGCCGCCGTGACCAACCCGATCGTCAACAGCTACAAGCGCCTCGTGCCCGGCTACGAAGCGCCGATCAACGTCGCCTGGTCGGAACGCAACCGCAGCCCCATGGCCCGCATCCCGGCGAGCCGCGGCATCGGCACGCGCGTCGAGCTGCGCATGCCCGACCCGAGCTGCAACCCCTACCTCGCCTTTGCCGTGATGATCGCCAGCGGCCTGGACGGCATCGAGAAGGGTCTCGACGCCGGCAAGCCGGTCAACGAGAACATCTTCGCGATGAGCGAAGCCGAGAAGAAGGACCGTGGCATCAAGCCGTTGCCGGGCAACCTCGGCGAGGCGCTCGATCTGATGCAGACCGACGCGGTGGTGACGAACGCGATCGGCAAGCACATTGCCTCGCAGTTTGTCGCGCTGAAGCGCAACGAGTGGCACGAGTACATCGCCCAGGTGCACGCCTGGGAAGTGGACCGCTACCTGACGCAGCACTGATCGACTCACGTTGAATCCAGCAGGCCCCGTCGCACCACGACGGGGCCTGTTGCGTCTGGATCCCTTGCCCTTGCGGTCCCTTGCCCTTGCGGTCCCTTGCCCTTGCCCTTGCCCTCCTGCGTTCCGTCCGCTTCAGGCGAGCCGGGCAAGGCGAACCACGGAGGGCACAA
>JBFWQT010000114.1:6881-15329 GCA_050249295.1 Planctomycetota bacterium
GGAGCGCCCGCCGCTCCCCCTCCGGGGATTGACTACCCCGGCTCGCCGGGATCAGGGCAAGGGCAAGGGCAAGGGCAAGGGCAAGGGCAAGGGCAAGGGCAAGGGCAAGGGCAAGGGCAAGGGCAAGGGCAAGGGCAAGGGCAAGGGCGAGCCGGGCAAGGGCAAGCACGGGGTGCGAAACAACCGCGCATCGTTGAGTGCACCAAATCCCCTTGCCATGCTGTCGGAAGCAACCGTTCCCCGGCGATGCCGCAACACATGATCCGCCGCGCACAGCTGCTGCTTCTGGCCGCATCCTTGCTGATCGCCGCACCGGTGCTGACGATGGTCTGGGGCTGCGGACCCACCACCCCGCCGCCACCCGTCGTCGACGCCGGCCACAACCAGGCCCTGCCGCACGTCGACCTCGCGGCGATTCATGGCGGCGACGCGCCGATCGTGCTCGACCCGCTGCGCATCGTGCTGCAAGGCCGGTTCGCGACGTCCGCGCTGTGCCAGCCGTGCCACAGCGCCACGCCCGACGGCCGGCAACTGAAGGATTCGGCCGGCCGGTCGGTCGCGCCGTTCGATCTGTGGCGCTCGACGATGATGGCCAACGCGGCGCGCGATCCGTTGTTCCGCGCGCAACTCTCGGCCGAACTCGTCGCCACACCGTCGCTGGCTGACGAGATCCAGACGACCTGCCTGACCTGCCACATGCCGATGGGCGCGAGCGATGCGAAAGACGCCGGCCTGCAACCGACGCTCGGCCTCGTGCAGCAGCACACGCACATGAGCCAGCTGGCGCTCGACGGGGTGTCGTGCACGGTCTGCCATCAGATGCAGCCGGCCACATTCGGCACGCGCGAGAGCTTCAACGGCAACTACGTCATCGGCGACAAGCACATCATCTTCGGCCCGCACGAGAAGCCGTTCGTCGGCCCGATGCAGGCCTTCACGACGTTCACTCCGACGCTGGCCGGGCACCTGCGCGACAGCGGACTGTGCGCAACCTGCCACACGCTCTACACGCACCCGCACACGCCCGACGGCAAGCCGGCCGGCAAGGCGATTCCGGAGCAGACGCCGTACCTCGAATGGCGCAACTCGATCTTCAACAACGAACTGCCCGACCCCGGCCCGAAGGCCGCGTCGTGCCAGGGCTGCCACGTGCCGACCGACGACGTCGACGGCAATGCGATCTCCACGCCGATTGCGCGGTCGCCGGGCGGCTTCGACTACGGCGTGGCCGATCGCTCGCCGTTCGGCCGTCACATCTTTGTCGGCGGCAACACGCTGGTGCCGCAGATGCTCGGCACGCATGCCGACGAGCTGAATCCCAACGCGCCGATCGAGGCGTTCAACGCGACGATCGACGCGGTGCGCGATCAGCTGCGCAATCGCACGGCCAGCGTGACGATCGGCCGGGCCACGCGCGATGCCGACGGCGCGCCGACGCTGCGTGTGCCGATCACGGTGTTCAACCAGTGCGGCCACAAGTTCCCCACGGCGTACCCGGCGCGCCGCGCGTGGCTCCGTGTGATCGTCACCGCGCCTGACGGCACGCGGGTGATGCGCATCGGCGACTGGGATTCGCGCGGGCGGGTGCTCGGTGCCGGCGATACGGTGCTGCCTTCGGAGCAGCCCGGCGGGCCGCTTGCACCGCACCGGCGCACGATGGCGGGTCCGGACGATGTGGTTTTCTTCGAGATGGTGATGGGCGATCCGGAGGGCCGGCCGACGTTCACGCTGATGCGCGCGTCGCAGATTCTCAAGGACACGCGCGTGCTGCCGCAGGGCTGGACGCGCGACCATCCGGACGCGTCCGAGACGCTGCCGGTGGGCGTGGATGGCGACATCGATTTCGTCGCCGGATCGGATCGCGTCGAGTTGCAGCTGCCGGTTCCGCCGGCCGGCCAGTCGTGGCGCGTGCAGGTCGACGTGGTCTACCAGCCGTTGTCGTCGCGCTGGGCGGCCGAGCTGGTGCGCGTGGACACGCCCGAGGTGGCGGCGTTCTGGCGCTACTACGAAGCGGCTGACGTGCGGCCGGAAATGGTGGCGAGCGCCTCCGCCGAGGTGCGGTGACGGGCGAGTGCTGCACCGCCGTGGCGGGCCGGAATGTCAGTCGCCAGCCTCTGACATCGGTCCAATTTAGCTAACATTTTTTCTAGCTCAACTGCCACAGGCACTTGGGGCCGAAACGGGCCTGAAACATAGGACATTCCTCAATACAGAGGGGGATGTTGTGTTTCAAAGGCCGGATTTATGCCGTTCAACTTGCTCATTTACGCCGTTTTTGTCCGCACAATTCTTGTGGGCCTTGTGCCCGCGTTGACGTGCCGCGCTGTGCCCGCCGACCGGACCGTTCGGTTCAGCGAAGGCTCGCTCGAAGCGGCCCCGGCCGGAGCGCGGCAATGTGCATGCGCGGCCGTCGAGCTGGCCGATGGTGCATGCACCCGATCAGGCGGGTGCGGTCAGCACTTTGACACGCAGAAATCCTGCAGCGGCATACGACCATTCCGCCGTTGCCGATCTCCCGCTCGCAGCGCTGTGGAACGAAGCCATTTCAGCTGCAACAAATTGCCGTCCATGGACATGCAGACGCCGGACCGAGCCGGAATCTACACTTGTCGGACGCGGGGCGAACATGCCAGGGCGTCGCCCGCGGAGCCCCATGAATACGGGGTTCATTTGGCGAGAAACTGCAGTGAAGTCGAGTGAAGCGTCGTAAAGGCACCGTCAACGCCAGGTACAGGGAGAGCGAACGGTGCGTCAACATGTTGTCGAGCGACGGTTGTATCGGCGACCTACTTGCCCGGAGCTGGAACGTGCTGATCAACCAGGATGATGTTGCCGTCGGGGTCCACCAGCGTCAGGCTGGCCGGGCCAGTGGTGGCCTCGTCGGCTTCGGTGGTCAGCGCGATGCCCCGCTCCTTGAGGGTGCGCTGGATCTCGCGCACGTCATCGAAGGCCGGGAGCGTGGTGCCGTTGCGGTCCCAGCCGGGGTTGAAGGTGAGCAGGTTCTTGTCGAACATGCCCTGGAACAGGCCGATCGTGCTGGTCTCGTTCTGCATGATCAGCCAGTTCTGCGCCTGGTCGCCGCCAATCACGCGCAGGCCGAGCGTCTCGTAGAATGCGCGCGACCGCGCGATGTCCTTGACCGCCAGGCTGACCGAGAAGTTGCCGAGTTGCATGCGTTGAACTCCGGTGTTTCGTGGTTCGTGAATCTCCGAATCGATGGGCGCATGGCAGGCCGTGCGGGCAGGAGGTCTTGCCAGATCTTGCGAACTCCCCGGAAAAAGACCGCCGCACTTCACGCTGCACACGCACCTGCCCGTGCGCCGTGCGTGACGGAGCGCGCCGCCATGTCAGGAGCCGAGCAACTCGCGGATCCGCTGCGCCAGCAACTGCATCGTGAACGGCTTCTGCAGGAACGCCGACGGCTCGTCCATCGCGATCGCCTCGTCGGAGTAGCCGGACACGAACAGCACGCGCAGGCCGGGGCGAAGGTCGCGAATGCGTCGCGCCAGCTCGCGGCCACCCATGCGCGGCATCACCACGTCGGTGACCAGCAGGTCGATCGCGTCGGGCCCGGCCTGCGCCATCACGCGCAGCGCTTCCTCGCCGTCGGACGCCTGCAGGATGCGGTAGCCGAGGCGCGAGAGGATGCGCGTGGTGAGCTTGCGCACCATCGCTTCGTCTTCCACGAGCAGCACCGTCTCGTCCCCGCCCGGCAGTTGGTTCTCGTCGGACTGCGCTGCGGGGTCGGTGCCGGGCGCGACACGCGGCAACCACACGCGGAACGACGAGCCGCGGCCGGGCGCGCTGTCGACCGTGATCACGCCCTCGCTCTGGCGCACGATGCCGTAGCAGGTGGAGAGGCCGAGGCCGGTGCCCAGACCGACCGGCTTGGTCGTGAAGAACGGGTCGAACAGGCGCGGCAGGATCTCGGGTGCAATGCCGATGCCGGTGTCGATGACGTGCAGCGTGACGTACCAGCCGGGCTTGAGATCGACGTGCACGCGCGACGCCGAGTTGGCGCCGAGTTCGAGGTGGTCGGTGCGGATCGTCAGCGTGCCGCCATCGGGCATGGCATCGGACGCGTTGACCACGAGGTTGACGATGACCTGCTCGAGCTGGCCGGGATCGACGCGCACGCTGGTCGGCGTCGGATCGAGCTCGATGGTGATGTCGATGTCCTCGCGAATCAGCCGGCGCAGCATGTGTTGCAACCGGCGGATCGTCTCGTTGACGGTGACCACGGCCGGCGCGAAGACCTGTCGCCGCGCGAACGCGAGCAGCTGGCGCGTCAGCTCGGCGGCGCGGGTGCCGGCCTTGTGGATCTCCACGAGGTCGAGCTGCACCGGATGGTCGGCGGGCAGCGATTCGCGCGCGAGCTGGGCGGTGCCGGTGATCGCCGTCAACAGGTTGTTGAAGTCGTGCGCCACGCCACCGGCGAGGCGCCCGAAGGCCTCCATCTTGCGCGCGTGCTGCAGTTGCGTCTCGCGCTCGCGCAGTTCGATCTCGGCCTGCTTGCGTGCCGTGATGTCCTCGCTGATGCCGGCCATGGTGAGCGTGCCGGATTGCAGATCATCCGGCGGCACCGGATAGCTGACCGTGCGGATCCAGCGCTCGTCGCCGGTGCGATGGTGGAGGATGCGGTACTCGATGTCGACGCGCCGGGTGTTGTCCGAGAGCGCTTGCTGCACGCGCGACCGGTCTTCGGGGTGCACGATGTCGAGGAACTGCCAGCCATCGCGCATCGTGTCGACCACCGACAGGCCGAACACGGTCTCGAAGCGCGGACTGACGTAGTCGGGCTTGCCGGTATCGGCGCCGCCGAGCCAGAACACCTGGTCCACGGTTTCGGCAACCTGGCGGAAGCGCAGCTCGCTGATCCGCAGCGCCGCTTCCATTGCCTTGCGCCGCAGCGCCGACGCGAACAGGCCGGCCGCGACGCGCAACTGGGCGAGTACCCGCTCGAGCTGGTCGCCCGACCAGTTACCGCCGCCGCGCATCCAGGCGAGGCCGAGGAACCCGGCGATCTGGTCGGCGACGATGATCGGCACGCAGATCAGTTGCTCGATTTCGTCATCCAGACCCGGCCGGTCTCCCGGACGCGCCACCACCGGCTGACGCGCATGCAGCGGTCCGAGCCACCAGTCGGGCAACGGGGGCGGATTCGTGGCCGCAAGCTGCGAGAGCAGGCCCGCGGCGGGCAGGCGCCAGGCATGCGCGTGGCGGATGCCGGTCAGGCCCGCGTCCGACGTGTGCACCCAGCCGCAGTCTGCCCCGAGGAACTCGCCGATCCGCACGAGCGCATCCTGCAGGCCGCTGTCGATCGCCGCGTCGGCGCGCGTGACGAAGTCGGCCGAGATCGTGCCCATCAGTTGTTCGAACGCGAGGCGCGCGGTGAGCAACTCTCGCGCGCGCTGGCGGTCGGTGGTGTCCATGCACAACGCGGTGACGCCAACCAGTTGCCCGGCCGCGTCGTGCAGCGGCGTGAGGTACCACTCGCCGGAGAGGTGCCGGCCGTCGCGCGTGCGGATGCCGCAGGCGACAGGATGGCTGCCGCCGCCGGCCTTGATCTGCGCGAACGCGTCGGCCATGCGATCGCGGTCGGGCGTGTCGATCAGCTCGCGCCAGTGCATGCCCATCGCATCGGTGGCGCGATGGCCGAAGATGCGTTCGGCCGCAGGGTTCCAGGCGACCACGCGATCGGCGGTGTCGCATTCCAGCACGGCCAGCGGCGTCTGCTCCACGTGCAGCGCAAGTCGTCGTTGCGACGCGGCCAGCTCGCGCTCTGCCTTGCGCCGGCCGTCGGCGCCCACAATGCGAGCCGCGAAGTCGGCGACCGACCCGGCGAAACTCTGTTCGTCGTCGTGCCAGCGGCGCGGTTCGTGATGCTCGTGACAGACCACGCCGATCAGCCGGCCGTCGAGCAGGATCGGCGAGTCGAGCAGCGAGCGCACGTCGTGTCTCTCGCCGTACATCAGCAGGTCGCGCGTGCGCGGATCGTCCGCGAGGTTCTCGACCGCCACGGCGCGGGCCTGCAGCAGCGCCTCGAAGTAGGCCGGCGCATCGTTGCGCGCAATCGGTGCGGTCGCGGCGGCGTGGTCGTTGATGTCGTCGCTGTCGTCGCCGGCACGGGCGCCGCGCGCGCTGACCACACACTCGATGCGGGTGCGCTTCTCGTCGAACAACCACACGCTGGCCTGCCGCACGTCCAGCGCGTTCGCCGCGGCGATCGCAATCTGCCGGAACAGGCTGTCCCGCGTCTCGCCTTCGCCGAGGCTCATCCGCGACAGTTGCGTCAGCGCGACGTTGAATCGGCGCAGCCGGAGCTCGCGCGAGCCCGGTGCTCCCGGCGCCCCCGGCGAACTGTCCGCCACTTCCGGCGACGACGATGCGGCATGGTCCGACGTGTCCATGGCGTCGTTTGTACCATCCGGATTGCGCTGTGCCGCTCACGCCGACATCGGTCCAGCCAGCTGCGCCCGGCCTTCTGGCGAGCTGCTGCGCGACTGCGGCGTCGAGACCAGCACTTCGCGCAACTGGTCGTTCGAGACCGGCTTCGACAGGAACACGTCGCGCACGCCGATCGATTGACGCTCGAGGATCCGCCCCGCGTGGCCCGGCTTGAAGCACGCCGGCAGATCGGACTGCAGTTCGCGCAGCCGCTCTGCTACCTGCGTGCCGCTGTTGCCCGCGAGGATCACGCCGCTCAGCACCCGGTCGAACGGGCGGTGGCGGTGCCACGTTGCCACCGCGCGGTCCGCGTCATGCGCCTCGACCGGCACCCGGCCGAGGGCGCGCGCGGCCCTGTGCCCGGTCCTCGCGGAGCATGGTGCTCAGTGGAAATCGCGGCTGCGGGTGGGTATCTCGGCGGCCTCGAGGACGGAGTCGAGGGTGCGCAGGCGGGTGACGATCATGTTCACCACGTTGTCCTCGGACTGGACCTTGCCGGTGGCAACCAGGGCGTGGCCGCCGTAGACCTCGGCGCGGTGCCGCTCGAAGACGCTCTGCCAGACGATCAGCTGGCAGGTGCCATGTTCATCCTCGAGCGTGATGAACGTCACACCCTTGGCGGTGCTCGGCCGCTGGCGGGTCTGCACGAGGCCAGCCACGGTGAGCGTGATGCCGTCGCGCGCGGCGCGGACGTCGGCGGTGGTGATGGTGCCGCGCAGGCGCGGGTGATCGCGCAGCAACTGCATCGGGTGCGCGTGCAACGACAGGCCGGTGTGCTGGTAGTCGGCGCTCACAATCTCGGCGTCGGTGTACGGCCGCAGGGTCGGCTTGTCGGACTCGTCGGGCGGGTCGAGCGCCGCGAACAGCGGTTCGATCCGGTCCATCCCGTGATCCCAGGTGGAATCCCAGACCGCATCGCGCCGCTGATCGCGCAGGGAGTTGAAGGCGCCGGCGTCGGCGAGCCGCTGGATCAGAAGCTTGTTGAGCCCGCTGCGGCGCGCGACGTCGGCGACCGAATCGAAGGGCCGCTGCTTGCGAGCGGCAACGAGCGCGTCAGCGAGTTCGCGGGAGAAACCGTGGACCGCGCGGAACCCGAGGCGCAGTGCGTGAGCGGTGGAGAAGGGCGTGGGAGGTTGGGGGAAGGGCGACGAGGTGGTGACTACTCGTCCGGTTCGGGTTCCGGTTGAAGCCCACGGGCTGCTGCCCGTGGGTAACGTTGAGACATGAGACGACTCATCAATCACACGAGATGCACTCGCGATTCCATATCCGTCGAGGTCGAAGCGCGCGTCATTCCCGAGCAGGGAGTGGGGAGTGGATGGACGAGGTGCGAGGTTTGCAGGCGCTCGACCCACGGGCGGCAGCCCGTGGGCTTGAATGTGGTTGTTGTCGTTGCGGTCGTCGCTACCACCATCCCCATCATCCCCATCCTCGATCGTGCAGTCGTACTCGCTGATCGCAATATCCACCGGGCGCACCTCGATCCCGTGCCTCGTCAGGTCCTGCACGAGCGACCCGACGCTGTAGAACCCCATCGGCTGCGAGTTGATCACGCTCGCGATGAAGTGCGCCGGGTAGTGCGCCTTGAGGTAGCAGCTCACGTACGCAATCAGCGCGAAGCTCGCCGCATGACTCTCCGGAAAACCGTACTCGCCGAAGCCGGAAATCTGATCGACGACGCGGCCCGCGTACTCCATCGGCAGGCCGCGCTCGAGCATGCCGTCCACCAGCTTCTGCTTGAGCTTGTGGATCTCGCCGCGACGGCGCCACGCGGCCATGGCACGACGCAGGCCGTCGGCCTCGCCGGGCGTGAAGCCGGCACCGACCACGGCCAGCTGCATGCACTGCTCCTGGAACAACGGCACGCCGAGCGTCCGCCGGAGCACCGGCTCGAGCTGCGGCATCGGGTAGTCCACCTTCTCCAGCCCAGTCCGACGGCGCAGGTAGGGGTGCACCATGCCGCCCTGGATCGGGCCGGGACGCATGATCGCCACCTCGATC
>JBFWQT010000115.1:0-15300 GCA_050249295.1 Planctomycetota bacterium
CCACCATCTTCGGCTACCACGTCTCCAATCCGCAGGCGTACGGCGTGGTCGATTTCGACGACAACTTCAACGCGCTGTCGATCGAGGAGAAGCCGGCGCAGCCGAAGTCGTCGTGGGCCGTGCCGGGCATGTACATCTTCCCGCGCGATGTGGTTGCGCGTGCCCGCCGCCTGCAACCCTCGAAGCGTGGCGAGCTGGAAATCACCGACCTCAACCGGGCGTACCTCGACGACGGCCTGCTGCGCGTCAATCCGATCGGCCGTGGCGTGGCGTGGCTCGACACCGGCACGCCGGAGACGCTGCTCGACGCGAGCAACTTCGTGCACGCCGTGGAGACGCGCCAGGGCCTGCTCGTCGGCTGCCCCGAGGAGGCCGCGTACCGCACCGGCTGTCTCTCGCTGGCCGGCCTGCAGGCGCGCATCGCCGACCTGCCGGCGGGCCACTATCGCGACTACCTCGAGCGCCTCGCAGCCGATCCGCACCTGCACATCGACATCGGCCAGCCGCGGTAAGCGCTGCCCGCTCGTCGACTCAAGGACGCATGCAAGTGCCAGTTGCGCATCGATGTGTCGGCCGAGGGGTTACCAGTCGCGGACGATCTACCAGTGGGTCGTGGATGACGAGGAGTACAGGGACGTCACACCCTCGCGCACTGCGCCGCCGAAGTGAAGTGAAGTGAAATGGACGACGCATGAGCACATGGATTGTCACTGGCGGCGCGGGCTTCATCGGCGCCAACTTCGTGAAGCTGCTGCTGGCCGAGCGGCCGGACCTGCGCGTCGTGGTGTTTGATGCGCTGACCTACGCCGGCAACCCGGACAACCTGAGCGGCCTCGCGGAGGCGCACGGCGACCGCTACGCCTTCGTGCGCGGCGACGTGGCGAGCGCCGACGACGTGCAGCGGGTGCTGTCGGCGGAGCAGCCGGCGTTGATCGCGCACCTGGCGGCCGAGAGCCACGTCGATCGATCGATCGTCGATGCGTCGGCGTTCCTGCGCACCAATGTGCTCGGCACGCAGGTGCTGCTCGACGCCGCGCGCGCCGCGGGTGTGCCGCGCATGCTGCAGGTCAGCACCGACGAGGTCTACGGCACGCTCGCGCCGGACGATCCGCCGTTCAGCGAGACCACGCCGCTCGCGCCGAACTCGCCGTACGCGGCCAGCAAGGCCTCGGCCGACCTGCTCTGCCGGGCCGCGTTCCACACGCACCGGCAGGACGTGGTCATCACGCGCTGCAGCAACAACTACGGGCCGCTGCAGTTCCCGGAGAAGCTGATCCCGCTGATGATCGTGCGCGCCATGGCCGACGAGTCGCTGCCCGTGTACGGCGACGGCCGGCAGGTGCGCGACTGGCTGCACGTCGAGGATCATGCTCGCGCGCTGCTGGCGGTGGCCGAGCGCGGGCAGCCCGGCGAGGTCTACAACATCGGCGGCAACTGCGAGCGCGCGAACATCGACGTCGTGCGCGGCGTGCTCGCGCATCTCGGCAAGCCCGACTCGCTGATCCGCCACGTCACCGACCGGCCCGGCCACGACCGCCGCTATGCGATCAACGCGTCGCGCATGCAGCGCGAACTCGGCTGGACGCCGACGCGCACGTTCGAGGACGGGCTGGCCGAGACGATCGAGTGGTACCGCGCCAACGAGGCCTGGTGGCGCCGCGTGATGACCGGCGAGTATCGCGAGTGGGTCGCGCGCAACTACGGCGACCGCGCGGCCGAGTGAGGCGCCGGCCGTGCGTCCCGGTGAGCCCGCGTCGTATGATCCCGGCAACCCGACTGGTGACGTCTTCGAACGTTGACCCCACCATGAACTCGCTCGCCTTGCTCGCTCTGCTGTCCGCTCCGCCGGCTGCCTCGCCGATCGTGACCGTCGGCATTGCCGGCATCGCCATCACGATGGCGCTGTTGCTGGCCGTCGCGCTGTGGCGCACGAAGAGCGCATCGCTACCGCTCGCCGTCGGGGTCATCGTCGGCTGGATGGCGCTCTGGGCGGGGCTTGCCGCGGCCGGCGTGTTCAGCGACTTCGCATCGATGCCGCCGCGCCCGGCGATGATCTTCATCGGCACAATCGCCGGCGGACTCGCACTCGGCCTGTCGTCGTGGGGCCGTCAGATTGCGCTGCGCGTGCCGTTGTGGGGGCTGATCCTGGCGCAGGGATTCCGGCTGCCGCTCGAGCTGGTGATGCATCAGGCGGCCGATGAGGGCACGATGCCGCACGTGATGACCTTCTGGCCCGGCCTCAACCAGGACATTGTCACCGGCACGACCGCGATCATCGTCGCGCTGCTCGTGTGGCGCGGCGCACCGCGCTGGCTCGCGCTGGCGTGGAACATCCTCGGCCTCGTGCTGCTCGGCGTGATTGCCGTGGTCGCGTTCGCGGCGTCGCCGATGGTGCGCGCGTGGGGCGACGACCAGGTGAACACGTGGGTCGTGCATCCGCCGTTTGTGTGGCTGCCCACCGTGCTCGTGCTGATCGCGCTGGCCGGGCACATCGTGGTGTTCCGCCGGCTGCGTGCAGACCGGGCGTCGGCGAAGTCCGTCACCGCGTCGTAGCGATCCGGTCCGAGGGGCGCGACGGCGCTCAGCTGCAGCGGCCACGCATGTGGTCGAGCGTCTCGACCACGAACCCCGCGTCCTCGATCATCTGCACGTCGGCGCTCGGCGCCTGGCCGGGCGTGGTCAGGTAGTCAGCCACGAACAGCGCGTTGGCCGGGTAGAGCCCCATCGTCTGCATGCTGCGCAGGTGCACCTCGCGGCCGCCGGACAGGCGGATCTCGCGGTCGGGGTGGACGAACCGCACCATGCACACCACTTTCAGGCAGCGGCGCGGATCAAGCTCGTCGCGGCCCTGCATCGGCGTGCCGTCGATGCTGACCAGGAAGTTGACCGGAATCGAATCGACGTTGAGGTCGCGCAGCGCGAACGTCATGTCGACAAGGTCGGCGTCGCTCTCGCCCATGCCGGTGATGCCGCCGCTGCACAGCGACAGCCCGGCCGCCGCGGCCGCCTTGAGCGTCTGCACCCGGTCGGCGTACGTGTGCGTCGCGCAGATCGAGTCGTAGTGCTGCTCCGACGTGTTGAGGTTGTGGTTGAGTCGCTCGACGCCGGCCTGCTTGAGATCGATCGCCTGGTCGGGCGTGAGCAGGCCGAGGCAGGCGCAGATCTTGAGGTCGGGATACTTGCTCTTCACCGAGCGCACGCCGTCGCACACGCGCGTGAGCTCGCGCTCGCTCGGGCCGCGGCCGGAGATCACGATGCAGCAGGTCGTGGCCCCGAGGCCGACGCAGCGGTCGGCGTGCTCGACGATCTGTTCCTCGGTGTAGAGCTTGTAGCGCGGGATGTCGGCGGCCTTCGCGTTCTTGCCCTGCGAGCAGTAGCCGCAGTCTTCCGGGCAATGCCCGCTCTTGGCGTTGACCAGGAAGTTCATCTTCACGATGTTGCCGAAGTGCGCATGCCGCACCCGGTAGGCCGCGGCCAGCAGGTCGAGCAGTTCGAGGTCGGACGCCTGCAGCACGGCCAGCGCATCCTCGCGCGTGGCCGGCTCGCCGGTCAGCACGCGGTCGGCGAGGGCGGCCCAGCGCGACGTGGTAGTGGTGGCAGCGGCAGTAGTGCTCATCATCGTGGCGTCGTCGGGTCGTCGTGAATCGGCGAACGGTAACACGCGCGCGGCGGAATCTCCACGAGCGGCGAGCCACCGGGCCGGTCTTCGCGTCAGCCGAGCGGCTTCGCGGTTCCGGTCCGGACGAACCGCAGTCTGGCGAGTCAGCGCCCCGGTTTGCGTCCGCGCGTCTTCTTCTTCCGTCCGGTTCCGCCGTTGTCGCCGTTGGCTTCCAGCGTGGCATCGGTGACGAGGAACAGGTCGATGAAATGCGTGGTGCCCTCGGTGTCGGCTGCAAACAGCATGCGTTCATCCGGAGGCAGCCACATCATCTCGGGATGCGTGATCAGCACCGACCTGCCATCCGCCATGTGCAGACGGAACGGGCGGAACGGCGAGGCCTTCTGCAGGTTACGGACCGTGTCGCTCTTCACGTGTGCCCCCGGATGCGGTACGCGCGCTCCGCACTGTCAGCGGATTCTAGATCACGGCCGCGGTGAGGATCGAAGCGCGCTTCAACGCTTCTTGCGCTTCTGCGAGGCGGACGGCGCCGGTTCCAGTTCAATGGGCCACCAGTAGCGGCTGCGAATGTCGTTGGGGTAGATCAAACGCTCGTCCTCGCAGGGAGTGAGCGCGTGCAGATCGCCAGGCCATTCGCGGCGGAATCCTCTCCATGCCGACAGGGCCGACAGCAGTGCATCGAAGGCATTGCCGTTGGCGATTTGCGCCGGGGCAACCGGTACGCCCAATTGCATTTCCCACCACGCGAGAGAGTCGGTGGCGGGCTTGTTCTTCTCCCTGTTGAGTTCGAAGTACACCACCTTGGGGTGTGCTTCGGTTACCTCGCAGGCGGGGTAGGCCAATCGCATGGCGAGCATCACGGCAAGGCCATTGCACGCCACCGCCCCAGGCAGGGAGTTCGGAGCCATTACGCTATTGGCGATTCCGGGATAGTGGTGCCGGAGCGCTCGATCCGCCGGGCGCCATCCGCCCGGACCGGTGCTCAGAATCGTAAGTGTGTCGATCCCGATCGCGACTGGCGTCGGTCTGGCAAGAAGCCAACGGACCGCGTCCTCCGCAGTGGGCAACGCGTGTGTCTGGACCTGCTGGATGTCGCCTTCGGGGCTGAGCGCCAGACATGCGACGCCATGTTCGCTGATCCCTTTTTCAGGGTTGCCGCCCGGGTCGTATCCGAGCACGGAGTGCGTGTGCCGTTTCCTGTTCGCTTGTTTGGCCATCTCAGCCGACCTTTCCGGCTTCGAGGTCCTCGATCGCGGCGAAGGTGATCTTGCCAGCAACTCCGGCAGGGCGGCGCGCTCCAAGACCTTGGCTCCATCTTGCCGTCTTGCCCGTGCGCACGCGATCTTCACAACACAAACACCGAAACCTGCACAGTCTCCGCGCCGGCCGCGTGCGCTCCCTCCAGGTCCCGGATAAGGCCCGCAGCATTGGTCAGGTAGTGGTTGGGGTCGTAGACCACACACCATAGAAGTTTGCATGTGGGGTGCGCTCGATAGTGGGCGATATCGATGATCAACTCGTCTCCGAGCTTCTTAGCGTGAGCCCGATCTCGAACGAGCTTCGTCTCCAGTACCAGATGGTGATCGAATAGAAGTAGGTCCATCCGTGTGCTGTGTCCTGCATGGCTTGGCGTGAACTCCTCTGGGCGAATGTCTCGAATCCACGGTCGCAACAACGCGTGAAGCAGGTCCTGGATGTCGTACTCGTTGTCGAAGCTTAGGCGAGTTGCGTTCTTGCGACGGTGCGCCAACGGATGCATCGCCCTCTGAAGTCCGCCAACAACGACGCGCAACAGTTCGTGCACTGTCGATGGCTTGGCAGGAGTGTGCAGTCCGCTGGCGCCCTCTACGAGCGGGGAAGGCAGTTGCCCGTGCGGCAGTACTCTCCCAAAGCGGAAGTACCGGAGCCCGCTTTCCTCCAAGACAGCCTCAACGCGCTTCCGACGTGTGACCCAGTCTGCATGGTCGCGAGAGTCCGATGGAGGCAGGTCCATGAACTCTTCAAGAACGTTTCCGAGGACCGCAAGGCTGTCTACCGATGGATCTTGTCCGGTGCGAAACAGCCATTCTTTCCATTTCGCGCCATGAGCAAGGTTTGGGGGATCCCCCGGTGCACCGGCCGCTAGAAACAACGCATCTAACGTGTCGTGTGACCCCTGCAGAACTCACCAACTACAGCGCAAAGTGCTCTGGGAAGGCGCACGCTCAACCTGCTCGTATAAGTAGTGTTGTGAGCATAGGACCACCGCCAGACGGTGGCGACCATCGCTAGCGAGCGGGACGCTCCTCGAGCGACTCGCCATCACGAATCAGCCGACCTTGCCGGCTTCGAGGTCCTCGATCGCGGCGAAGGCGATCTTGCCGAGCAACTCCGGCGGGGCGCCGCGTTCGATGATCTCGGTCTCCATCTTGCCGTCCTTGCCCATGCGCACCACGATGTTGCGCTTGCCCCACTCCTCGCGCTCGCCTTCAAAGTCGATGCGGGTGTGGGCGCCACGGCTCTCCTCGCGCAACAACGCGGCGCGCGTCACGGCCTCGGCCACCGGCAGCAGGTTGCGCATGTCGAGCGCCTCGTTCCAGCCGGGGTTGTACTGGCTGGAGCCGTGCGCCTTGATCTGCAGCAGCTGCTCGTACAGGCCGGCGAACTTCTTGAGGCCCTCTTCCAGCTCGGGCTTCTCGCGCACGATGCCAACGTGGCCTTCCATCACGTCCTGCAACTGATCGTGCAGCACGTACGGATTGACGCCGCTGTCGCGATTGAGCGGCTCGGTCGCGCCGCGGACGATCGCATCGACGTGCTTCTGGTCGAGCTTCGGCAGCTCCTTCATGTCCTTCGCGTACTTGCTGGCGAACTCGCCGGCCAGCTTGCCGAAGACCAGCAGGTCGGACAGCGAGTTGCCGCCGAGGCGGTTGGCGCCGTGCATGCCGGCCGCGGCTTCACCGGCTGCGAACAGGCCTGGCACGCGGGTCATCTGGCTGTCAGCGTCCACGCGGATGCCGCCCATGAAGTAGTGCAGCGTCGGGCCGACTTCCATCGGCGTCTCGGTGATGTCCACGTCGGCCAGTTCCTTGAACTGGTGGTACATGCCGGGCAGGCGCTTCTTGATCGTCTCGGCCGGCAGGCGCGAGGCGATGTCGAGGTACGCGCCGCCGTGCGTCGAGCCGCGGCCCGCCTTGACCTCGGCGCGGATCGCGCGGGCCACGACGTCGCGGGTGAGCAGCTCCGGTGGACGGCGGGCGCCTTCCTTGCCCTTCAGCCACTCGTTGGCCTCGGCCTCGGTGTCGGCGGTCTCGGCCTTGAAGCGGTCGGGGATGTACTTGAACATGAAGCGCTCACCCTGGTTGTTCTTCAGGATGCCGCCGTCGCCGCGCACGCCCTCGGTGACCAGAATGCCGCGCACGCTGGGCGGCCAGACCATGCCGGTCGGGTGGAACTGCGTGAACTCGATGTCCATCAGCTCGGCGCCGGCGCGGTAGGCCATCGCGTAGCCGTCGCCGGTGTACTCCCACGAATTGGAGGTCACGCGCCAGGCCTTGCCGGCGCCGCCGGTGCAGAAGATCACGGCCTTGGCGCGGAAGATCACGAAGCGGCCGGTCTCGCGCCAGTAGCCGACGAGGCCCGCGACCTTGTCGCCGTCCTTCAGCAGGTCGAGCGCGGTGCACTCCATGTGCACGTGCAGGCCCTGGTGGATGCCGTGATCCTGCAGCGTGCGGATCATCTCGAGGCCGGTGCGGTCGCCGACGTGGGCGAGGCGCGGGTAGCGGTGGCCGCCGAAGTTGCGCTGGCTGATCAGGCCGTCTTTGGTGCGGTCGAAGACGGCGCCCCACTGCTCGAGTTCGCGGACGCGGTCGGGCGCGTTCTTCGCGTGCAACTCGGCCATGCGCCACTGGTTGAGGAACTTGCCGCCGCGCATCGTGTCGCGGAAGTGCACCTTCCAGTTGTCGCGCGGATCGACGTTGCCCATCGCCGCTGCGCAGCCGCCCTCGGCCATCACGGTGTGAGCCTTGCCGAGCAGGCTCTTGCAGACGACGCCGGTGTTGAGGCCCTGGGCCGAGCACTCGATGGCCGCGCGCAGGCCCGCGCCGCCGGCGCCGACGATCACCACATCATGCTCGAAAGTCTGGATATCGGAGATGTCGGCCACGGATGCGCCCCGGTTAATGCGGCAGGAAGGTGAGTAGCGGGCGCAGTTTACCTTGCGGCGAACGCCTCACAAGCCCTGCCCGTGCACCTGGCCGGTCCGGGCGGTCCCGCTGGCGCGCGCCGCAATCCGGCGTTCGTTCGCTCGGCGGGCGCTTCGCCACACGTGCAGCCCGCGCCAGATACCCACCGGCAACGCCAGCACGGCTGCCCCGGCAAGCGCGATTGCCAGGTGCAGTGGCGGAGTACCTCCTGCCAGGCCCCAGTACATGCCGATCCCCACGCCGCACATGCCGAACACAACCGCACCGGCAGTCAGCCCCTCGCGCAACGGCCGCGGGAACCAGCCGGCCAGGGCTCGCGCGCGCAGCCGGTGGGGGCGGTAGTGGCCGATCCACGTCAGTCCGATGGCCATCACGACGATCATGCAGATCAGGCCCACAGCCGCTGGCGGGTCAAACTGGAACAGCTTCACGGCTCCGATCAGCGCGATCAGGAGGGTGCAGCCGATCAGCGCGACGCCGACCATGGCATCGCCAAGATCGGAGGTCGTCGCCAACACGCCGCCGTGTCGTGTCGCGGCACGCATGTGGTCGTGGCGCATCTGTCGCTCGGCCCGCTGGATGTCGGAGGAGGGTCGCACCGCATCGCCGGGTGTTCCACGGCGCGCAAAGCTCGGCGCAGCACCCACCGCGGGTGGCGCAGCCGCTTCATAGCGCGGCCTCGGGTAGTGCTTGTCGATCGCCATGCTGACTCCGGGTGCCGCGGGCCCGCCACGGACACCCGCCAGTCTACCGCAAGATGGCCGTGGCTCGGGTGGTGAACCCAGGCGGCGGCGGTCGCCTGGCCGTGCCGACGGCAACTTGCAGCCGACTGCAACTTCCTTTCAATGTCAGGCGCCCTTCTGCATCCTGCCGATGCGCGCAATATGCTGTAATGAACAGAGTTACGTAAATCCCCGCGTTTGGCCCGGCGGTTGCGCTTGTGTGGCACGACGGGCGGCCCACCGGCCACCCACTTCGCCACGAGGTGCCACATGTTCGACCTTATCGATTCCAGCAGCAGCCACACCCCGACGATCAGCGCCGGCGGCAACAGCGCCTCCTTCGGGTCCGGCGCCCATGCGGCCGTCGCGCGAATCACCCGCAAGCTGCCGGTGGCGCCCGCCGACCTGCCGGACCTCACGCCGGAGCAGCTCGTCGACCAGATCGCCGCTGGCAACACGGCCGCGCAGGCCGAGTTGCTCGACCGCTTCGGCGGCCTGATCCACGTTGTCGCCGTCGAGTACGCGCCCGACGGCAGCCAGGTCGAGGACCTCGAGCAGGAGTGTCGCATTCACCTGCTGCGCCAACTGCCGCACTACGACCCGGCGCGACCGCTCAAGCCGTGGCTGATGACGGTGGTGCGCAACTGCGCGCGCAACTTCCGCCGCTCGGCCAACCGGTGGCGGCTGATCCCGCTGCCGGACAGCAGTGTGTATCCGCTGCCGTCGGATGACCCCGCGCCCGGCGAGGTGCTGGGCGACGCCGAGATGGCGGCGCACCTGCGCAGCCTGGTGGATGACCTGCCGACGATCTACCGCCAGGTGGTGGAGCGCCGTTACTTCAGCGAGCACTCGTGCGAGCAGATTGCGACCGCGCTGCGCATCCCGGTCGGCACCGTGAAGAACCGCCTGTTCCGCGCCCGCCAGATGCTGGCCGATCGGCTCGAGCGCATGGTCGCCTGAGCCGGTACGAGGTGCGCGCCCTGGCAGCTTGAAGCCCAAGGGCTGCTTGAAGCCCATGGGCTGCTGCCCGTGGGCAACCGCGCACGACCCGCGACCCGACGATCGGGCAACCACCACCCGATCGCCCGCGCTCGCGCCGGTTTCCGTTCGTCGCGAGCCGTGGTATCCCGCGCGACGACGACGACGACGCGGTGCCACGACCCACAGCGCGCGCATGACTCGACCGGCAGTGATCCTGCTCAGTGGCGGACTCGACTCGGCTACCGTGCTGGCAATCGCGCGCGCCGACGGGTTCGCCCCGCTGCACGCGCTGAGTTTCCGCTACGGACAACGTCACACCACCGAGCTGCAAGCGGCCGCGCGCGTGGCTGCCGCGAACGACGTACGCGAGCACATCATTGTCGACATCGACATGCGCCGGCTCGGCGGTTCGGCGCTGACGAGCGATACCATCGACGTCCCGCGTGATCGCGACGACGCGACCATGGCGGCCGGCATACCCGTCACCTACGTGCCCGCGCGCAACACCGTGTTCCTCTCGTACGCGCTGGCGTGGGCCGAGGTGCTCGCGGCCGACGACATCTTCATTGGCGTCAACGCGGTCGACTACAGCGGCTACCCCGACTGCCGGCCGGAGTACATCGCCGCGTGGGAGCGCATGGCCAACCTCGCGACGCGCGCCAGCACCGAAGGCGGCCGCGCGCTGCACGTGCATGCACCGCTGATCAACCTCAGCAAGGCCGACATCATCCGTCGGGGCAAAGCACTTGGCGTGGACTACTCGCTGACGCACAGCTGCTACGACCCGGCTGCCGACGGCACCGCGTGCGGCCATTGCGACTCGTGCCAGCTGCGCCTGCGCGGCTTTTCCGAGGCCGGCCTGCGCGATCCGATCGCGTACCAGGAGCGGCCGGCATGAGCTACGCTGTGAGGGAGATCTTCGCGACGCTGCAGGGCGAGGGCGCGCAGGCCGGGTCGGCCGCCGTGTTCTGTCGCTTCGCCGGGTGCAACCTGTGGAGCGGTCGTGAGGCCGATCGCGCGACGGCCATCTGCCGCTTCTGCGACACCGACTTTGTCGGCACCGACGGCCCCGGCGGCGGTCGCTTTGCCACGGCCGATGCGCTGGCCGATGCCGTGCGGGCCGCGTGGACCGGCGGCGCCGACACGCGCGCACTGGTGGTGTGCACCGGCGGCGAGCCCTTCCTGCAACTCGACGCGCCGCTGATCGAGGCGTTCCGCGCGCGCAACGTGGCCGTCGCGGTGGAGACCAACGGCACGCTGCCGGTACCCAGGCCCGGCGTGGACTGGCTGTGCGTGAGCCCCAAGGCCGGTGCCGACCTGGTTGTGCGTGCCGGTGACGAGTTGAAGCTGGTTTACCCGCAGCCCGGCGCGATGCCGGAGCAGTTCGCGTCGCTGGCGTTCCGCCACTTCTTCCTGCAGCCGATGGACGGCCCGCAACGCGACGCCAACACGCAGGCCGCGGTGGCGTACTGCAAGGCGCACCCGCAGTGGCGGCTCAGCGTGCAGACGCAGAAGTACATCGGCATCCCGTAGCGCGGCTCACCTGGACGAACTGCGTTCAGCTCACGGGGCCGCTTGCTGCGCGGCGGGCTCCGACGCTGCAACGGCCGCCGCGGCGGCGGTGGCGGTCGCGCGGGCCTGCTGACGCAACTGCAACGCACTGATGAACTCGCCGCGCACCTGCTGCAGTTGCTGCTGTTGGTCCGGCTCGAGCCGCGCGCCGGCGTAGCGCAACAACTGATACCAGTCGGTCAACGCGCAGAACGGATCGCCCAACTCGCCGAGACGGTTGCGCACCTTCAGCGCAAATTCCTGCGGCGTCTCGCTCGGCCGGCGCGACAGGCCGAAGCGCATCAACAGGTCGAGCAACTGCTCGTACCACGACACGCGCAGTGCCGGGTCGACGGGGCGCAGCTGACGGCGCACGTCGCGCACCTTGCGCACACGACGGCGACGACGCGCCATCATCACCAGCGCCACCACCAGCACCACCGCCAGCACGATCGCCACCCGCGACGACACAACCGGCCCGAGCATGCCCAGCCATGCACCCAGCTCGCGCCAGAGCTCCCGCTGGTTGTCGGTCGAGAACGCCCCGACCAGATTGCGGCTGCCGGACTGCGTCGGGTCGTCCGCACCCGGCGGCGCGTTGGCACCGGCCGCGGGCGACGGCACGTTGGTGTTGTCCGGCGTGATCACCGCCTGCTGCGGCGGCTGCGCGCCGGCGGTGCCCATGTACTCCGCCGGGTCGTCAACGATCTCGCCGCGCGCGACCTGATCGACCAGGTCGTTGCGCGTGGCCCGCGGCGTGGGGTCGTACGGGAACCAGCCGTAGTCGCGGTAGAGCACCTCGAACCACAGATGGGCATGCGCGCCGCGCACGATATAGCGGTTGTTGCGCGCGTCGACGTCGGCACCGCAATAGCCGCCGACCACGCGCGTGCTGACGCGCAGTTGTCGCAGCAGCACCGCCGCCGCCGAGGCGAACAGCTCGCAGTGGCCGCGGTGCGTGTTGAACAGGAAGTTCTGCAGGCCGGTCATGCCGGGCGGGATCGGCGGCAGGTCGAGCGTGTAGCTGAAGCCGTTTTCGGGCTGCAGCCACGCCATCACCAGCTCGACGCGATCGAACGCGGTGACTGCCTCGCGGCCGATCAGCTCGCGCGCGCGCATCATCAGTTCGGCCGCGAGCCGCGCGAACGCGGGGTCGAGCGCCGGCGGCAACTGGCGGCACGAGTCGCCGGCCCAGCTCGTGGTCTCCTCGCCTTCCACCAGCGAGCGCCAGTCGCGTTCGGGGAAGTCGAGCGCGTGCATCACGAACGGCCCGTTTTCTTCCAGTTCGCCGGGCTGGTCCTCGCCCACGCGCTGGCGCCACACGTTCGCGTCAATCCGCGACGGCGCGATGCGGCGCAGCAGGCCGAGGTTGGAGTTGTACTCCGCGAGCCGCAACGACGAGAGCATCGTCAGGTCGGGCATCGGCAGCGTGGCCTCGGGCTTCGCGGTCAACGGCGTGAACTCGAAGATGCGTACGTGACGGCCGGCGCCGTCGGATTGCGAGAGGCCGAGCCGGGCCATCAGCCGGCGGGCCTGTTCGGTGCGCGGCGGCGAGTCGGGCAGGATCGACGCGCCGAGCGGCGTGGGCACGCCACGGACCTCCTCGCGCAGCAGCCAGCGATCGGCCGCCGCGGGGCTCACGCTCCAGCGACGACCATCGAAGTAGTCGAGCACCATCGAGCGCAGGTAGATGTGATTGGCCGACACCGCGTCGGTCTGCGCGCCGTTGCGCAGCACGCGGATGCTGTACATCGGCGTCGGCGTGCGCAGCAGATGGCCGACGCGATCGTTGTTGACCGACTCGGTCAGACCCACGGCACCCGCGCCGCCGGCCGGGTTCGTGCCGCTACCGGACGACGGGTCGCCGGGCGAGGTGATGGGCGGCCGGTTGCCGGTCGCGCCCGCGCCGCCGGGCAGATGAATCGTCTCGCCATCGATCACCGCCGAGCCGTCGCCGGAGTTGCCGGCCGCTGCATCGGGCGCACCGGGTCGTGGCAGCAGCATGAACAGCGCCGCGGCCGTGCTCAGAGAGAGACCGATCAGCACCACAAGCACGACGACCCACGAACCGATCGGATAGCGGCCGCGCACCTTCGGCGGCTCGAGGCCGAGCAGCACGCGCTCCCGGCCCTGGCGACGGTAGCGCATCACGTCGTGACGGATCAGGCCGAGTGCGAGCATCAGGATCGCCGCGGCCACGCCGACCACGACCCAGCTGACGAAGTCCGGGCCCTGCACCGTGCACCACACGCCGGCCAGGTAGGTCATCGCGCAAACGCCGAACAGGAAGACCAGCTCGAACAGGCCGTTGCCCGCCAGCGCCATGAACACGCAGAACGGCAGGCTCACGCGCGCCGCCGAGACCGGCGTGAGTTGCCGGTTGCTGGTCACGTCGTTCATGAAGATCGCGACCGTGGCGATCAGCAGCAGACCGACGACGACCATCGCGGCGACCCGCCGGAACAGCGACGCGCCGGCCGCGCCCGGATCGAGCGCGAGGTAGATGACGGCCACGAGCACGGCACCGACGGCCATCGGGTAGACCTCGAGCAGTTGCCCTTTGTCGGTGCCGACGAACACGGCGGTGCTGCAGAACGCCGCGAGCATGCCGGCCAGCGCCATCGCCACGCGGCTGCCGAACCCGATGCTCAACGGCTCGCGCCACCGCGACGTGGCAGGCGACGCGCCCGGCGACTTGCTGGATCGGGTGAGTTTCATGCGCGCGGGTCGTCAGCTTCGCCGTGGTCGTTGAGTCCGGCCCGTATTCTGCTGGTGTGAACGGTCCGGCGCAACGCCGGTTCATTCCCGCAGGTGCTCCCATGTTGTGGTGGTGTGGTGGTGCACGGCGCGCCGACATGTCACTCTGCCGCCCCCGCCGCCCCCGCCGCAGGATTGCAAGAGATGTCGCAGGCTGCACTTCCCACCGCGGTGTTGTTCGACCTGGACGACACGCTGATCACCTACGGTACCGCGGCCGAACGCGGCTGGCAGATGCTGGCCGGGGAGTACGCCGGGCGTTGCGGGCTTGCAGCCGACGACCTGCTCGACGCGATCCGGCGCAGTTCGGCAGCGTTCTGGGCCGACCCCGCCAGGCACCGGGCCGAGCGCGTGAATATGTTCGAGGCGCGACGCAAGGTGATCAGCGCGGCCGTCGCGGGGCTGGCGCAGGCCACCGAGGAACTGGTGATCGAGATGGCGACGCGCCGGACGTCACTGGCGCTCGACCTGCTGGAGTTGTTCCCCGGCGCGCTGGAGCTCGTGCAGCGGCTGCACCAGCACGGCGTGAAGCTCGGCATGGTGACCAACGGCACCGCCAGCGAGCAGTGGCACAAGATCGATCGCTTCGGCCTGCGCGACTTCTTCGGGTCGATTGTGGTCGAGGGCGAGTTCGGGCGCGGCAAGCCGGACCGCGAGGTGTTCGAGCATGTGCTCGACCGCCTCGACGTAGCGCCCGGCGAGACGTGGATGGTCGGTGACAACCTCGCGATGGACATTGCGCCGGCGCAGGCGCTGGGCATGTTTGCGGTGTGGCACGACTGGCGCACCGACGGGCTGCCGGGGAATGCGCCATGCACGCCGGACCGGGTGATCGAGCGGATTGCCGAGCTGCTGTGAGAAGCAGCCTCGACCTCAAGAGCCAGTCCGGGAACTGCGATTCGCTTGCCCTCGCGGCCTTGTTCTCTGTGCTCTCTGTGGTGAATCTCTCTTTCGCGTCCTTCTCAGCAGCACGAGGCTCCCGGCAAGACTGATCGTGGGTTGCCCCTCCGGGGACTGACGTCCCGGTTCGCCTGGTGGGTTGATTGTTGTTCGCGAGGTGGATGGCGGTGCTGACTCTTCAGCCTTTGTGGTCCTTCGTGTCCTTCGTGCCTTTGTGGCATGTAATGCACCCTCGACACGGTGCGCCGAGCGACACCTACGAACCTCCACGACGCTTCACGAGCTTTCACGATGGCAAGCCAATCCTGACATCGGTCAATTTTAGCTGATTCAGGGCTAAAGGCCACTTCCACAACGACTTGCATCGGAAAAACGGGCCCGACATAGGACAATCCTCATTACAGAGGGGGTGTGTTGTGTTGCTCACCCGCCGCCGACCGAGTCCTGGACCCAAACAAACCAAGATGACAACCGAAGCCCAGATCGCCGCCAACCGGCGCAATGCGCAGCGCTCCACAGGCCCGAAGAGCGCCAGGGGCAAGCAGCGCAGCCGGACGAATGCCTGGAAGCATGGCCTCTCCGCCAA